>JBBPIK010000012.1:0-57910 GCA_038040415.1 Actinomycetota bacterium
TCCTCCAGCAGGGGGGCAAGGTCCTCGTCCCCGGTGATCGCGAGCTGACGCTGGATCCGCTCGAGGAAATATGCCCGCACCTCGCCCAGGTTGACCGACAGCCCCACCTCCGAGTGGGACGATCCGGGCGATCCACCCATGCAAAGGCTGAACACACGGAAAGGTGAGTGATCTCCAGATGACACCCGGCGCAGCAGCAGCCCCAAACGTTCGCTCTCACGCCGCAGGCGAGGCGGTCGAGGTGAAGTCGAGCCCGCGGGCGCTCGCCTTTCTCGCCCTGGCGATCGCCGGTCTCCTCGGGCAGCTCGTCCTGGTCGGCGTCTTCCTGGCCGAGGAGGGCCTGGCGCCCGGCGAGTTCGGGGAACAGATTTTCTCCTCGACGATCGCCGCCCTGACGTTCGCGGACCTGGCTATGTGCGCCGTGGTCTTCCTGGCATGGCTCCCGCGCGAGGCGGCAAGAGTTGGCATCCGCCGGTGGTGGCCGTTCGCCCTCGCGGCCTGGGGAGGACTGTGCTTCGCATTCCCCCTGTTCCTCTACTTCCGGGAAAGAGGGCGGGTCTTCGCCAGCGATGGAGGCTTCGCAGGGAGAGGGCAGCGTGCTCGACAAGGCCCAGCAGGCGGTCGAGGGGCTCGGTGAGGCCGGCGGCGACGCTGGAGGCGCCGGCGACCCGTCCCGCTAGCGCACGGCTCGGCGATAGTCCAGCCGGTGGCCGAGTCGCTCTCCATACCACGCCGCTTCAACGGGCCGCTCGAGAGCGGCAACGGCGGGTACTCCTCGGGCGTCGTCGCCGGCTTCCTCGAGGGAGCGGCCCAGGTCACTCTGAGAAGTCCCGTCCCGCTCGACACCCCGCTCGACGTCGTGCGCGAGGGCGATGGCTCGGTGCGCGTGCTCGACGGCGAGGCGCTCGTCGCCGAGGCGCGGCCGGCGCCGGAGCTCGACGTCCAGGTACCCACACCGGTGAGCCCGGACGAGGCACGCCTGGCGGCCGCGCGCTACAGGGCGCCAACCGACGGCCTTTTCAGTCAGTGCTTCGTCTGCGGGCGAGCGCGCGAGGACGCCTTCGGGGTGTTCGCGGGCGCAGTCGAGGGTCGCCAGCTCGTCGCCTCGCCGTGGACGCCGCCTTCGTGGACGGCCGACAAATCGGGGCACGTGCTCCCGGAGCTCGTCTGGGCCGTGCTCGACTGCCCGACCTACTTCGCCCTTTACATGGACGGGGAGCTGCCCGTGAGCGTGCTGGCCCGGCTCACGGCGCGGATCGACGCGCCCGTCCACGCGGGCGAGGAGCACGTGGTGGTCGGGTGGCCGATCGGGGCCGACGGCCGGAAACGTCACGCGGGATCGGCCGTGCTGTCTCCGAACGGTGAGGCCCTCGCGGTCGCGCATGCCCTCCTGATCGAGCCGCGGCCCTAACCGCGGATACGCTCCGCCCGATGACTGGCGAGGCCAGATCCGGCCGCCTGCCGGCGAACGCGGCGCGGGCGATCTACGGGCAGATCCTCGTCACCTCCCTGGTGGGCGCCCTGTCCGAGGACAGCGACATCGACGCCGAGTACATCCTGGTCTCGGTGGTGACGACGATGCTGGTCTTCTGGCTCGCGCACGTCTATGCCGAGGCGATCTCGCGGGGCCTCGTGGCGGGGCGGCACGTGAGCTGGGCGGAGGTTCGGGGCTTGGCGGCCGCGGAGTGGCCACTGGTCCAGGCGGCCTTCCCGACCGCGATCGTGCTGGCCCTCGGCGCGGTTGGGGCCTTCTCGACCGAGACCGCCGTCAACGTCGCAATCGCGGTCGGCGTCGGGGCGCTCTTCGCCTGGGGGTTTGCGATCGGCCGCGCCTCCAGGTCCTCGTGGGCGGCATCGTTGTTCGGGGCGGTGATCAGCGCCAGCTTCGGCCTCGTGGTCGTCGGCCTCAAGGCGTTGGTTCACTGACCCCGTTCAGCTTCTCGACCACGTTGAACAGGTCGCCGGTGGCGTAGAAGTCGACCGCGATCAGGTTCGCGACCTGGCCGCGCACTTTCTCGCACTCTTGGGCGCGGGCCAGAAGCGTCTTGTAGTCGTTGACCTCGGCGGCGTTTGAGGGCTTTGGCGCCGGACTCGTGTCTATCCAGTGGTTGAGGAGGAAGAGCGGGTTGTCGCTTGACCCACGATTCGGCTCACACGTCCGGGCCAGCTTGCGCGGGTCGGTCAGCTCGGACGCCTGCTTGAACCTGTACGGCGTCTCCTGGAGTACGTCGCCGTAGCCGTCGCGGTACCAGGGCTCCGCCCCCGCCTCGTTCTCGGCCATCAGGATCACCCGGCGGCCGCTCGAGATCATCTCGCCGAGGGTCGGCGACGACCCGTCGATCCGGCCCCTGTAGACGTACTCGTCCAGCCCGCTCTTTTTGACCGCCGCGACGAAGTTCTCGGCGCTTACGTAGTCCTCGTTGACGATCACCAGCACCTGGTTGCGGTGCGAGACGACGAAGTCGCGGATCTGGCCGAGCGCCTCGTCCAGCGGCACTGCCCCCAGCTCGCAGAAGCGGTGGCACATGTAGATCTGGTGCCCGGCATCCCCGCCGGTGACCAGCCGGTCGCGGATTCGCAGGGCGGCGTCGAAGGCCTCCTGGCCGATCTCCTCGACGTACTCGCGGCGCTCCGCGCTGGTGAGCTTCCCCAGGTCGGTCTTCACCGCGCCGCCGTCGGCCGGGATCCCGTAGTGAGTGTCGATCAGCAGGCCGCGGACGCCGTCGTCGAGCTGCCGTGAGATCCGATGGTCCTGGCTGGCGAACAGGTACTCGGGGATGTCGGCCCCCGACATCGCGTTGTGGGCGGCGGGGAGGACGGCGTCGGCGAGCGGCACGTCACAGAGCCGGGCGCTGCCGTTGCACTCGTCCAGGGAGGGTGAGGCCCTGCTGGTGGTGTTGAAGGTCGAGATCACCCCGGCGGTGACCAGGCCCGCGAACAGAACGCCGGCGGCCCCCAGCGCCACCCGGAGGCGGCGCCGGTCGGGGCCGGCGGCGCGCTCGGCCGCCGGAGCCGGAGCTGCCTCGGCCGGCGGCGCGATCAGGCGCAGCAGCTCCTCGACCCCCTTGTAGAGGACGTAGAGGCCGACGGCGAGGACGGCGAGCTCGATCGCCGCGTCGCGGTTGAGGATGATCAAAACGCCGACGGCGACCAGGATCGCGCCGCGGACCACGCGGGCGGCGGGCCGCTCCGGGACGGTGGTCAGGCGCCGCCAGGCCTCCTCGACGGGGCGCTCGATGCGCACCGGCCGGACCACCGCGCGGGTTGCGGCGGCGAGGATCACCCCGGCGCCGGCGGCGATCAGCAGTGCGGTTTGGAGGCCGTCGAGGAACGTGTCCCAGGCCGCCTCCACCGCGGCGCGGGTGTCGGGGTCCGAGGCCTGGCCGGCCACCGCCGAGCGAGCGAGTTGATAGCCGATCAGCGCCACCAAGGCGCCGATCGCGACCGAGATCCCCAGGAGCGAGACCTGGCGGCGCCAGTCGGGCGCCAGCGCCAGGCCGCCCGCCGCGGCCACGATCGCCAGCACCACCAGGATCACCGCCAGTGCCTCCACGTCCTTGGCCACCCGGGCCAGCTCCAGCAGCCAGCCGGGTGGCTCGCCGTCCAGGATTGGGGCGGTGCTCCTGCTGCGAATCCGCTTTGCGACCTTGGGGGCGAACTGCTCAAGCGCGGAGCCGACCACGACGCCGACGTCGGCAACCGTCAGGGTGACGGTGTTCTTGTCCCGCTTGAAGATCGCCCGGTGGACGTCGCGGACGGCGGCACGGAGGAGGTCGTTGAAGGCCCCGCTGCCGACCACCCCGGCGGCGACGCCCTCGATCACTGGATGGACGGCGATCAGGTCCGGTTGCTGGTCGACGATGCCGTCGGTGACCCGGCGTCCGATCTCGTCCTTGACGGCGGGCTTCTCGACCGCTGCGCCGACGTGGTTCGCGAACTGGTCGGAGTCGAACAGAACGCGGTTGGCGTACAGGGCCAGAACGGAGAGAAGGAGCAAGACCGCCGCCAGCACCCCCAGGGCCGTCGACGAGGCCCGCCGGCCCCGAGACTGGTTTGCCTGCCCCCACACGCTGCGCGCTCCGGGCTTGGACTAGCCGATCGGGGGCCGGCGGTCGTCCCAGGGCCGCTCGGCTTCGAGTTGAGCGGCGAGCGAGAGCAGGGTCGCCTCGTCGTTCGGGCGGCCGACGAGCTGCACCGACAGGGGCAGGCCATCGTCGGTGAAGCCGGCCGGCACCGCGGCGGCCGGGTTGCCGAGGTAGTTCCAAGGGGGCCCGAAGCCGGTCCTTCTGGTCATCCCGGCGAGCGTCCATTTGCCGCCTCGGGAGTCCCATTTCTCCACCGGCACCGGCGGCTCGCCCACCACGGGCAGGAGCAGCACGTCGTGCTGGTCGAAGATGCGGTTGACCCGCGCCGCGTGCTTGGAGGTCGCCGCCCTCGTTCGCCGCAGGGTCCAGTCGGGGATCAGCGACCCCAGGCGGGCGACCCCTCGCACCTGTCGCCCCAGCCGCTCGCGGTTGGGAAGCCGGCGGGCGTCGTCGGCGACCGCTCGCGCGTACATGACCGCGACGCCGTTGCCCACGGTTCCCCAGTCGGGATCGCGCCAGGCGACCTGGTGGCCCAGCGAGCCGAGCAGCTCGGCCGTCTCCTCGACCGCGTGCCGGCAGCGCTCGTCGAGGATCGGGGGCGCCAGCGCGCGAGCGCCCTTGACCGAGACCGCAACGCGCAGCTTGCCGGGCGGGGTCCGTGCCGCCTCGGCGAAGCGCCGCTCGGGAGGCGGCGGCTTGTCGGAAGCCTTGCCGCCGCCCGCCGCGACGTCGAGGAAGAGCGCCGTGTCGAGGACGCTTCGAGTCAGGCATCCATTTACGGACATCCCGTGCCAGTGCTCGGTGTCCGGGTCCACCGGGATGCGGCCACGCTGCGGCTTGAGCCCGAAGAGGGAGCAGTAGGCGGCGGGATAGCGAATCGATCCCGCTCCGTCCGAGGCGGTGGCGGCGGCCGCCAGCCCCGCAGCCACGGCGGCTCCGCTTCCCCCGGAGGAGCCCCCGGGCGTGCGCTCCAGGTTCCACGGGTTTCGCGTCACGCCCCAGGTCGGGGATTCGGTGAACATCGCGAAGGCGAGCTCCGGGAGGTTGGTCTTGCCGATCACGATCGCCCCCGCGGCCCGCAGCCGCCTGACCAGCTCGCAGTCCTCGGTCGCCGGCTCATCGATACAGCCGGTGCCGTGGGTGGTCAGCTCGCCCGCCACGTCGTGCGAGTCCTTGACTGCGATCGGGACCCCGAGCAGCGGCGCCTGGCCGTCCGAGTAGCGACGCTTCTCGGCTTCCACCGCGGCGGCGAGCGCCGGCTCGGCCCGCACGACGCGGAAGGAGTTCAGCTGCGGGTCGAGCCGCCCGATTCGCTCGAGATAGAGCTGGACCAGTTCCCGCGGCGATACCTCAGCCGCCCGCACCGCCTCCGCTAGGCGCGCGAGGCCCGCGAAGGGGAGGTCCTTCTCCGCCATGGCCCGGGACTGTAGCCGGGCAGTCGGTGGGGTCGAGCGCCGGCGATGGCTGGGCCCGCGCCGGGTGAAAGGCTGTGGCGGTGAACGACGCCGAGCTGATCCTCGTCGCCGGGTCCCTGCTCGCGGCGGGAATCGCGGCGGCGCTGCTCGCTGCACGCATCAGGTTGCCCGGATTGGTCCTCTTCCTCGCCCTGGGGATGGCGATCGGCTCCGACGGCATGGGCTGGATCGAGTTCGACAGCTACGAGTTGGCCCGGACGATCGGCGTCATCGCCCTCGCCCTGATCCTGTTCGAAGGGGGGCTGACCTCCGGCCATCTCGAGATCCGCCCGGTGCTGCGGCCGGCGCTCTCGCTGGCGGTGTTGGGGACGATCGCGACGGCCGTCGTCACCGGGCTGGCAGCGAGCTGGCTGCTCGACTTCTCGCTGCTGGAGGGGCTTCTGCTCGGCTCGATCCTCGCCGCCACCGACGGAGCGGCGATCTTCGCCCATCTGCGCGGCTCGACCCTGAGGCGCCGGCTTGCCCGCACGCTGGAGGCGGAGTCCGGGTTCAACGATCCGGTGGCGATCCTGCTGGTGCTCGGGTTCATCGACTGGATCCAGCTCTCCGGCTACGGCATCGCCGACATGGCTTTGCTGTTCGCGCGCGAGCTGGGCATCGGCCTGGTCGTGGGGGTGGCCGTGGGGGCGGGCGCGGTGTGGACCTTCCGGCGCCTCAACCTGGAGACCGCCGGCCTCTACCCGGTGGCCTCGATCGCCACCGCCGGCCTCGCCTACGGCGGCGCGGCGGCCATCGATGGCTCGGGCTTCCTCGCCGTGTACCTGGCGGGGCTGGCGCTCGGCGGAGCGCACATCCCCGCCAAGCGCACCGTCACCGCCTTCCACGAGGGCCTCGCCTGGGTCGCCCAGATCGCGCTCTTCCTCACCCTCGGGCTGCTCGTCTTCCCCAGTCAGCTCGGGGACGTGCTCGTGGAGGGAACCCTGATCGCCCTGGTGGTCGCGTTCGTTGCCCGGCCGCTGGCCACGGCGCTGGCCACCGCCTTCGATCGCTACAGCGCCCCCGAGCGGGTGGTCTTGGGCTGGGCGGGGCTGCGCGGCGCGGTTCCCGTGGTGCTGGCGACCTTCCCGGTGATCAGCGGCGTCCCGAACAGCCTCGAGTACTTCAACATCGTCTTCTTCGCGGTCCTCATCTCGACCATCGTCCAGGGGACGACCTTCGAGGCGCTGGCCAAAGCGCTGGGGGTTACGACCACGAGACCCGCCCTGCCCCGACCTCTCGCGGAGACGGGAACGATCCGCGGGCTGGGCGCCGAGGTGGTCGAGTTCGTGGTCGGCGACGACGACGCGATCGCCGGGCGCCGGGTCCGAGAGCTGGGGCTTCCGCGTGAGGCGCTGGTCAGCGTGATCGTGCGTGGCGGCGAGGCGATTCTGCCCCGCGGATCAACCCGGGTCGAGGCCGGCGACAGGCTGCACCTGGTGGTCCGCCAGGAGGTGGCAGGCGACTTCCAGGAGCTGATCGAGCGCTGGCGCACCGGCCCAATCGGGCCGAGGGTGGGGCGGAGGACGACATTCTCCGGGCATCCGCCGATCTTCAGTGTTCGTTCCTGGACGTCGACCGACGGCGACCCCGCCCGCCCCAGTGCCGTGGCGGGGAGGGTGGTCGTCGAGCACATGCGCGGTCGCCACGACCAGCCGGGCTCGGTTGTGGCGCTGGAGGACGGCCGCTATGCGGTCACCGGCGCCCTGTTGATCGTCGGCAGCGCTATGCAGGTGCAAAGACAGGCGCGCAAATGCCTGCAGCAGGCCGACGACGAGACGGAACGCGCCTGGTGGCAAGAGGTGATCGGCGCCCTGGTGCGGTGATCGCCAGTGCGCTTGGTCAGGTGGGCTGGGTCGTGGGGCGGATCAGGACCTCGTTCACGTCCACGTGCTCGGGCTGGGCGAGCGCGTACATCGCGGCGCGGGCGAGGTCGTCGTCGGCGAGCGCGTTCTGCGGGCGCTGGTCGAAGAACTCGGTGTCGGTCATCCCCGGCTCGATCAAGGTCACGCGGATGCCGGTGTTGTCGTGCATCTGGCGAAGCTCGGCGCGCAGGGCCTCGCCGATCGCCGTCACCGCCCACTTGGTGGCCGAGTAGAGCGAGCCGGGAATTGCGCGGCGGCCGGCCACCGAGCTGGTGATCAGGTAGTGGCCGCTGCCTCGTTCGAGCAGGTGGGGGAGGGTGGCGCGGATCGTCAGGGCGACGCCCAGGACGTTGGTCAGCACCATCGAGCGCCAGTGCTCGACCGACTCCTGGAGGAAGCCGCGCTGAGCGCCGAAGCCGGCGTTCGCGAACACCGCGTCGATGCGGCCGAAGGAATCGAGCGCCGCCTGGGCCAGCGCCTGGTTGTCCTCCCACTCCGAGACGTCGCAGCGGCGGGCGACCGCGCGCTGCGCCCCGCCCAGCTCCTGGGCCAGCTCGCGGAGCCGATCCTCGCGCCGCGCGCCGAGCACCAGCCGGTACCCGGCCTCCGCCGCCCGCCTCGCGGTCGCGGCGCCGATCCCGCTCGAGGCGCCCGTGATCAGCAGGACTCGCTCGTCGGCCACGCAACGAGCCTATCCGGGAAGCCCGCCGATCAATCCGGCGGGTACAACAGATGCGCTCTGCGCACCACGCTGGAGCTGTCGTAGTTGATGATCAGCAGTTGTCCGTCGCCGGGTCCGATCGCATCGCTCACCCAGCCGGCGTCGAGTTGCTCTGTTCTTCCCTTGCTGCCACCTGGGCCGAGCATCTCGCGGACTTCGACTCGAGTCTTTCCGATCAGGGTCTCGCACTCAACCAGGCTCTCGGCGACCCGCTCGCGATTCGATTTCCAGCGATCTCCATCAAAGCTGAACGCCGCGCATCTGAGCCCCGTTTGGTCGGCAAGCGCGGCAACCGCCCCGCCCCCGAGTAATGCCAATGCGGCGACCAATCCGACGCGTGAGGCGATTCCTCCGCGATTTGAGAGGCGTCGGCCCGGACGAGTGGCGGTGAACGCACGCACACCCCCCGTCAGGACGAGGACCACGAATGCGGCGGACACGAGTCGGAACGCGACCGCGCCCCCCTCGATCCCGAGGCTGGGATCGCCGTAGTCCGCTATTTGTGCCGCGAGCACCGCCAGCTGCGCGATCGTGGCAAGCCCGAGGATCAGTCGGCCGGGGCTCGAGGAGATCGTGAAACCGGGGGCCACTAGGAGCATCCCGAGGGCCGGCGCCCCGAACGAGATCACCAGCGCCGCGGCTATCAGTTCTGGATCCGAGAGCTCACCGAAGACCGAAGCCAATAAACGCCAGGGCTCCGACCCCCCCAACCTCGACCAGCAAGCCGAGCCCGGTCATGCGTGCGAAGGCCTCCTCATCCGCCCACCACGGCGTCATAACTGGTCCCGCAGTTCCTCGAGGCGGCCAACCACTCGATCGAATGGAGGTACCTCGCCGTAACAAAGGAGCCCGCATTGCTCGGCGTAGTCAGGCTCGATCTGGGCACGCAGATCGGTCGAGGGGAAGAGACCGTCGCTAGTGGCGAAGCTCAGGTTTGGTGGCCGTCGATACTTCTTCCTGAAGAACTTCTGGCTCAGCTGCTCGCAGTCGTTCTTGATCTCCTTGTAATCGGATGACCGAAGCATCCGGCGAACTTGTTCCTCGCTGGCCAGGGCATGTAGGTCGTAGTAGTGACGTGCGTCGCGGCCCAGAGGCGTGCCTTTTTCCTTCAGACGCTCAACAAGGGCGTGAATCAGGAAGAGCTTCTCCACAAATGTGCGGCGGAAATGAAGGGTGGTGACACCGAACCGGGTGGTGTCATCGGCCATGTCCTCCTGACCCTGGGTCCGAACGAATCGTGCCAGGTGGGATTCGATCTGGAGGTCTTCGGTTGGACGATCCCCGCCAGCGACGCCGGGCTCCGTCATCACCGTGGGGGCCAGGGCAGGCGTGCGGAAACGCGGGTCATAGGCGAAGACATCGCGCCGCGAGCCGCCGAACTTCAGCGAATCCTCTTCGCTCCAGGAAAGCCCGGGGTGGGAGTCGACTACGTCTTTCATCGTTGCCAGCTCTGTCTCGGATCGCGCTTTGCCCAGAGCGGGTTCGAAGCGATCCCGGACCACCAGCAGATCGACGTCTTCTGACAGGCGCTGGATGAGATCCCAGCCCTTCGAGAGGCTCGTTCCGCCCTTGAAGATCACCTTCTCCCCGTACCTTTCCGCGATCAGCCGCAGCACCTCGGTGATGTAGTAGTCCTTCTCGAGGAAGGGTTCTGACAAATCCGTCGACGCCGCTGCGGCTGTGATCGCTTCCTGAAAGTCCTCGTGTTCGAAGAGCCTCATTGAGCCTGCCACTCCCTCGCGTATGGGAGTGGGCCCAGGCGGCCGAAGTCGTACCGCGACAGCGGATTAATGCCTCCACGGAGTCGACTCAGGGTTCGCTCGTCTGCGCCGAGCTCTTGTCCCAAGGCACCAAGCATTGCCCGAACGCGAGGGGGCTCATGCAGCGCGGCTCGGGCCAGCTTGGCGAAGGTTTCACCCTTGGCCAGCAGGCTTAGGAGGCGCTGGTGCGTCTCGTCGAAGCTCAGGTCGCTGCTGCTGGCCCGATCGCGCAGCAGCTCCAGCAGCGCCCCTTCGCGCTCGGAAAGTCGGAGCCGCGCTTCAGGACGACGCGTCTTGACCTTGGCCGGCAAGATGGCCGTCGGCGGATTGTTGGCCGGCGTTGCCAGTTCGCTGAGGGCTGGGTTCTGAGTGGTGAATCCCAGGACGCTCGCAGCTGTCAAGCCAGCGGGCTGAACCGGCACGCGCAATGACTCCGCGGCAACAGCTGCGGCCGAGGGGATGCTCATCCCAAAGCGGGTCTCGCGAGGTCGGTAGTAGAGGCCCCGGCGGGGTCGCTCAAGGAGTCCCTCCTCGGCGAGCCGAGCCAGGGTTCGCGCGACGGCCGAGGGCGAAAGGTCGGCAAAGTCGCGCACGCGCCAAAAGCGGTCCCCGCCGCGCTCGATCCGGCGGCGGACCACCGCGGCCGCGCTGGGTCGTCCACCTCGGTTCAGGGATCCGGAGCCTCTCGACATGGTTTCGATGGTAGCGTACTTGTCTAGTTTTTTTGCATATTTTTGAGACAAGTGCAGCGCCGCCTTGCGATAAGTCGCCCAACAGCCTGACTCACCGGTCCCTCGCGACGAGCATGGGTGTAAACGGCCGCTTGCGATAATCGCCACACGCCCGATGGATCCCGCTCGCAAACGGAAGATCCGGCTGATCGTCGCCCTGAGCGCCGCGGTGCTGCTCGCGGTGGCGCTCGTCTACACGTCGTTCAGCGCCTCGACGGAGGCCAAGCAGCCGTCGGAGATACTCCACGCCTCGCCCGACAGCTCCTACGACCTGACCGGGGTCGTCGTCCCGGGCTCGATTCAGCATCGCGGCTCCGAGCTCGACTTCCGGGTGGCCGACCGCGACGATCGCAAGGCCTCGATCCCGGTCCGCTACAACGGCGAGGTGCCGGATCCGTTCAGGGACGGGCGCGAGGTGATCGTGACCGGCAAGGTCGAGGAGGGCACCTTCGTCGCCGAGCGCGACAGCCTGGTCACCAAGTGCCCCTCGAAGTTCCAGACCGAGGCCGAGCGGGACCCGGAGCACGTGATCATCACCGAGTGATGGCCGGCTTGTGATCACGGTCGGCGCCGCCTGCCTACTCCTCGCGCTCCTGGTCGCCGTCTACGGCGCGGTGGCCGCGCTGGCGGGGACGCGGGGCGACCGGCGCTTCACCGACTCGGCCCGGCGCGCCGTGTACGCGTTCGCCGCGCTGCTGACGGTCTGCGTGGTCGTGATCGAGCTGGCTTTCGCCCGCACCGACCTGTCGCTTCAGGTGGTGGCCGAGCACTCGTCCACCACCACCCCCGGCTTCTACAAGCTGACCGCGATGTGGTCGAGCCAGGAGGGCTCGCTCTTGCTGTGGGCCTGGGTGCTGTCACTGACCTCCTCGGCGGTCCTGTTCGCGACCCGGAGCAGGTACCGCGAGATCGCGCCCTGGGCGACCGCGGTGCTGATGGGGCTCGGCGCCTTCTTCGTCGGCCTGATGCTGTTCGAGGCCAACCCGTTCGCCCGGCTCGACCCGGCGCCCGCCGAGGGCGTGGGGCTCACCCCGCTGCTCCGCCACCCGGCGATGGCGATCCACCCGCCAATGCTCTACTCGGGCTACGTCTTCTTCTCGATCCCGTTCGCCTTCGCGATCGGCGCCCTGGTCACCCGGCGGCTGGACGCGAGCTGGATCCGCGCCACCCGGCGCTTTGCCCTGATCGCCTGGCTGCTCCTGGGGATCGGCATCCTGCTCGGTGCCCGCTGGTCTTACTCGGAGCTCGGTTGGGGCGGCTATTGGGGGTGGGACCCGGTTGAGAACGCATCGCTGATGCCGTGGCTCGTCGGCACGGCCTTCCTGCACTCGATCATGGTCCAGGAGCGGCGCGGCATGCTGCGGGTTTGGAACGCGTCGCTGATCTGCGGCACCTTCACGCTGGCTCTGCTCGGCACCTTCCTGGTCCGCTCGGGGATCCTGGAGTCGATCCACGCCTTCGGCGCCTCCACCGTCGGCGGCCCGCTGCTGGGGCTGATCGCGGTCGTCATCATCGGCTCGGCGTTGCTGATCGTCTCGCGCCTCGACGACCTTCGCTCCACCAAGCGGATCGAGTCGCTCGCCTCCCGCGAGGCGGTGTTCGTGATCAACAACCTGCTGCTCGTGGGGCTGGCGGCGGTGATCTTCTGGGGCACGTTCTTCCCGCTGATCTCCGAGCTGTTCACGGGCGACAAGGCCTCGCTCGCCGCGCCCTGGTTCAACCGCTATACGACGCCGCTGGCGATCCTGCTGGTGCTGTTCACCGGGATCGGCCCGCTCCTGGCCTGGCGCCGGGTAAGCGCGGGTGCCCTGAGGCGGCTTCTGGGTGTCCCCGCCGTGGTGGGGCTGATCGCCGCGGTGGGGCTGTTCGCGTTCACCGGCGCGCGCTCGGAGCCTTTGGCGCTGGTCCTGTTCTCGTTCGCCGCCTTCTCGCTGACCGCCCTGGCGCAGGAGTTCGGGCGCGGCGCGGCCGGCTACCGGGCGCTGGTGGGCGGCTCCTACCCGCGCGCGCTCCTGGCGCTGTTCTCGCGCAACCGTCGCCGCTACGGCGGCTACGTGGTTCACGCGGGGGTCGCCGTCCTCTTGATCGCCGTGGCGGCGTCCTCGAGCTTTCAGACCAGTCGCGACCTGCGGCTGCGTCCAGGGGAGTCGGCCACCGTCGACGATTACCGGGTCACCTACGTGCGCCCGACCGCGGTCATCGAGCCGGCCGAGCAGCGGCTCACGTTCGGCTCGGTGCTCGCGGTTGAAAAGGATGGACAGCCCTACACGACCCTTCACCCGTCCCGCAACTACTACGCAGGGATGGGGAGCCCGGGCGGCGCAGGGCCGATCAGGAGCTTCTTCGAGGGCGAGGTGACCAGCGAGGTAGGCCGCAGGACGACCGCCGGCGGCGACTTTTGGACTGCCATGCAGCCCGACCTGGCGCCGCTGGACCCGCTCATCAACGGGGCCGACCGGCGCCTGCGCCGGATCGCGCAACGGGTGCCCCCGGGAGACGCGCAGGCGGGGCGCCAGCTCGGCTTCCTGCAAGGCCTGGCGATCCGCTCGATCCAAGAGCGCTACCTGAGGGACCCACCTCCGGCGAACTTCCGGGTCAACGTCAACCCGCTGGTCAGCTGGATCTGGCTCGGGGGCGCGATCGCGGTGATCGGCGGCCTGGTCGCGATCTGGCCGGCCCCGGAGGCTCGCCGCCGCCGCGTTTCCGACGTCTACGCGGCGCGGCTCGCTCGAGAGCTGGGACGCGCGTAGACGGCGAGCCGGTTGGCGCTTTTCAGACCGCATGGGTCTGAAAAGCGCCATCAGGCCCGGGTGCTCCTAGCCTGTAGCGCCGTGGAGATCGTTCTCGCCCTGGTGATCGTCGCGATCGTCGCCTGGTTCGTGGCCGGCCCGTTGCGCCGCTCGGAAACCGAGGTGGAGGCGGCCGAGGCCGGCCTGGAGGACCCCGCGATCGCCGAAATCGAGGCTCGCAAAGAGGCCAAGTACCGCGAGATCCGCGACGCGGAGCTCGATCGGCGGCAGGGCAAGCTCTCGGAGGCGGATTGGCGTCGCCAGGACGCCGAGCTTCGCCGCGAGGCGATCGAGATCCTCAAGCGGCTGGACCGCCTGCGCGGCCAGCGATCCGGGGGCCCTCCTTCGTAGAGAGCAACCGCCGGCCGTTCCCTACACTGCCGTGGCGATGGAAACCATGCTCGGCGCTGTCCAGGTGGTCATCTCCGTGGTCCTGATCTTCCTCATCCTCCTGCACTCGGGGAAGGACGCCGGGCTCTCCGGCGCGTTCGGGATCGGGCAGACCGGAAGCGCCCTCGGCGGCGGCTCGCTGGTGGAGCGCAACCTGGATCGCTGGACCGTCTTCTTCGCGATCCTGTTCGCCGTCAACACGCTGGTCCTGCTCAAGATCTGAGCGGCGTCCACGCCCGGACGTGGCCGGCCCAAAGGATTAGGGTTGGTCGCGGTTAGTTAGACGGTGCGCTGAAGACCAGACGGTCGGTTCTGTCGTTGCCATCTGCTTTGGGCCTCCGCTTAGGCCCCTTGGCCAAGGGATAGGTGCGCGCCTACCATGTTCCCGTGAAGCGCAACGAAGCAGAACAGCTTTGTATTCGACTCGCTGCGGAGCATCCTGACCGTGGCGCCCATCAATGGCGGCCGCGGCAAGAGGAGGATGGTGAATGGGGCGTCGTGAAGATTGCCCTTCCACCACGCGGCGATGAGAGGACCAAGCCAGGGATGCAGGCAGACGAACGACCCCCCACCCCGGATGTCCCGGGACTCGACATCGCCCGTGACGTCTTCGGTCCGTACGGGGCCTAGTCGTCACCAGCATGGGGGACGTCGGCGCGTTCGCCTAAACGACGAAAATCCCGCCGGAGCGGGGCTTTCGCATGCGCCTGAGAGGAGTCGAACCTCCACGGGCCTTGCGGCCCACAAGGCCCTCAACCTTGCGCGTCTACCAGTTCCGCCACAGGCGCGGGTGGGGTCGATTCTAGTGGGCCTCTGATGACACCCACGGACGCCGCAATGGCTCACTTGCTTCCGTCCGCGAGACGAGCTAGTCTTACGAACATGTGTTCCCGTAGGAGCCGGGTTGAGCGCGGAGGACGAGAGTCTCTGCAGTCCGAGGGGAGATAGACGGTGGATCTGACCAAGCGCCAGAAGGAGATCTTCGACTTCATCCGCCGCTACGCCTCCAGGTACGGCTACCCGCCCACCGTCCGCGAGATCGGCAAGGCCGTCGGGCTGCATTCGTCCTCAACCGTGCACGCTCACCTGGCCAACCTGGAGAAGGTGGGGCTGCTGCGCCGCGACCCGACCAAGCCGCGGGCGATCGAGCTGCTGGTGGACCGGGCGAAGCGCGCCATGCGCAGTCCCGGGCTGCCGGTGGTCGGACACGTCGCCGCCGGTGAGCCGATCCTCGCCGAAGAGAACATCGAGGAGTACGTACAGCTCCCCGCGGCGATCGGTGGCGAGCAGGGCGACTACATCCTCCAGGTGAAGGGCGACTCCATGCGCGACGCCGGCATCCTCGAAGGCGACTACGTGGTGGTGAGCGAGGCCGCTGATGCCGACAACGGCGAGATTGTGGTGGCGCTGATCGAGGACGAGGCGACCGTGAAGCGCTTCTATCGCGAGAAGGACCGGGTCCGGCTCCAGCCCGCGAACAAGGCCTACAAGCCGATCCGCACCCGTGACGCCAAGGTCCTCGGCCGGGTGATCGGCGTCTACAGGAGGGTTTGACGATGGCTGCGCTGGCGACCCGGGAGCGAGCCGTCGCCGAGCGGCCGCAGGCGGGCCGCGGCGCGGCGAGGCTGTTCGAGCCGGGCGGCGTCACCCTCGAGGACTCGATCCTCGCCGTCTGGGCGGACCTGGTCGCTGAGGGTCGCGCCGACTGCCCCGTCTGTGGAGGCTCGATCTCGGCCGACGGCGGCTGCCCGGGCTGCGGCTCGGAGCTCCGCTAAGGCAACGCGGCCCCGCGGAGCCCAGAAACCAGGTAGGGAACGGCCCCGCGGGGCCGCGAAAACCCACCCGTATGGGGTAGTCGGTGTACGGGTTGCGGGGCACTGGACGCGCCGCTGCTTGCGGCGTACACTTGATCTCTCGCAGGCCATGCAGCCGCGGGGGGTGAGGCTCCTCGAGGAAAGTCCGGACACCACAGGGCAAGGACGGTCGGTAACGCCGACCCGGGGAAACCCGCGGGAAAGTGCCACAGAAACGACACGGCCGATGGCGCGGCCTCACGTGAGCCGCGCACAGGCAAAGGTGAAAAGGTGCGGTAAGAGCGCACCGGCGCCACGGTGACGCGGCGCGTCAGGGCAAACCCCGTCCGGTGCAAGGCCAAACAGGACCGACGACCCGGCCCGGCGAGGTCCAGGTAGGCCGCAGGGCCCCGGCGAACGGGGCCCCCCGGGGACGCAGTCCCCGGCGAGACAGATGGCAGCACACGACAGAATCCGGCTTACAGGCCTGCTAAGGGAAAGCCCCGCTCCGGCGGGGTTTTCCTATGTGGCTTTTCGCCAGGAACTCGTCACGTTTGCGCTTGACGGGGGTCCTTCGGCGATCTCTATGGAATCGCTCGGCGCGGGCGCCCGGCTCTCGCCAGTGGCTTGCCGGCATCGCTCCACGCCGCGGTCCGAACGCTAGCAGCGGCCCTCGACGGCGCGCGAGGTCAAGCGTTTCGGAGTGTCGCAATTTCCGCAATCTTCGCGGCGGCGGCGTCGAGTTCCTCGCTGGCGACGTGGGCGTAGCGATGGACGGTCGAGAGGTCGGCGTGGCCGAGGTACTCGGCGACCAGGCGGGCATCGCCGGTGGCGCTTCGAAGCCACGTCGCGGCGGTGTGGCGAAGCGTGTGGGCCGTGACTCGCTTCTCGAGTCCGGCGCCGATGGACGCGCGGCGAATGATGCCCGCCAGGATCGTTGCCTGCAGGCGCCCGCCACGCAGCCCGCGGAACACCGCGCTATCGGCATGCGGTCGCTCACGCGCCCGAATGGAAGAAAGCTCCGAGGCGAGCGCGGGGACGAGTGGCTGCCGCCGCGGGCGCCCTCCCTTCCCAGAGCGCACGAGCACCGAGGGGCGCTCGCCTTCGAGGTCCACGTCGCCCCAGTCGAGCCCGATCAGCTCCGAGCGCCGAAGCCCGGTTACGACAAGCGTCAGCAGCACCAGCCGGTCACGCTCGGCCATCCCGCGGTGGGCGCGGACCGGCTCGGCTGCGGCCCTGAGCAGCCGGCCAAACTCGGCCGGCGTCAACCAATCGGCGGCCTGCGCCGGCTTCCGTGGCGGCTCAAGCTCAAGAAACGGATCCGGCGTACCGCTGCGCGCGGAGAGCCAACGGAAGAACCGGCGCAGCAGCGTGAAGCGCCGGTAGTAGGTCGCCGCTGCTGGCCCGTTGCGGCCGCGGTAGTCCTCGAGGTATGCGACCACCGTCTGCTCGCGACATCGGCGGCCCAGCGCCCCCTGATCACGAAGCCACTTGAGGAAGTCGTCCAGGGCGATCCGGTAGGCCGTGACGGTGCTCTCCGCACGGCGCGAGCTTCGAACCCGCTGGAGCCATTCGTCTCGCGCCTGTTGGAGGTCGACCGGGCGATCTGAGCGCTCTGGGAGCTCGACGCCCAGCTCATCCAGGGAGGCGGCGATGATCGCGAACGGCGAGCGCTGATCTCCGGCTCTCCTCGCCTCGCGAAGCGACTCCCGGAGGCAGACGAGCGTCGCGCGGTCGGCTCGATCCACTCCCGCCTCCGCCGCGTGCGGCCTCGGTGCTTGCCCAGTCTGGATGGCGAGCGTGCTCATCGCAGTGATCCCAGCTCGCGCACGATCACCCGCTCCTGCGCGTACGCGCTCTCAACAGCCCGCTCCACGGCCCGCTGGGTGGGGCCGGGTGGACACAGGTAAAGGACCTGATCCACCTGCCGTGCGCGCCGCCAGGCGCGAACAATCGTGAGCAGGCGCCGCGGCGCCTTCGGCGTCAGCTCGACCTCGATCGCCATCGTCAGCCCCTCGTGGTGAACAACGAGGTCCGGGCGGTGAAGCCGCGGGCGACCATCGGGCAGTTCGCCGACGATCGCGCTGGCGATCGGCTTCGATGCGTCGAGCTCCGCGAAGCGAAGCTCTCGCTCTGACATCAACGAGTCGGCGGCCCAGCGCCGCTCGGCCCAAAGGGCCGTGTCCGCGCAGGCAAGCCAGTGGTCGACGGCGCCCGGAGTCACCCGCGCCGGCGGTAGGCCGAGACGGGCGTAGATGATCCCCTGCGGCGTCGCGCAGAGAAGCGTCGGATCGCCCGGAAGCGTCGCTATGCGCTCGATCAGACTCGCCTCGACCAGCCGCGCTACGACCTCGTAGCTGACCGACCTGCAAATGCCGAACCGCGCCTGGACGTGCCCGATCCCGACCGCTCCCATCCGAGCGATCCAGCCGACCAGCTCTCTGTCCCGTCCCATCGGCTCCGCAACTCCTTCTGCTCCCCAGTCGGAGCCGATCCGAATTTGTATGGCGACCCCCCCTTGCCCCTTCCCTCTTCAACCAACTTCAACCAGTCCTCTTGAACCACTCCCGCACCCCTACCTGCCCCCGCCTTGATCCCTTCCCAAACTGCTCATCCCCCGCCGCCGCCCGACCCCATCCACACACATCGTGGGGGGGTGGGGTCGGGCGGCGGCGGGACCCGCGCGCCCCGCGTTCACGCGGTCGAGGGGCGGAGTGCGGATCCGGGGGGCGATCCGGAGGATGGTCCGTCGAGATGTACCGCTTCGCATGCAAAGGAGCACTTTGGCGGCGCGACTGGCGCGCATACGAGCGCGCGATGGGTACGCATCCGACGATTTGCAGGGTCAACGCGTATTGGGCGGCGGTCTCGAAACCCCGAAGCGTGACCAGAACTACGGGTTAGGCCTCCGGCCCTGGGTACTCGGCGTTTCCGGTCGCGATGCTCTGGTTGAGCTCGTAGAGCCTCCGGTTGATCGCCCGCTTGTCCGCGAGCACAAGATCACCCCACCCATAGGCAGCGAGTACCACTTGGTCCAACCGACGATGGGGGTCAGTGAGATCGCTCCAGGCGCCCTCGTCGAGTCCCCGCGCGATTACTACGCACAACGCCGCTTACTGACTCGGAACCTCTCTTTCCCCCTGAACTGCCTTCAGCGCCTGCTCCCTGTCCCGGCAGATCCGCAAGTCGATCGCTCTTCCCTCCTGCATCGTCCAGACGTGGGCGATCTGCCCGACGAACTCGGCCCCACTTCGCCTCCCACGCACGTGCTGGCGCACCAGGACGATCGTGTGATCGCCGAGGTCGATGAACTCTTCCGGCTCGAGTTGAAGCTCGTCGAAGGCCTCTGCGGTCGCCTCGAAAAGCTCTCTGATTCCGCCGCGGCCGTGGTACGTCTCCCGATCCGGTGAGCTCTCGCGATCGTGGACCTGAATCTCGGGAGCAAGCCGCTCCACTATCGCGTCGACGCCCCCCTCGTTGAACGCTTCGTAGCCTCGGCGGAGCCTTTCGATGTCTTCCTGGGACATCCTCGTGAGAGTATCCCCCAAGGCGCTCACTCCCGGAGCGCGCCGCCTGTCCCACTCGCCGCCGGCAAGCGCTCAGTCGCCCGGAAAGCCCGGTGTCGCATCGACGGCTGCGCCCGCCGCCCGCCGCCCGAGCTCCACCATGCGGTCGATCTGCTCGAAGTCGAGCAAACCGACCACGCCGGTCTCGGGCGTTATGAGCAGGTCGGCGCGCCGCCGGGCCAGCTCCACCGCGTCGACGCTGCCGATCCCGATTGCCCGCGTCAGTGTCTCTTTCAGGCTCGGCAACGGCGTGTCGACTCCAACCACCACTCGTCGGGCCCGCGATGACCACTCCCTTGCCCGCGGGCGGCGCCTCCGTGGCGCTCTCGCTTCGGGCGGCAGGAACTGCGCGGTCACGTCTACGGCGATGACCGGTCCTTCGGCCATCGCGGCCATCGGCTGCACGGGCAGATTGTTGAGCACGCCCCCGTCCACCAGCAGGTGATCGCCCCGCGGCACCGGGGCGAACAACCCCGGCAGGCACATGCTCGCGCCGACAGCCTCGAACAGCGGACCCTGGCGATGCACGACCAACTCGCCGCTCACCAGGTCGCAGGTCACGGCGAAGTAGTCTCGCGGCAGCGTCTCGATCGTGCTGGAGCCGAAGGTGCGCATCAGCGTCGCCCTCGCCCTCTGGCCGCGCACGAGCGACACGAACGGGACCGTGTAGTCGTTGAGAGGGCTACGAAGCACGAACTCCTCCCGGCAGCGGGCGCGGATCGCCTCCGGATCGTGCTCCATCGCGAACATCGCGCCGACGAAGGCGCCCATGCTGCATCCCCCGACGCGGTCGATCGTGATGCCCGACGCCAAGAGCTCTTCGAGCACCCCGATATGAGCGAAGCCTCGGGCTCCTCCTCCGGAGAGCACGACGCCGACAGCACGGCCGGCGAGGCGGCGGGCCGCACGCCTTATGTCGCTGGCGAAGTCCGATCCAGCGCGCAGCAGGTGGGTGGTTCTCGGCCGGAGCGCCTCGCACCACCGCGCAGCATCGGCCTGGCGTGCGCTCGCTCCATGAAGGAGGAGGTCGCAGCCTGAGAGCTGCGGGTATCGCGCGATCCACTCCGGAACTTCCCCCTCACTCGCGAGGACCACGATCCGATCGGACTGACGAAGGCAAAACTCCGTCCAGCCCTCGCCTTCCGTCGGCGGTCCGGCGGCGAGCAGGATCTGACGATGCGTGCGCTCTGCGCGGTCGAGCAGGGGACCGTAGTCGGACGCGTCGGCCCCCTCTCCGGGGTCATCGAGCTGGGCGACGGCCCCGAACTGACGCATGCCGGAGAGCAGACCACGGGACACCTCCTGCATGAGCGCCAGCGGCTCGACCGCCAGGAGCGTGATCATCGCCGGGATCGGTCTGCGTGGGGGGGTCAGCGCGCGGCTATGTTGCAGCTCCCGTCCCAGTTCGCGCGTGAGCGCCAGCGCGAATTCGGGCTCCGTTGTCAGCAGCTCGGCGAATTGGGGGCGCGTCAGCTCGAGTAGCTCGCTGTCGCGACGGACACGCACGGAGGCGGAGCGAGGTGACTCCATGAGGAGGGCGAGCTCCCCGACTACTGCGCCGCGGCCGAGGACACGGACCACCTCCAACTCGGGCACCTCGGCCACGACTTCGAGACGACCCGAGCGGACGACGTAGAGGCTGCTGCCTGGATCGCCCTGACGGAAAAGCCAGGCCCCCGCCGGGACCTCCACCGACCTCGATCGAGAGGCGATCTCCGCTCGGAGGTCCTTGGACAGGCCCGCCAGAATCGGAACCGAACTCAGGAAGTCGGCCTGTGAGGAGTCCGAGTCGAGTAGAGCCATGGGCTCAGCGCACAATCCCTACAGTCGCATCTGCCGGCGCAGCAGCAGGGCGGTGGAGGCGAAGAACACGAGCAAGAACGCGAGCAGGACGAGCACGGCGGTCACCTCCGGCACGTCGAAAAAGTCGATGCCAAAACGGTCTGCCATCGCGAACTGGGGATCCTCGGCGATACGCTCGTTCATGTCGAGTGAGGTGCCGATGCCCGCGAACGACCACTGCGCAAACATCAGCGCGGACAGCGTCTGGACGGGCTCGCCCATCTTGTCGGCGGGGACGATCGCTCCGGCGAACAGGAGTTGCGGTATCAGCGCGAGCGGGTTCAGGCTCATTGCCTGGTCCTGGGTGCTGACCGCAGCCGAGATCAGAAGGCCCATTCCCACGGCGACGAAGCCTGTCAGCACGAGCAGCGCAAGGACCGCAGCGTAGGTGCCGGCTGAGGCATCGAGAGGACGGAACGCCATCACGATCCCCGCGAACAGAAGCGTTTGCACCGCGACGAGCGCAAACAGCACGAGTGCCTTCGAGACCAGATAGGCGCTCAGCCTCGTTCCGATCGCTGCCTCCCGCTGGAAGACGCTCTTCTCCTTGACGATCTCGCGCGCGGCGTCGATCGAGCCAAGCCAGATCGAGGTGATCGAGAGCAGGAAGAGGAGCTGCACGGCATCCCCCGGGCTGCCGCCCGGGCGATCGAAGAGACCGGCCTGGAAGAGCCCGACGTTGGCGAGCGCAAGAACCGGGACCTGGCCGATCAAGAGCGCGAGGTTGCGACGGTCGCGCAGAAGGAGCTGGAGGTAGCGCCGGGTCAACACACGCGCTTGGGGAAGCATGCGCCTTCCCGTGCTGGGTCGGCGAACCGCCGGGACGGTGGCCACCCGTCCGTCGCCGCTACCGGCGCCCACGTCCTTGCCGGACCTGCTCTCGAATTCGCGGCGCCACTCGGCGGCGGGACGGTCTTCGAGCGCCTGGTAGATGCCGTCGAAGTCGTCGGTGCCGAAGAACGCCGGGGCTGCTTCGGGCTCGCCGTAGAAGGTGAGCTCGCCGCCGCGCCCCATCACCACGACCTTGTCGCAGAGGCGCAAGTTCTTGGTCGCGTGGGTCACTACGGTGACGGCTCGCGAGTTGTTCGCGAGCTCGCGCAGAAGCGCCATCATCCTCGACTCGAGCCCCGGGTCGAGGCCGGTTGTCGGCTCGTCCAGGAAGAGAAGGCTCGGGCGGTTCAGCAGCTCAGCGGCGACCGCCGTACGCTTGCGCTGACCGCCCGAGAGCGAGCCGATGCGCGTGTTCGCTTGCTCGGTGAGCGCGAGCTCGTCCAGAACGCGGGTTACCGCCCGCTCGATGTCCTCGTTCGTCGTGTCCTGAGGCAGTCTCAGGCGGGCCGCGTAGCGGAGGGCCTCCGCCACCGTGAGGTGAGCGTGGACTATGTCGTCCTGGGGCACGTAGCCGATGTCTGTTAGGCGGGCGGAGACCGGATCGCCGCTCACGGAGATGCGCCCGCCCGACGGCCTCGCGACTCCCGCGAGCGCCTTTATCAGCGTGCTCTTTCCCGAACCGCTCTCGCCGATGATCGCGATGAACTCACCGGGCTCGATGGCGAGCGAGGTCTCCGCCAGTATCTGCTTATCCCTGGCCGCGACAAAAACGTCCTCGGCGTCGAGCCGCAACGCGCCACGATCGTCCCGCGACACGAAGCTGGTGCCGTCGAATATGAGACCGAAGGGGCCGATCCCGATCTCAGCCCCAGCGGTGACCAGTGCCCGCTGGACCAGCTCACCGTCGAGCCGCGTGCCGTTTCTCGAGCCGAGGTCCACTAGCTCGATCAGGCCGTCCTTGGCGACGACCTCGGCGTGGAAGCGCGACACGTTCGGGTCCGCGAGCACCACGTCGTTGGTCGGGTCGCGGCCGAGCGCAAGCCGCCGGCCGTCGAAGGGAACGATCTGGGTGCCCGTGATCGGAAGCGCCCGCGAAGCCACTTTCGTCCCATCCCCGCTGATGAAACGCACGACCTCGCCGTCGAACGAGATCCTGTCCCCGCTCTGGAGCCTGCGCTCGTCGTTGCGGAAGCGCTCGCCGTTCAGCGAGGTGCCGTGTCGGGATCCTAGATCGGCGACCCAGAACCCCCCCTTGCCGTCGCCGTAAACACGCGCGTGTTGGCGAGACGCGCGCTCGCTCGAGAGCATCACGTCGCTCTCCTCGCCCCTTCCTATCGCCACTCCCCCAGGCCCGACCGGGATGCGGCGTCCGGCGTGGAGCAGGAAAGCAGGCGTCTCGGAACCGGAGGGATCGTGAGGGTCCAGTGGCTCGACCTGCTCCGTCACGGTAAGAACCTACCGCCGCGGAGGGCGCCCTGCCAGCCAAACGACGCACGGGTCGCAAACGCCCAGTCGCGCCTGCCTGGGCAGAGGTGCTGCCTGGTATAAGGAGGCAAATGGCGATCGAGCTTCCCGTCGGATCGTCCTTCGCCGGCTATCGGATCGAGGGCGTCATCGGCCGCGGCGGAATGGGCGTTCTGTACCTCGCCACCCAGCTCTCGCTAGAGCGCCGGGTGGCGCTCAAGCTAATCAGTCCGGAATTTGCTGACGATCGACTCTTCCGCGAGCGCTTCAAGCGCGAAGCACGCCTTGCGGCGCTGATCGACCACCCGAACGTGATCCCCGTCTACGAGGCCGGCGAGTGGGAGGGGCAACTCTTTCTGGCGATGCGCTATGTCGACGGAACGGACCTCGGGGCGATCATCGCCTGCGAGGAGAAGCTCCACCCGAGGCAAGCGGCGCCGATCATCACCCAGGTGGCGTCCGCCCTCCACGCCGCGCACGAACGCGGCCTCGTGCACCGCGACGTGAAGCCCGGGAACGTCCTGATCGAGAATCGCGACGGCGCCCCGCACGCCTATGTGACCGACTTCGGGCTCTCGAAGCTCACGAGCTCTACCACCGGGCTGACGAGGACCGGGCGCTGGGTGGGCACGGTCGACTACGCCGCGCCCGAGCAGGTGCAGGCAGGCGAGACGGACGCCCGCACCGACGTGTACGCGCTCGGATGCGTGCTGTACGAGGCACTCACAGGGCAGGTGCCGTTCCCGAGGGCGAGGGAGGTCTCGAAGATCGTGGCGCACGTCAGCGAGCCGCCACCCCCGATCGCGGAGGTCGCTCCGGATTGCCCCGGCGAGCCGGAGCTCAGCGAGATCGTCCGGCGTGCAATGGCGAAGGATCCGGCGGATCGCTACCAGTCTGCAGGAGACCTGGGCCGAGCCGTGACGGTGGCCGCTGAATCTACGCCGCATCCTGAAAGCGAACTGGTGATCCCCAGCGTGGCGGATGGTCGCTCAGACGTAGACCGCCGCTCCCCGACCGCGGGATAGCGAGGCCGGCTACTGAACGGACTAACTCGCCGCCACCAACGCGACGAGGAACAGCGCGACCAAGTGAAAGCTTTGGTCGACGGCCGTAAAGAGGAAGTCGTCGGCGTCTGCGACGGTCCCCTTGATGGCAGAGATGTAGGCGCTCACCGGGCGTCCGTCGTCCTGGACGAGATGAGGAAGCAGGATCAGCACCGCGATCCCCAAGACCACTGCGCCCATCTCGTCTGCAAGCCACACGAACGCGGGAACAAAGGCGAGACCGTAGGTAGCGAGGTGCGAGATGAGAGCTCGCCGCGAAACCGGGTCGTGACCAAGACCACCACGCTTGTGCCTCGCCTGCCACTCGGTCTGGAGCAGGTAGTCGCCGGCGAGGTGCGAGACGACGAACACGCCGAAGATCTCGATCCACTCCATCGGGCGACCCTACTGTTTACCCTCGCCCTCGATGTCCGATAACCGCTCCCTGCCGGAGCTCGCCGCGGGGAACTGCCTCGGCGACCGCTACACGGTCGAAGACCTGATCTCGCGAGGCGGGATGGGCGCCGTCTACCGGGCACGGGATGTTGCCGGAAGGGAGGTCGCAGTCAAGCAGCTCGTCGACCGAAGCCAGAGCGCGCGGTTCGAGATCGAGGCCCGCCTGCTCGCCCGCCTCAGTCATCCACGCGTCGTTCGCGTGATCGATCACTTCCAGGACGATGAGAGCAAGTACCTGGTGATGGAGCTCGTAAAGGGCACCGACCTCGGAGCCCTCCTGCAAGAGCGGGGCGCTCCGGGCCTGCCCCCTGACGAGGCGGTCGAGTGTGCGCTCCACGCCTGCGAGGCGCTTCAGTACGTCCATGAGCAGGGGATCGTTCATCGCGACGTGAAACCCCGCAACCTCGTGCTCGGCTCCGATGGCGTAGTGCTTGTCGACTTCGGCATCGCGCGCGAGCTGGGCGAGGATCCGGGGACCCGCGCGATCGGGACGCCGCAGTTCATGGCGCCGGAGATACTGGTCGGCGAGGAGGTGTCGCCGCGCAGCGACGTCTACGCGCTCGGCGCGACCCTCTGGACGCTTATCGTGGGGAAGCCGCCCGTGTATCACGAGCGCACGCCACTGGCGGAGCGGGTCGCGGGCGTCACACCAGAGTTGGAGGAAACGCTGCGCGGCGCGCTGGAGCTCCAGCCGGAGCGGCGGCTGGCCTCGGTCGAGGCCTTCGCAAGCGCGCTCGGCTCGCCGCTCGGGGTTTCCGCGGGCAGGTCGCTGGAGTTGAGCGTCTCAGCCCCGGCCGCCCAGCGAGCCTTGGTCGAGGCTATTGTGCGAACGGCCGCGGGAGTGTTCGAGGCCGCCGCTGCCTCGATCGCGCTGATCGACGCCGTCACCGGCGAGCTCGTCTATCAGGCAGCATGGGGGGCGGGGGCGGACGAGATAGTCGGCGTCCGGCTTCCCCCCGGCGCCGGCGTCGCGGGATCGGCGGTGGCGAGCGGGGAGGGGGTGGCGGTTGGCGACTGCCGTGGTGATTCCCGCTTCGCTGCCCAGATCGCGAAAGGAACGGGCTACGTGCCGAACACGATTCTGGTCGCGCCGCTCGAGCGCGACGGCGTCATCGTCGGCGCGCTTTCCGTCCTCGATCGCCGTGACGGCAGCCCCTACCGGCCGGCGGATCTGGTACGCGCGCGCTTGTTCGCGGACCTCGTCGTGACGGCGCTACCAGCGGAGCCGAACGAGGGCTGAGACTGACCAGGCGGCGCGCCCGATCGTGGCGCTGCTTGGGCTCTCTCCGTCTCGGCGGCCCTGGATCGCGCCTCTGGGCGGAATGTGCGACAGTGATTGCGTGGACTGGATCGATCAGGAGGAAACATGCCGCGGTATGTGATTGAGCGCACCTTCCACGTCGACGAAGACGAGATGCCGGCGGTCGGCCAAAGGTTCAAGGCCATCGCTGGCAAGCAGTTCCCCGAGATCGTCTGGGAGCACAGCCACGTGGTCGCCGACGAGTCGGGGACGATCAAGTCGTTCTGCGTCTACGAAGCGCCAAACCCGCAAATGCTGCGGGACCACGCGGGCGTCGTCGGCTCGCACCAGATCGAGCGCGTTTACGAGATCGGCGGGGACGTGACGCCGGCCGACTTTCCAACCTGACCTCGAAGATCAGCCTGGCAGACCCGCGGCTTCGGCCCGCCGCGACAATTGGTCGGCGCTCTCGCTAGTGAGATGATCGATCAGGGGCCATGCGCAGGCCGCCGACCCGCGCGCTCTCGCCGAGGTATCCCGCCAGCACGGCGACCGCACGGCGCAAGCGGATGCTGCGCCGTCGTTCCTCGTCCCCCTCGGGGAGCAGAGCGAGGGCATCGTCGAATAGCGACACCGCTTCAAGTTTCGCCCAGCCGCGATTAGCCTGCTCGGCCGCGGCATCGAAGTAGCCAAGCGCGCGTTCCGACTCTCCTGCTTCGCGCCAGTGCCGGCCGAGCCCAGCCGCCGCCTCGCCGCGGTCCGCCGCCGTCTCCTCCAGAAAGCGCGCGACCGCTGCATGCCGCTCCCGCCGCTTCGCCTTTGGGAGCGTCGCGTAGGCCACGTCGTGGATCAGCATGTGCTTGAACGCGAACTGCTGGTCCCCCTCGATACCCGAGCCGGGCTCGCGGCGGATCAGGTCACGCTCCTCGAGCGAATTAAGCAGCGTCACAAGCGCGTCCGGCTCGCTGCCGAGGTGTGCGAGCGCGCCTTGCCAGAAGATCTTGCCGACCACTGATGCGTCGAGAAGCAGTGCGCGCTGGCCAGGTGGAAGCGCGTCGAGGCGGGCCAAGACGATGCCGCGGATGTTCGTCGGCACCTCTCCCGCCACGGTCACGCCCTCGGAGAGCGAGGCGGCGAGCTCCTCGATGAAGAGCGGGTTGCCCCCTGCCGTCTCGGCGAGCTTCGCTGCCTCATCGCCGTCGTCGAGGTCGCCGAAGCGCTCATGAAGCAAGCGAGCCGCGAGCTCCTGCGCGGCCGCTTCGGTGAGCGCCTCGAGCGGAAGCGCCGTGTACGCGGGCAGGCTGTCTCCCCAGCTCGGCCTGCTCGCATGCAGGTCGGGGCGGGTGAGGGTGAGCAGAAGAAGTGGCACATCGCGCACGCTTGCGGCGAGTAGCTCGAGCAGGTCGAGCAGGCTCGCGTCGGCCCAGTGGATGTCTTCGAAGAGAAGGACGGTGGGCTGCCTGCGCGCGAGCGCCTCGACGAGCCGCATGGCCGAGGAGAAGAGCGTCTCTCGGTCGTCCACACCGCCTTCCGTCCCGAAGCCGATCAGCATCGCGATGTGTGACGCAACCTCTCCGGCGTCGTCCGACTCAATGAGGGTGGCCACTGTCCGCTCGAGCTTCTCGCACGCCACCCGTGCCGTATCGCTGTCGAAGATGCCGCACAGCCCCTTGACCAGGTGTGCGAATGCACCGTACGCGGCGCTGTCTCCATAGGGCAGCGACCTGCCGCGGATCGTCCGCCCACCGTCGCCTACGACGACGTCGGCGAACTCGGTGGCGAGGCGCGTCTTCCCGATCCCGGGAGGGCCGAACACGGTGACGAGATGCGGGCGCCGCTGTTCGACGACCTGGTTCCAGATCCCGGCCAGGGTGCGCAGCTCGTGGTGGCGACCGAGCATCCGAACACGCCCCGGCGCCCGCTCGCCCGGAGCCGAGGGCGCGGCGAGCGCGAGCCAAGCCGGAACCGGCGCCTGCTTTCCTTTCGCGCGCATGGAGTCAACACCCTGGTAGGCGATGATCGACTTCGTGCAGCGGTAGGTCTCCTCGCCGACCAAGACGCCGCTCACGGGCGCGGCCGTTTGCAGCCGAGCCGCGGTGTTGACGACATCGCCGGCCACCATGCCCTCGCCCTCTCCGACACTTGCGTGAAGCGCGACGAGGGCCTCTCCGGTATTGACCGCTGTCCGCACCTGAAGATCGAGCTCCGGATCTGCGTCGTTCATCTCCGCGATCGCATCTCGGACCGCGAGCGCGGCGCGAACCGCGCGCTCCGGGTCGTCTCCATGCGCAATCGGCGCGCCAAAGACGGCCATCACCGCGTCTCCGATGAACTTCTCGACCGTACCCCCGAACGCCTGGATCTCCATCCGGAGCCGCCCGTAATAGAGCGTCAGAATCGCGCGCACGTCCTCGGGGTCGAGCCCCTCGGCACGCGTGGTGAAGCCCGCGAGATCGGCGAACAGGACCGTGATCACGCGCCGCTCCTCCGTCGAAGGCCCCCGTCCGTCCGCCCCGCTCAGATCCCCGCCACAGCTTCCACAAAACCGGAACTCAGACGGACTCGGCGCCCCGCAAGCCGGACACATCACGACGAGCGAGCCGCCACAAGACCCGCAGAAGCTCTGGTCGGACTCGTTCTCGTGTCCGCACTGCGGGCAGCTATGTTGCTCGGCCACGGGAGATCCTCGCTCAGCCAGTCTAAGTGGTTGCCGCAGTATGGCCAGAAGCCGCACTACAGAGGGACGTCGTTTGCGCCAGCACCCTGAAGGGCGGATGATGGACGGATGAGTCCCACAGCCGTGGAGACCGTCACGATCCTGATCACCGATCTCGTCGGTTCCACGGCGCTTGAGTCGCGGGTCGGGCCGGTGGCTGCGGAGGAGCTTCGGGGTGAGCATTTCTCGCTCTTGCAGAGGACGATCGGCGAGGCCGGCGGCCGCGAGGTGAAGAACACGGGCGATGGGTTGATGGCCGCATTCGGTGGCGCTGCGGCCGCCGTTTCGTGCGCTGTTTCCCTTCAGCAGCGCTTCGAGAAGCGTAATCGCTCGGCCCCCGAGCGGTTGCTGATCAAGGTGGGTGTCAGCTCGGGGGATGCGAGCACTGTGGAGGGTGATGTCTTCGGGATGCCCGTGATCGAGGCGGCACGTTTATGTGATCGCTGCTCTGCGGGGCAGATCCTGGCCAAGGAGACGGTCGCGCACCTGGCGGGTGGACGGAGTCATGAGTTCAGGGCGGTCGGTGCACTTGAGCTGAAGGGGCTTCCCGAGCCCCTCCACGCGGTTGAGGTCCCGTGGGAGCCCGTCCTTGCAAGCACCATCGCATTACCGGAGCGCTTGCGCGAGCTGCCGGCGACGAGCTATGTCGGGCGGGTGGCCGAACGCGAGCGGCTCTCGGAGCTATTGGGGCAGACATTTGAGGGGTCGCTGAGTCTGGCGCTGATCAGCGGCGAAGCGGGTGTCGGCAAGACACGGCTGGCAACGCACCTGGCGCTGGAGGCGCATGGGAAGGGCACGACGGTGCTCTACGGACGCTGCGACGAGGATCTGGCCGTCCCCTACCAGCCGTGGGCGCAGGCGCTCGGATACCTCGTCAAAGAGGCACCGCAGGCGCTCCTCGAAGCCCATCTCGAGCATCACGGCGGCGACCTGGCCCGGCTGGTGCCCGCCCTCGGCGATCGCGTAGACGAGCTTCCCTCGCCACGCCAGACCGACCCGGAGACGGAGCGCTACCTGCTCTACGCCGCCGCGGCGGGGCTCTTGGAAGGGGCGGCTGAAGAGGAGCCACTGCTGCTGATCCTCGACGACCTGCACTGGGCCGATTCACCGACGCTCGCGCTGCTGCGACATCTCGTCACGGCGGGCTCCTCGATTCCGGTGATGGTGGTCGGTACCTACCGTGACTCTGACCTCTCGCGCGATCATCCGCTGACGGCGCTGCTGGCGGACCTACACCGCGAAGAGGGCGGGCAACGCATAAAGCTCACCGGCCTTCAGTCCGAGGATGTGCTCGCTTTGATGGAAGCTCTGGCCGGGCAGGAGTTCGATGAGGATGGGAGTGCGCTTGCGCGGGAGATAACGCGTGAGACGGCGGGCAACCCGTTCTTTGCCGTTGAGCTCCTGCGTCACCTCACGGAGTCCGGGGCGATCGTGCGACAGGAGGACGGGCGCTGGCGCCTGGTTGGCGACCCGGCCGAGCTGGGCCTGCCGCAGAGCGTCCGCGAGGTGATCGGGCGGCGGGTGGAGCGCCTGGGTTCAGACGCCCGCACGGCGCTCAGCGCCGCCGCGGTCATCGGCCGTGACTTCGATCTTGATCTGCTGCTTGCGGTGCTCGAGTTTCCCGAGACGCGGGTGCTCGACCTGCTCGATGAGGCGGTCGCGGCGTCGCTGCTGACGGAGGACTCCGAGCGAGCCGAGCGCTTCACGTTCACCCATGCGCTCGTGGAGCACACGCTGTACGAGGATCTCGGGCGTGCGCGTCGCACCCGACTGCATAAGCGGGTCGCAGAAGCGCTCGAGGAGCAGTGCGGCGATGAGCCCGGCAAGCGGCTCGGTGAGCTCGCCGGCCATTGGGCTGCCGCGGTCGTCAGCACCGACACCGCCAAGGCGCTCTATTACGCCCGGCGAGCCGCCGAGCGCGCGCTTGAGCAGCTCGCCCCCGATGAGGCAGTGCGCTGGTATCGCCAGGCACTCGAGCTGCACGACCAGGCGCCCGGCGGTGATCGCTCCGAGCGCTGCGAGCTCTTGATCGGCCTGGGGGAGGCACAGCGCCAGATCGGGAACCCCGAGTATCGCCAGACGTTGCTCGACGCCGCAGCACTCGCCCAGGAGCTCAGCGACACTGACCGGCTCTGCCGCGCGGTGCTCGCCAACGGCCGGGGATGGGTCACCGCCAGCCAATTCGGCGCGGTGGACTCCGAGCGCGTACAGGCGCTGGAGGCCACAGCAGGAGCCCTCGCGGATGATGATCCGCGGCGGGCGCAGGTGCTCGCGCTGCTGGCCTACGAGCTTCATCATGGTGGTGAGCCGGCGCGGTTTCGGGCGCTGGCCGCGGACGCCGTCGAAATCGCCCGAGCCGCCGGCGATCCGGCCGCGCTGGCTCACACGCTCGCCAACGCCAGTGCGGCCACCTGGGCGACCGACACGCTGCGGGAACGCCAACCGGTGAGCGACGAGCTGGCCGGGCTCGTGCAGCCCCTGGACGACCCGCGGTTGAGCTTCTGGGCGGCTCTTAGACGCATGGTCGTCGGCCTGCAGGCGGGGGAGCGCTCGCAGGCCGAGTCCGCCATTGCAACGATCCGAACAATCGCTGCCTCCGTGCCGGAGCCGTTCATCGCCTGGACACGGCTGAAGCTTGAATCGAGCTGGGCCCTCGTTCAGGGCGATCTTCAGGCATCTGAGCAATGGGCGATCGAGGCGAACGAGGTCGCCACGGCATCCGGCGAGGCCGACGTCCACTTCGCCGGACAGCTGAGCCGGGTTCGCTACTTCCAGGGCCGGTATCGCGAGATCGTCGAGGAGGTGCTGCAGCGCGCCGGCGAACCGGACAGCGCCGCGGTCTTGCACGGGACAGCGGCGCTCGCCCTGATCGAAAGCGGCCGGGCGGATGAGGCGCGCGAGCTGGCGCTCGCCGCGGACTTCCAGGGCGTCCGCTTGGACGAGACATGGTTCATGGCCATGGTTATGTGGGCGGAGGTCTGCTCCCGTCTGTGCGTCCTCGATCGCGCGGACGAGATCTACGAGCTCCTAGCGCCCTTCTCCGGCCAATTCGTGGCCGGCGGCACCATCGTGTCCGGGTCGATCGACTGGGCACTCGGGATGCTGGCCATGACCCTGGAGCGCTACGAGGAAGCTGACGGCCACTTCGCCAACGCCGCTGAGCTCGAGGAGCGGCTCGCCGCGCCGCTGTTCCTCGCCCGCACACACGCCAGCTGGGCCCGCGCGCTCATCGCCCGCGGCCGGTCCGAGGACCTCGAACGCGCGCAGCACATGCTCGAGCAGGCCGACAGCGTGGGCGCGGAGGGCATCGCGCGGGAGATCGCAGAGTGTCGGACCGCCCTCGCCTCGGCTTCGGCCCGCTTGACGAGTTCGGACCCCTCGGTGGGCCGGGCACTGTGATCACCACGATGTGGCGGGAGGCTCGCTGAGGCCTCCGAATCACGAGCGATGCAATGCGCCGCCTCGGCTCGCTCGTCGCAGAGCCGGCACTGCTCCCCGCGCCGGCGATCTTTCGTAGACGTCCCGGGTTGCCCCTCACCGCCCTCATGATGGCGAGCAGGAGCAAGGCATGCGACGAGTTCGCGCGAGCCGACCTCGCCGTCCCGGGTAGGCTTGCCATCATGCGCGCGACGATCTATGTCATCCCGGGCTCTACGTCGTCGATGGCGGGGCGGCTCATGCTCGAGCACAAGGGAATCTCCTACCGGCGGCGGGACCTGGTGGCGGTCGTTAGCCGACCTATCCTGCGGCTGGTCGGGTTCGACGGCATCACCGTGCCCGCCATCAAGCTCGACGGCGAGCGACTCCAGGGGACGACGACGATCTCCCGCGCGCTCGACGCGCTCGTGCCCGAGCCGCCCCTGTTCCCTGCCGACCCGGAGCGTCGCACGGCGGTGGAGCGAGCCGAGGCGTGGGGCGACGAGGCGCTCCAGCCCGTGCCCCGCCGGCTTGCGTGGGCGGCGCTGAGCCGCGAGCGCTCCGGGGTGCGCTCGTTCCTCGAGGGGGCGCGTCTCGGCATTCCGGCTGGCCTCGCCGCCAGGACCTCTGCGCCCATGGTGGCGCGTGCGAAGCGGATCTACGGGGCGACGGACGACGCTGTTCGCGCCGATCTCGCGGCCCTCCCCGGGATGCTCGGCCGCGTCGACGAGCTGATCGGCGAGGGAGTCATCGGCGGAGCGGCCCGCAACGCCGCCGACTACCAGATCGCCACGTGCGTTCGTTTGTTGCTCGCCTTCGACGACCTGCGGGAGGCGATCGAGGGTCGACCGGCCGGAAGCCTGGCGCGCGAGGTCGTGCCGGACTTTCCGGGCCGCGTGCCGCCCGCCTTTCCGGCCGACTGGCTGATTGGCGTCTCCTAGCCGGCGGCCATCGGCTCGCGGCTCAGTCGAGCCAGGCGGTGAACCCGGCGCCACCTGGCCGGAAGCCGATGCCGCCCGCGGCGCTTGAGTGTCATCGCGGCGGGTTTCGCAGTGGCGACGATGACGATGACCACGCCGCCACCACCACCGCCATCGCCGCCCTTGGCGGTGATCGCGGCCGGGCCGCCGAGCGCGACCGCGCGCGCAACGACGACGACCGGGCCGCCCCCGCCGCCGCCCCCGCCGCTGACGAACTCGCCGGAGCCGCCCGCGCCGCCGTCTGCCTCGCGCCGCCGGGCGGGCGGCGGAAGCGCGGCCCCCGGAAGCTCCGAGGGCAGCCGTGGGCCAGTCGGTGTAAGGCGTCAAGCCCGGCAGATGCTTCAAGGCCCGCTGAAGCCTGGGGGCTGGGGCGCTCCTGCTCGGCCTCCGAGGAGAGGAACGGGCCCGACGTGCGCCGGACCCGTTCGCGCCGATAGCGGTTTGACGAACTGCCTACGTCCCCATTGTGGCGGTCCCGAAGAGGTAGCAGGAACCTCCGAGGCCGTCTGCTACGCCGTTGAAGTCAACCTGGACCACAGCCGACCCGGTCTTGAGCATCGCCGTCCCAGCAGTCCGGACCACTTCGGAGCTGCCAGCAGTCAGCGTCGGGGCAATGATCTCGCTGTCCGCAGTTGCGATCATGCCGACTTGGCCGGAGCGGTGCGTATAGGCGCCGCCGCCGAGGCTGGTGTGCTCGTGGTGCATGTAGTCAGAGGTACCGGCGGCCTCGCCAGCAGGTCCGGCAACGTTCGCTATCAGCTTCAGGAATGTCATACCGGACGTCACGACGCAATCGCCCTTGATCGTGTAGGGGCCGACGGTGGCGATGGCTGTCGGCGACGATGGCCCGCCCGGCGCCTCGTAGATCAGCTTCTTGACGTTTCCCGAGGCCAAGAACCCGGTCGAGTCGATGCCATCGAGCTTGTCGGCGTTAGGGACTTTCCCCAGGAGGGATTCGTTGATGTCCGCGCCGTTCAGCGAGTTGAGCGCCACCTCGGAGGTGCCGACGGAACTGGCCTGGAGGTCGGCCGCAGCGAGGCCCCCTCCGGCGAGGGTGTCGTTGCGCACGTCCGCGCTATACACCTCGTTGTCGACGATGTCGTCCGAGAAGACGGTGTTCGAGCCGGTGAGGGCGACGGCGCTGCCGGTGCTGAGCGCAAAGAACAGCGCGACGTAGCCGATGATGTTGCTGCGAATGTGAGTGCGGAGCTTGGCTGACATAACTACCTTCCATTGGGGCGGTCGTCGTGCAGCTCAAGTTATGCGTGCCAGCTGGTGGTGTCGTTCGCCGGCGCGACACAACGAACGTCAAGCTGGTTACAGAGGAGCGCCGGTGCGTGGCTCCTCGACGCGCTGGTTCGCCACCGCTTGCCCGACAGCGGAAGGAGTGGTCGCGCTATCTCGCCCGGCTGGAAAGCGCCTCGGGGTCGAACACGACCGTCTTGCCACGGCCGAGTTCGAGCGTGCCGCGTTCCTCCTCCTCGCGTAAGACCCGGTTGACGGTCGCCCTGGAGGTGCCCGCGAGCTCCGCGATGCTCTCCTGCGTCAACGGGATCACCGCCTGCCCCGAGCCGTCGCCGTAGAGCACCGAGAGGTCACGCACGCGGCGCAGGACGCGAGTGTCCGCCGCGAGGTAGAGGGCCTCAACCAGCCGCTCGGAGAGACGCTGAACCTGGCCTGCCAACAGAGTGAGCAGGACGATGTTGACGCTCGGGTGCCGCTCTCGCAGACGCACGAAGTCGAGATGGTAGATCGAGTAGGTCTCGCTGGGCTCGAGGGCGACGACGGTAGCGGAGCGAACCGCGTCCTCCGAGACGAGCGCAACCTCCCCAAAGGACTCGCCGGGGCCAAGGACCGCGAAGGTCGCGGTGTCGCCGAGCTGCGTGGTCGCCTGGACCGCGAATCGGCCGTTCTTGATCAAGTGCAGTGTGTCGGCGGGATCACCCGCGTGGAAGACGACTTCCTTGCTCCCGAAGCTGCGCCGGCGGGCGGTCGCGAGCACTCGGCGGATGTCTGCTTCGGGCACACCGGCGAGTAGGGGCCAGTTCACGACGACCGCAGTCTAAGTCCCCGGACTCAGCCACCGGTAGGCAAAACCAACGGTCGGTCTACGAACCCGCCGCTCAGTTCCAGACAAGCTCACAATCTCGCGGTCGACTCCTCGTCTTGACCGTGACCCCCGGCGAAGCGCAGGCGCTTGACGGCGCCGCGTAGTTCGTGTCCTGTGACCCGGGTATAGCGCTGGGTCGAGTCAAGGTGCTTGTGGCCGAGCAGCTCTTGAATCTGGCGGAGGTTGGCGCCCGCACGCAGAAGCTCTGACGCGAACACATGTCGCAAGGTGTGCGGAGTGACGCGCTTTCGATCCGCGACGCCCGCGGCCCGCGCGTAGCGCAGGAAGGTCTGGGTCAGGATCGTCTGCGAGAGGCGCCGTCCCCGGACACCGAGGAAAAGCGGGCCCTGCGCGGCCCCCGCATTGGTCGCAAGCTGTTCCGCGAGCAGTGGGACCAGGGCGGGGTGGATCGGTACGACCCGGGCCCGCCCTCCCTTGGCGCGCCGGACCCGGAGCAGCCGGCGCTCGAGGTCGACGTCCTCCCAGTCCAGGCCGAGCAGCTCCGAGCGGCGAAGCCCAGCGTACGCGAAGAGCGCGAGCAGGAGCCGGTCGCGCTCGCGCTTGCCCGCATGGCAGCGCTCCCAGACGTCCTCACGCTCGACCGCCGCCAGCAGCCTCTCGAGCTCTCGTCGCTCGAGCACGTCCGGCAGGGCCTCGCGCTTCTTCGGGGTGCGGAGCACCGCGGCCGGATTTCGGTCGACGGCCTCGTTCTCGGTCAGGAAGCGAAAGAAGCCCTTCAGCGCGGCGACGGTGCGCGCCTGGCTCGCGGGCGCCGGGCGGTGCTCCGCCTCGGCCGCCAGGAAGCGGCGCAGGTGTGGCGCCCGGACCTCGGCCCACGCAGCGATTCCCTCCTCGCAGAGGTGGCGATGACACGCCCTGACGTCGCGCTCGTAGGCCTGACAGGTGAGCGGCGCCAGGCGCCGCTCGACGCGGCAGTGGTGGAGGAAATCGTCGAGCTCCTCGATCACGGGGTCTCCCTTCGGGCAGGCCGTAGGATCCCGCCGGCGCAGATATGACGAGTTTCCGGCTTACAGGCCTGCTAAGGGAAAGCCCCGCTCCGGCGGGGTTTTCCTAGTGGTGCCCGCGTTCCCAGCGAGATGGGAGTTATCGATCACATAGACCGAAAAGTCCCATCTCAGCCCGGAATAGGGCCCTACGGCAGCTTCCCTGCCTCGATCCGCTTCTTCCAGCGCCGCTGACGGCGGCGCGCGTCGGCCATGAACAGGGGCATGAGGCGCGTCGCCAGGCTGGGGAAGGCGTCGAGGAAGCGCACGATCACGCCGCGCCAGCGCGGGATCGCGAGCACGGGCCTCGGGTGATCGAGCAGGGCGACCACCTTCAGCGCCACCTCCTCCACTCGCAACAGCTGGCCCGAGAAGGAAGGCGCTGCGTCGGGGTCGTCGAGCTTGTCCGCGATCATCGGCGTCCAGATTCCGTCCGGGCACACCGCCGAGACGTGGATCTCCCCGAACCCGGCGCGCCGCAGGTCGGCGAGCGCTCCGAGGCTGAAGGCGATCGCGCCGTGCTTGGTGGCCGAGTAGAGGGCCTCGCCGGGGGGCGCGCCGAGGCCGGCGAGCGAGACCACGTTGATCACCTGGCCGCGGCCCGCGGCGCGCATCCGCTCGAGCGCGGCCAGGGTGCCGTTGATGGTCCCCAGCGTGTTGACCTCGAACAGCAGCCGGCGAGTCTCGGGATCGTGCTCCCACACGTGCCCCGTGACCAGGACGCCGGCGTTGTTCACCCAGAGGTCGAGCGAGCCGCCGCGCTCGACCGTCAGCTCCGCCGCCGCTCGGCAGGCTTCGGGGTCGCGCACGTCAAGAGCGGACGCGAACGCCGGGGGGCCGATCTCGCCCGCCGCCGCCTCGGCGGCGCCCGGGTCGACATCGGTCAGGTGGACGGTGAGGCCGCGCGCGGCGAGCGCCCGGGCGATCTCCATGCCCAGGCCCCGTCCCGCCCCTGTGACCAGCGCCGTTGCCACGGGCGGGGAGCATACGTTGTGCGGCTTCGCATTAGCGGTCGCTTACAAAACACAAATATCCGTCTCATCGTCTGTTAGGATGCCGCGAGCTTCCGGCTGAATCCCCGCCACATAGCCGCGGGGATCGGGGGACCCAGTGTTCTGGGGCGAATCGCAGGCGACTGCCGCGTAGCGCCATCTCTTTCGGCGCGAGCCCGTCAGCTAACCCCGTAAGCGACCAGAAAGAGCAGATGTACGAGGGCACTGCCCGTACGCGGGCGCAAATCGAATACCGCAGACGGCAAACGCCGCCGCGAGCGGGCCGGCGGGTCCGAGACCGGCCTTTGCATCGCCCCGACCGGATCGCCCTCTGGGCGGTCGCCATGGCGGTGATCGCGATGGTGGCGGCCGCGACCAGCGCCGAGGCAGGCTCTGGCGGCACGGGGTCCTCGCGTGGTGGGGATTCGAGCGGTTGCCAGCAGCTGCGGTTCGGCGCCAGGGCGCTCGACCTCGGGGATTGTGGTGGAGACGTGAAGACGCTCCACTGGATCCTGAAGGCGAAGTCCTACGGCGTGCCCCTGGGCAAGGACTTCGAGAGCCCGACCGCCAGCTCGGTTCGGCGCTTCCAGCGGCGCCACAGCTTGCCCGCCGACGGCGTCGTGGGACGCAAGACGCGGAAGCAGGTCGTCCGCACGATGACCAGAAGCGTCGCCACCTGGTACGGGCCTGGGTTCTTCGGCGAGCGCACCGCCTGCGGCCAAAAGCTGGGCCGCAAGACGATCGGCGTCGCCCATCGCCGCCTGCCCTGCGGGACCAGGGTCACGCTCAAGTACCAAAGCCGCTACGTCAGGGCCCGGGTGATCGATCGCGGCCCGTACGCCAGCGGCGTTCGCTGGGACTTGACCCAGAAGACGGCTCGAAAGCTTCATCTCACCACCACGGACACGATCCGCGCCGCCCCGATCGACTAACTCCCCCTCGCCGGGGTGACGGCGGTGAAAGCGGTCGCGCGCGGTGCTCCCCCATCGCTCGCGACCGCCTGCCTGCGCGCGGTGGCTCAGGCGGCGGCGGGCAGGACCGACGGGTCGGATTGGTCCTGCGGCAGTGCGGCGGCGTTGGACATCAGGCTCTGGAACTCGTTCAGCGCCAGGTGGGCGACCGCCTCGAGGATCTGCTCATCCCCCCAATCGACTTCGCGGGCCTCTTCGAGCAGGTGGTGGGCGGGGCGCCCGTCCGCCTGGAGCAGCGCCCCCAGGAAGGCCAGCAGAGCCGCCTCGCGGGGATCGGCGGAGCTCCAGCTTCGGGCCCGGGAGATCTCGTCGAGCCCCAGCCCCGCGGCGCGCGCGGTCTTCGCGTGCTGCGCGACCGAGTAGGGGTCTCCCCGCTCTTCGGCGACCGCGAGAGCGATCCGCTCGCGCGTGGCGGGCGGCAGGACGCCGCCGCGAAGCTCGTGACGCATGCGCGCGAAGGCCCGCAGCGTGGCGGGAGAGCCGGCGAGCACGCCGACGAATTTCGACACGGACCCACCGGCGCTGGCCATGCCGTGGAGCAGCCTCGCGCTGGCATCGGGGGCGGTGAGCTCGTCGTGGATTTGGAAGCGGCTGATGTCTGTTTTCACTGTCATCGGGGGTTGGCCTCCGCGATCGCAGGGTCCGCGGACGTATTGCGGCGTTTAGGCGCTCTTGAACCTTCCTTTACTTTACCTTTAGCCTATTACTTACGTTACGTAAGTTACGCCGTTAGTTATACCGGAGAACGCGGCGTCACGCAAGCAGGGCGCAGGCACGCTTTTGGTCCTCGATACGTATTCGGACGGCGGTCCGGTTCAACCGTGCGCCCGCCGATATGGTTCCGCGCTCGCTGACCAGACCGACAGGAGGATCAGATGCCCGACACCCCCGCCGCCGCTCGAACCGAGACGCCGGACGACGTCATGAAGGTCGTCGAGGATCGCGACGTCCGCTTCATCCGGCTCTGGTTCACGGACGTGCTCGGCCAGCTGAAGAGCTTCTCGATCAATGCCGCCGAGCTCGAAGACGCGTTCGAGGGTGGCATGGGGTTCGACGGGTCCTCGATCACGGGCTTCAACCCGATCGAGGAGTCGGACATGATCGCCCAACCCGACCCGGCGACCTTCGCGATTCTTCCCTGGCGGCCCGCCGAGAAGGCGACCGGGCGGATGTTCTGCGACATCAAGGTGCCCGGCGGCGAGCCCTACGAGGGTGATCCGCGGTGGATTCTCCGGCGAGCCCTCAAGCGCGCCCAGGAGATGGGCTTCGACACCTACAACATCGGGCCCGAGCTCGAGTACTTCTACTTCCGCTCCGCCAAGCCCGAGGACGGCCCGCCGGAGGTCCTCGACGAGGGCGGCTACTTCGACCTCACCACTCTCGACGCCGGCTCCGACGTGCGGCGCGAGACGATCCTGGCGCTGGAGCAGCTCGGCATCCACGTCGAGTATGCGCACCACGAGGTGGGCCCCTCCCAGCACGAGGTCGACATGCGCTACAAGGACGCGCTCGCTATGTCGGACGACTGCATGACGTATCGAATCGTGGTCAAGGAGTACGCGATGAAGTACGGCTGGCACGCGACCTTCATGCCGAAGCCTCTGTTCGGCGAGAACGGGTCCGGCATGCACGTCCACCAGTCGCTGTCGAGGGAGGGCAGGAACGCCTTCTTCGACGCCGACGATCAGTACTACCTGTCGCCGACGGCCAAGGCGTTCATCGCGGGGCAGCTCAAGCACGCGCGGGAGATCTCGCCGCTGTTCGCCCAGTGGGTGAACTCCTACAAGCGGCTGGTCCCCGGGTATGAGGCGCCGACCTACCTGGCCTGGTCACGGCGCAACCGCTCGGCGCTGATCCGGGTGCCGCTCTACCACCCCGGGAAGGAGCAGGCGACGCGCGCGGAGCTGCGCTGCCCCGATCCCGCCTGCAATCCCTACCTCTGCTTCGCGGCGATGTTGCACGCGGGCTTGGAGGGGGTCGAGCACGGGTACGAGATCCCCGAGCCGATGGAGCAGAACCTCTACCACCTGACGCCCGAGGAGCGCGAGAAGCGCGGTATCGAGGAGCTCCCCGAGACGCTCGGAGAGGCGGTCGAGATCGCCGCCCACTCGGAGCTAGTCCTGCGAGTCCTCGGCGAGCACACCTTCAAGCGCTTCGTCGAGATCAAGCGCCAGGAGTGGGACGAGTACCGGGTCCAGGTCACCCCGTGGGAGATCGACAAGTTCCTGCCGGTGCTCTGATCGGCCTCAAGACGATCGAGTGTGGGGATTGGGGACCGTATGCGTACCCAATCACTCACTCGACGTGCCGCAGGGCTCTCGCCCTGCGCGTGGTCTCCTTGCCGCTCTTCTCGCTTCTGACCAGATAGCGCGGGTCGTCCTTCGACGCCGCGACCGCGCGGCCGTTGACGACCGTGCGAGAGGTGAGTGTCCTTCGCACCCTGCCGAACACTCGCCGGCCGCGAAAGCTCCACTCCACCCGGTCGCCTCGCTTGAACTCTTGAGCCATTCGATCGTCCTCCTCGGTGGGAATCGACCGCATCAACCCCGCGGGGCGGCACTGCGCCCCGGGTAGGGCTCAGCCCAGAGCTGCCGCGAGCTCCTCGGGCTCCGTGACGGGACGCCGGCAGGCGAAGTTCTCGCACACGTAGGCGGCCGGCTGGCCGTTCACGGCCGAGCGCTCGCGCATCAGCTCGGGCCGCTGGGTGCCCTCGGTCCCGCCGGCGAGCACCACGCAGGGGCGAAAGGCCGAACGGACCACGGCGGCCAGCTCGGCGACGGCCTCGACGGCGCCATCCGGCGCGTCAGGGGTGGCACCAGCGGCCGGGGCCACCAGCGCCACCTCCTTGACCGAGGCGAAGTGGAAGTCCATGGCGCGGAGGAGGTGGGCGAGGCCGTGGGGATGGCGAGCCGCCGCCCCGTGCAGGAGACGGAAGACGCCGACCGCGTGCCGCTCGTATTCGTGCTCGCCGGTCAGCGCGGCGAGGCGAAGGAGGCCGTAGGCGGCCGAGGAGTTGCCGGAGGGGATCGGATGGTCGTCGACGTCCTTGCGGCGCGCGATCAGCCGCTCGTGGTCGTGGGCGGTGGTGAAGAAGCCGCCGTGCTCGGAATCGGCGAAGAGCGCGATCATCAAGTCGGCCGTCTGGCGCGCGGCGTCGAACCAGCGCACCTCGAAGCTGGCCTCGTACAGCGTCAGCAGCGCCTCCACGAGGTACGCGTAGTCCTCCAGGTAGGCGCCCAGGCGTGCCTCGCCGTCCTTCCAGGAACGCCGCAGGCGCCCGTCGCCGGAGCGCATCTGGGTCCAAACGAACTCCGCGCAGCGCCGCGCGGCGTCCAGGTGATCGTCGCGGCCCAGGACGGCGCCCGCCTCGGCGAGCGCCGCGATCATCAGGGCGTTCCACGAGCAGAGCCGCTTGTCGTCGAGGCTCGGCCAGACGCGCTCGGCCCGCTTCTCGCGCAGCGCTTGGCGTGCCTCGTCGAGGCGCCCGGGCTGCTCCGCGGCCGGCCCGCCGGGCAGGTGGAGGATGCTGCGCCCCTCGAAGTTTCCCTGCTCCGTGACCCCGAAGTACGCGATCACCTCATCGGCTGCGTCACCCAGGCCGGCCGCGCCGAGCGTCTCGGTGACCTGCTCCGGGGTCCAGAGGTAGAAGCGGCCCTCCTCGCCCTCGGAGTCGGCGTCGAGCGCCGAGTAGAAGCCGCCCTCGGGCCCGCGCATCTCGCGCAGCGCCCAGTCGAGCGTGTCCGTCGCGACCCGCCGCCAGCGCTCGTGTCCGAGCGCCTGCCAGCCGTGCAGGTAGGCGCGCGCCAGCAGCGCATTGTCGTAGAGCATCTTCTCGAAGTGGGGGACCAGCCAGACTTCGTCGACCGAGTAGCGGGCGAAGCCGCCGCCGATCTGGTCGTGGATGCCGCCGTGCGCCATCGCGTCGAGCGTCGACTCGACCACCTCGTTGACCCCGTGCGCCAGCAGCAGCTCCAGCGCCGCCGCGGGGGGGAACTTGGGCGCTTCGCCTAACCCGCCATGGCGCAGGTCGGCCATCCCTCGCAGCCGGCCGACGGCGGTGCCCACCAGCTCGGGGTCGAGCGGCTCGGCGGAGGGCTCCAGCCGGCCGATCGCTGAGAGCTGCTCGCGGATCCGCGCCGCCGAGGCGCGGATCCTCTCCCGCTGCGTGCTCCACGACTCCACCACCGCCTCCATCACCATGCGGAAGCTGGGCATCCCCTGGCGAGGCTCGGGCGGGAAGTATGTGCCCCCGTAGAACGGCACGCCGTCAGGATCGAGGAAGCTGGTCAGGGGCCAGCCGCCGTGGCCGGTCATCCCCTGCACCGCCTCCATGTAGATCGAGTCGAGGTCCGGGCGCTCCTCTCGGTCGACCTTGATGGGAACGAAGTGCTCGTTCATGTAGGCGGCGGTCTCCGCGTGCTCGAACGACTCGCGCTCCATCACGTGGCACCAGTGGCAGGCCGCGTAGCCGATCGAGAGCAGGATCGGCTTGTCCTCGCGCTTGGCGCGCTCCAGCGCCTCCGGCCCCCAGGCATACCACTCGACCGGGTTGTCCTTGTGCTGGAGGAGGTAGGGACTGGTCTCCTCGGCGAGGCGGTTGGGCATCGATTTCAGGCTACCCGCTGGCACCCTCCAGCCGCCCCCACGCCCGCCGCCGACGGCGCCGGGGCGCTGCTGATATACCCCGCCGCGGTGTCCAAGGACCTGACAGTGGTTCTCCAGGATCGGCCCGGCGAGCTCGCGAGGCTGGGCCAGGCGACCGGCGAGGCGGGGATCAACATCCAGGGCATGTGCGCGTTCACCGGCGAGGGGCGGGGGATCATCCACCTCCTTGTCGACGACGCTCAGGCGGCCGTCGCCAGGCAGGCGCTGGAGGAGGCGGGCATGGGCGTCGCGGACGAGCGCGAGGCGCTGGTCGTCGACGTCGAGGATCGACCGGGCACCCTCGGTGAGCTGGCCCGCTCGTTGGCCGAGGCGAGCGTCAACATCGAGCTCGCCTACACCACTTTCGGCGGCGTCAAGCTCGTGATCACCACCGAAGACCTCGACAGCGCCCGCGCCGCGCTGGACTGAGGAACCACTCCGCCGGCGGCTCGCCTTCGGCTGCGCCGCCGCCGGGCTTGGGACCGGATCTGACCCGGCAGGCACCTCCGTAGCTATCGGGACTTCGTCCCTAGCCCCGGCCGGCTAGCCCGCGGTGACGTCTTTGGCGAAGGCCTCGAAGGCGCTGACGTAGCGCTCCAGGTCCTGGTCGGAGTGGGCGAGCGAGAGCGTCCACTCCTCCTCGACGCCGGGCGTCATGAAGATGCCGTGGTTCATGTGGTAGAGCCAGGCGAGGGTTGCCAGATCGGCGTCGACCTTGGTCAGGTAGTCGCGGTACTCGCGCAGCGGCTCCGGCGCGAAGACCACACAGCCCTTTGCCCCCATGCCCTCCGTGTAGGCGGGGAGGCCGTAGCGATCGATGATCTCCTGACAGCCGGCTTTCAGCTTCTCGTTGGTCGCCTCGAGCTTTGGATAGGCGTCCTCCGTCAGCACCTCGGTCAGGGTGGCCACGGACGCGGCCATCACCAGCGGGTTGCCGTTGAAGGTGCCGTACTGATGGACCTTGCCGGTGGCGACCAGCTCGGCGATCTCGTCGCTCATCCCGATCGCCCCGCCCGGATAGCCGCCGCAGATCGCCTTGGCCAGGGTCACGATGTCCGGGGTGACGCCGAAGCGCTTCGTGGCGCCGCCGTAGGAGATCGTGGCGCCCGTCTTGACCTCGTCGAAGATCAGCTTCGCGCCGTGCTCGGCCGTCAGCTCGCGGACCCGCTCCAGATATCCCTCGACGGGGGGAATGATGTTGATGTTCATCATCGCCGGCTCCATGATCAGTCCCGCCACCTGGCCCTCCAGCCTGTCGAGGATCGACTCGAGTGCCTCGGCGTCGTTGAAGGGCACCACGTGCGTCAGCTCGCTGAGCGCTCGCGGGTAGCCGGCGCCGTAGGGGACCGAGTTGGGGTTGTCGCGGTCCCCGAGCTCCTCCAGCTCCGGGTAGACCGAGACCATCACCGTGTCGTGGTGGCCGTGGTAGGACCCCTCGATCTTGAGGATCACGTCACGACCGGTGGCGCCCCGCGCCAGATGAATCGCGGCCATGGTCGACTCGGTGCCGGAGTTGGTGAACCGCCATTGGGGAAGGCCGAAGCGGCGGCTGAGCTCCTCCGCGACCACGATCGAGCCGTCGGTGGGGGCCGCGAAGTGGGTGCCCAGGTCGACCCGCGCCTTGACGGCCGCGCCCACCGTCGGATTGGCGTGGCCGATGCACATCACCCCGAAGCCGTTGTGGAAGTCCACGTACTCGTGTCCGTCGACGTCCCACACGCGGGTACCGGCGCCGCGCTCGACGTAGACGGGCCAGGGATCGTTCACCTGGAACGAGGAGGGAACGCCGTTCGGCATCACCTTTACGGCGCGCTCGTAGCGCTGTTTGGAGGCCGGGGTGCGCTCCGCCAACTTGGCCATCTCGCGCTCGGTCAGCGCGGCAATCCGCGCCCGGTCGATCGCGGAGGCGCCGGTCGTGGCGGTCTCGACGGTCATGCTCTTCTCCGTGCCCATCGCCGGCGAGATTAGCGACCGGGAGCGGCCAACTCCGTCCAAGCTCGGCGCCGGCCATTGGCCAGACCGGAGTCTCGCTAAGGTCACGGCGATGAGACTCGACGGAGTTCACCACGTCACGGCGATCACCGCGGACGCGCAGCGCAACGTCGACTTCTACGTGGGCGTGCTCGGCCTGCGGCTGGTGAAGAAGACGGTCAACCAGGACAACCCGACCGTCTACCACCTCTTCTACGCGGACGAGAAGGGCGACCCGGGCTCCGACCTGACCTTCTTCGAGTTCCCGGGCATCGCGGTCGGCCGGGCGGGGGACGGGATGGTCCACCGGATCGTGTGGCGGGTAGGATCCGCTGACGCCATCGACTTCTGGGCCGCGCGGCTCGGCGAGCGCGAGGTGCAGACGCAGCGCGTCGACGGTCGCCTTCGATTCGCCGATCCCGAGGGCCTCGAGCATGAGCTGGCGGTCCCTGAGGTCGACGACGAGCCGCTGGCCGCCGAGCATCCCGAGATTCCGGCAGAGCTTGCGCTGCAGGGCTTCGACGGCGTCCGCGCCCACGCGTCCGACCCGGACCGGAGCGCCGAGCTGCTCGCGAAGGCGCTGGAATTTTCGCGCCGCGACGGGGAGGGAGACGGCGTTCTCTGGGAGACGAGGGGGGAGAGGCGGGGCTCGACCTACGCCTACGACGAGCCGCCGGCCGAGACGGGCTCCCAGGGCGCGGGCTCCGTCCACCACGTCGCCTGGTCGTCGACCATCGAGGAGCACGAGGCGTGGCGCGATCGGGTGCTCGAGGCGGGGATGCGGCCGACGCCGGTGATCGACCGCTTCTACTTCCGCTCGATCTACTTCCGGGAGCCGAGCGGCGTCCTGTTCGAGCTCGCCACGCTGGGCCCCGGCTTCACCGTCGACGAGCCGCTCGAGAGCCTCGGCGAGAAGCTCTCGCTGCCGCCGTTCATCGAGCACATGCGAGACGAGATCGAGGCCAAGGTGCGCCCGATCGCCAACCCGCGAGCCGGGCTCTCCACTCAGGCGTAGTCGAGCTCGTCGGCCTCGTCGTCCGGGACTGGCGCCTGGCAAGTGGGGCAGTACCACACAGCCTCCAGCGGGTTGCCGCAGGCGGCGTGGACCGCGGCGGCGCCGCCCGTCTGGCGCGTTCCCCACTGGGTCAGCAACCGCAGCGTTCCCGCCAGGCCGCGCCCCGCCTCGGTCAGCTCGTAAACGAAGCGCTCCGGTCGCCGCGAGTACGGCTCGGCGAGCACCAGGCGCTGCTCGGTGAGCCGGCGCAGGCGGCTGGAGAGGACGTTGGGGGCGATCCCGCCCAGCTCCCGCTGAAGCTCGCCGAATCGTCTCGCGCCGCCCAGCAGGGAGGCCACGATCAGGAGGGTCCAGCGGTCGCCGACGGTGGCCAGAGCCTCGGCCAGCGCCGGGGAGGCCAGCGAGTCGGACTCGGACCGCTCGCCGCCGGGCTCCACGCCCTCACTCCCGACGGCGGCCGGCGGCTCGGTTTCGCCCTTTGCAGGCATGGGCCGGATGATACGCTGTTTGTGTAGGTCACTAGCAAGTTGCAAGTAACTAGGAGGCTTTGCTTTGAGCGTGATCAGCGAGATCCAGTCGACGATCGCCGAGCTGGCCGGTAAGCACGGCGCCGCCGTGGTCGGGATCGGGCGTGGCTGGCGGTTCGGGTCGGGAACCGTGATTGGGCGCGACCGCGTGCTGACCACGGCGCACCACGTGCGCTCCGAGGGGGTCACGGTGAGCTTCGCCGAGGAGCGGAGCGCCACCGCCGAGCTGGTCGGGGTCGACCGCGACCTGGGCGTGGCCCTGCTGGATGTGGACACCGGCGAGATCGAGCCGCTGGCTTGGGCGCCGGCAGACGCCGAGGTCCCGATCGGCACCGCGGTTGTGGCCCTCGCCAATCCCGGCGGGCGCGGTTTGCGGGCCAGCCTTGGCTTCGTCGCCGCGGCGGAGCGCAGCTTCCGCGGCCCGCGCGGCAGGCGGATTTCGGGCGCGATCGAGCACACCGCCACGCTGCCGCGTGGCTCGGCCGGCGGGCCTTTGCTCGACGCCGACGGCCGTCTGCTCGGCCTCAATGCGCTGCGCCTCGAGGGCGAGTTGATCGTGGCGCTCGGACCTGCGTCGGGGCTGCGCGAGGCGGTCGAGCGGCTGGGCCGCGGCGAGCAGCCGGAGCGGCCCTTCCTGGGCGTTGCCGTGGCGCCGGCGGACGTGTCGAAGCGGATGCGGCGGGCCGTCGGCCTGCCGGAGCAAGACGGCCTGCTGGTGCGCGGCGTCGAGGACTCCAGCCCGGCGGCCGGCGCCGGGATCGAGACGGGTGATTTGATCGTCGCCGCCGCCGGCGACCCGGTGGACGGGATCGATGCCCTGCACCGAGCGCTGGACGCGGCGGCGGGTAACGGCGGGCTGACGCTGACCGTTGTCCGCGGCACCGAGGAGCGCCAGGTCCAGGTGGAGCTGGCCGGGGTCACCGCCTGATGGCCGGCGTGGACCAATCGCGGGCGCCCTCGCCACCGGCGGACGCTCCGCGGCAGCCCAGTTCAAACGTGGATCCGAACGGAGACGCCGCCGCGCTGGACGCCTACTCGCGGGCCGTGGTCGGGGTGGCGGAGAGCCTGGCGCCGGCGGTCGCCAGCCTGCGCGTCCAGCGCCGCACGCGGCGCGGCAAGATGCCGGTCGGTGCCGGCAGCGGGGTGGCCCTCACGCACGACGGCTTCATCCTCACCTCGGCGCACGTCGTCGCCGGGCCGGCGAGCGGCGGCCGGGCGGCGTTCACCGACGGGCGCGAGCTCAGCTTCTCGGTCCTCGGCCGCGACCCGCTCTCCGACCTGGCGATCGTGCGGGCCGAGGACGGCGGGCTCGTGCCCGCAGAGCTCGGCGACGCGGACGAGCTGCGGGTGGGCCAGCTCGTGGTGGCGATCGGCAACCCGCACGGCCTCGAGGGCTCGGTCACGGCCGGCGTCGTGTCGGCGCTTGGGCGCGCCCTGCCGGCCCCTGCGGGCCCTCGCCCGGCGCGAATCATCGAGAACGTGATCCAGACCGACGCCGCGCTCAACCCGGGCAGCTCGGGAGGCGCGCTCGCCGACGGACGCGGTCAGGTGGTGGGCATCAACACGGCCATCGCCGGCATCGGGCTCGGTTTGGCCGTCCCGATCAACGCCGCAACCCGCAAGATCGTCGGCGCCCTGATGACCGAGGGCCGGGTTCGGCGCGGCTTCCTCGGCGTCGCCGGCGGCCCGCGCCCGCTTCCGCCTCGAGCGCGTGGGCGATGGGGCGACCGCACCGGCGTCGAAGTCGTGGAGGTCGTGCCGGACAGCCCCGCCGATCGCGGCGGCCTTCGGGTCGGCGACCTGATCCTCGAGCTCGACGGCAGGGCCGTCGCCAGCGCCGCGGACTTGCAGCAGATGATGACCGCGGAGCTGATCGAGCGCCCGGTCGTGACCTGGGTCTGGCGCTCCGGCGACGAGCTCAGCCTCGAGTTGGTGCCGGCCGAGCTGAGCGAGGACGGGGCCTAGGCCGTCCGAGCCGCGTGCGAACATGTGTTCGATGCGTTGGGAGAACCTGACCGTCGAGCATGAGCGCGAGGCGACGCTGCCCGGCTTCAAGGAGCCGGCACGGATTCGCACCTTCGATGCGCCCGAGGCGATCGGAACCCGCTTCTACGAGATCCGCGCCCGTTCCGCGATCAACAAGGTGCCCGAACGCTCACGGATGCCGTTCCGGTACACGATCAACCCGTATCGGGGATGCAGTCATGCCTGTGCCTACTGCTTCGCCCGCCCCACGCACACCTACCTGGACTTCAACGCCCGCGAGGACTTCGAGCGCGAGATCGTCGTCAAGGTGAACGCGCCCGAGGTGGTGCGCGCCGAGCTGGCGCGCCCCTCCTGGCGGGGTGACCACGTCGCCCTGGGGACCAACACCGACCCCTACCAGTGGGTCGAGGGGCGCTACCGCCTCATGGAGGGGATCTGGGAGGCGATGCGGGACTTCGCGAATCCCTGCTCGGTGTTGACCAAGTCACCCCTGCTCTTGCGTGACATCGACCTGATGAAGCAGCTCGTCGAGGTGACCGACTTCGCGGCCAACCTCTCGGTGCCGACCCTGGACGAGAAGGCCTGGCGCGAGACCGAGCCCCACACTCCCCACCCGCGAAAGCGGCTGGAGGCAGCTGGCGAGCTGACACGGGCCGGGATCCCAACCGGCGTCCTGATCGCCCCCCTGATGCCGGGCGTCAACGACGCGCCCGAGCAGGTGGAGGAGATCCTCGAGCTGGCGGGCGAGGCCGGCGCCCGGACGATCGGCGGCGTCGGGCTCCACCTGCGTGGCGAGGTGCGTGGGATCTGGTTCGACTGGCTGCGCTCCTACCGGCCCGACCTCCTCCCGCGCTACGAGGCGCTATATGCCAGCCGGGCCTACCTACCGCGCCCCGAGCAGGAGCGGCTCTCCCGTATGGCCCGCGGCGGACGAGACAAGGGCGGCGCCCGCGCGATCCGGGACGAGGCTCGCGAGCCAGGCGCCCGAGGCGGGGGAAACGGCCCCGCGGGGCCGCCGGAGAGGCAGGCCAGGCTCTTTCAGGGCTGAGCTCGGCGATGGTCGAGTTGCGCTCGATAGAGGAGCAAGTCGACCATCGGTGAACGAGATCACGGCGCCGTGATCTCGGGCGATGCCCTGGCGCGGCCCAGCGTCCGGGTCACCACCAGTCCGGTCCCTACTGCGCACAGCGAGCCGAGCCAGAAGGCGGCGGGGTAGCCGCCCAGCGCGGCGGCGATGCCCGTGAGCACGGCGCCGAGGCCGATGCCGATGTCGAAGAAGGCGGTGAAGGTCCCCAGCGCCGAGCCGCGGCGGGACTCGGAGACGCTGTTGATCGCCACCAGCGAGAGGGAGGGGTAGAGCAGGGCGAAGGCCATGCCCATCCCGATCGCTCCCGCGAGCGCCAGCGGGAGGTCCTCGGCCAGCGCGATCAGCGCCAGCGCCACCGCCTCGAGCGCAGCTGCGGCGGCGGCGCACCGGAGCGGCCCGATCCGATCGGGCAGGTCGCCGCCGATCAGGCGTGTCAGCACGACCGTGGCTGCGAAGGCGGTGAACGCGGCGGTCCCGTGCCCGGCGCCTTCGGCGTCGAGGTGGAGGACGATGAACGAGGCCATGGCCGCAAACCCGACGCTGGCGAGCGAGATCCCGATTCCGGGGCGCACCGACTCGCGCGCGAGCAACGGTCGCTTCTGGGGCTCAGTAGATGGCCGATGCCGATCGGGGATCTGCAGCGCGACCAGCGCCCCCAGGAAGGGGCAGATGGCGGAGAAGGCCCAGACTGCGTCGTAGCTCGAGGCGCGCAGCAACGCGTCGCCGATCGGGGGGCCGAGGCTGAGGCCGCCCCACACCGCCAGGCCATAGAGCCCGATCACCCGTCCGCGCCGATCCGGTGGGGCCAAGTCGACCACCCAGGTGGCGCCGGCCGTGAACACCATCCCCTCGCCGGCGCCGAGCACGAGCCGCGAGCCGATCAGGCCAGCAAGCCCCGCCGGCACCAGGTACAGGAGCCCAGCCGTGCCGGCGAGCAGGGCTCCCACCACGACGACCGGCCGGCGACCGTGGAGGTCGGCGACGTGTCCGGCCAGCGGCCGGCTCGCCAATGCGGTGACGGCGAATGCACCGACCGCGATGCCGACCGCGATGTTGCCGGAGTCCAGCGGCCCGCGGACGTAGCGCGGGATCACCGGCAGCACGGCGCCGACCGCGGTCAGCGAGAGCAGCGTGACGACGAAGATGCCCGCGAACGCGGCCAGGGGGGAGCGTCGCACCGGCTATCGGCTCGCGGCGGACCCGGTGGCCCGCAGCTCGGCCCGCTTGATCTTCCCGCTCGTCGTCCTGGGCAGCTGGTCGGCGAACTCGACGATGCGCGGGAACTTGTAGGGAGCGGCGACCCGCTTGCAGTGATCCTGAAGCTCCCGGACGAGGTCGTTGCTCGGCTCCGCCCCGTGCAGGACGACGATTGCCCGCACTACGGCGCCTCGTTCGGGGTCCGGGGCGGAGACCGCGGCCGCCTCGGCCACGGCGGGGTGGGAAAGCAGCGCCGACTCGACCTCGAATGGTCCGATGCGATAGCCGGCGGAGAGGATCAGGTCGTCGCGGCGCCCCTCGTGCCACAGGTAGCCGTCGCCGTCCTGGCTGACCAGGTCGCCGGTCGGCCACCATTCGCCCTCGAACGGCCCGGCGTCGAGGTAGCGGCTGAAGAAGGTCGAGCAGCTGGAGGGGCGGACCTCTAGCTCACCGTCGGCGATCCGAACCTGAAGCCCCGGCAGGGGCCTGCCCATGGAGCCGTCGCGGACGGGCTCGCCGACCAGGTTCCCGGTCAGGTGCCCGGTCTCGGTTTGGCCGTAGCCGTCGCAGATGTCGAGGCCGAGCGCCCCCCGGAAGACCTCGATCACCTCGGGGTTGAGGGGCTCGCCGGCAGACACCATGCGCCGCAGGGCGGGGAGGGGCCGAAGCCGGGCATGGGTGGCGAGCATCCGGTACTCGGTTGGCGCCTGGCAGAGCACGTTGACGTGCTCGCGCTCGAGCAGCTCCAGGCGCTCGGCGGGATCGAAGCGGGCGTCGTGGATCATCGCGGCGGCCCCGCACAGCCAGGGAGCGACGAAGGCGTTTCGCGCCGACTTCGACCAGCCGCTCGCCGTCGTGCACCAGACGAGCTCGTCCTCTCGCGCCCCGAGCCAGAGCTCGGCCTGCGCCCGCTGGCCGGCCAGATAGCGCTGCGGGTGCAGGGCCCCGCGAGGCTCGCCCGTCGTCCCGGAGGTGAAGACGATCAAGGCGCCGTCGTCGGGGTCGAGGTCGGCCGGCTCGACGGGCGGCTCCTGGGGGCGCTCCTCGTCCATCACTCGGCCGACGTCGGACATCGTCATCGCGGGCACGCCTTCGGGAAGCTCGCCGAGCAGCTCCTCCTCGCCGACGCACAGCGCCACGTTCGCGGCGCGCGCCCGCAGCTCGAGATCATGGCGGCGAAGCTGCGTGCTGCACGGCAGGGCGATCGCTCCCATCCGCCAGCAGGCCAGCATCGCGAGCACCCACTCGATCCGGTTGCCGGCCAGGATCATCACTACGTCGCCGCGCTTCACCCCGCGCGCCGCGAACGCCCCCGACAGCCCGGCACTGCGCGCGATCAGCTCGCCGAACGCCCAGACCCGCCGCTCACCCTCGTGCGAGATCGACACCACGGCGGGCTTCGCCGCGGGGAACCTCTCCAGCACGTCCTCGATGAAGTTCACGGGCGCGTAGTCTGCCGACCATGGAGACCCCGCAACGCGTCGCCCTCGTCAGCGGCTCGAATCGGGGCATCGGCCGCGAAATCGCAAGGCAGCTCGTGGAGCTCGGGCATCACGTGATCCTCACCGCGCGGGACCTCGCCGCCGCCGATCAAACTGCCAAGGAGCTCTCGGACGGCGGGCGGCTGTCCCTCCAGGCGGAGCAGCTCGACGTCGCCGACCCGGGCAGCGTGGAGCGCCTCCGAGAACGGCTTGAGGCCGAGCCTGGACGCCTCGACGCGCTGATCAACAACGCCGGCGTGATGGGGCAGATCGCCACCAACGTCTCGCAGGCGCCGCTCGACGACGCCCACCAGACCATGGAGACGAACCTGTTCGGGGCGTGGCGACTGGCCCAGGCGGTGCTGCCGCTGCTGCGCCGCAGCGAGACCGGCCGGATCGTCAACGTGTCGAGCGGCGCCGGCCAGCTCTCCGACATGAACGGCGGCTACCCCGGCTACCGGATCTCGAAGACGGCGCTCAATGCCCTCACGCGGGTCCTCTCGAACGAGGAGGGCGGCACCGGGATCCTGGTCAACTCGATGTGCCCGGGTTGGGTCCGCACGGACATGGGCGGCTCGGCGGCGCCGCGTTCCGTGGAGGAGGGCGCCGACACGGCCGTATGGCTCGCGACCCTGCCCGACGACGGCCCCACCGGGGGCTTCTTCCGCAATCGCGAGCCGATTCCGTGGTAGCTAGCTTCGCCTCAGCCCGGTGCCGTCGTAGAGCTTCTTGACGACGACCGAGCCGTCCGGGGCGGCGTCGAGGCAGAGCTCGCAGAGGACGCACTCGTCGAGGTTCTCGTCCACGATCTCGAGGCCCGAGTCGCCGGCCTTGAAGATGTCGACGGGGCAGACCTCCTCGAGCTTCGCCGCCAGCTCGCGGTCGGCCGCCACGGCGTCGTCGACCTCCACGTCGATGAAGATGCCGGCGAGCTGCTCGCCGATGGTTGCTCGCTGCCCTGTCACGCCGCCACTCCGAGCATCTCCTTGACCCGGTCGGGGATCTCGTCGATCCGCTCCACCACCGGGATCCCGGCCGCCTCGAGCCTGGCGATCTTCTCGGTAGCCGTGTCCTCCGCGCCCTCCACGATCGTGCCGGCGTGTCCGAAGCTCATCCCCTTCATCTCCTCGGAGTCCATGAAGCGACCAGCCATGAAGGCGACGATCGGGAGGCGTGACTCGTTCTCCGTCACCCAATCGGACAGCTGCGCCTCCATCCGCCCGCCGGGCTCGGTGTAGATGACGATCGCCTCAGTCTGCGCGTCGGCCTCGAACAGGGGCATCAGCTCGGCGTAGGCGGAGCCGATGATCGCGTCGCCGCCAATCGAGACCGCGGTCGATTGGCCGAGCCCCGCGGCAGTCAGGGTCGAGGAGATCTCGGTGGTCATGCCGCCGCTTCGCGACATCACTCCCACCGGCCCCGGCGTGTAGGCCTTGGCCGCGTCCTTTGCCGGGCCGCCGATGCCGCCCATCTTGCAGACTTCAGGGACGATCACGCCAAGGCAGTTGGGGCCGATGATCCGCGCCCCGCGCATGTCCGCCAGCTCGACCATCTGCGCCACGTCGCGGCGCGGAATCCGCTCCGTGACGATCACGATCAGCTCGACCCCGGCCTCCAGAGCCTCGAATACGGCGTCCTTCGTGAACGCGGGGGGCACGGTGACCACCGAGCCGCCGGGCACGTAGCCGACCGAGTCGACCACCTGCTCGACGGTGTCGAAGACGGGCACGCCGTGGACCTCGCGCCCCTTTCGCCCCGGGGTCACGCCGCCGACCACCCTGGATCCGTAGTCGAGGCACTCCCTGGTCAGGTTGACGGCCTCGCGGCCGGTGATGCCCTGGACGATGAAGCTGAAGCTCTGGTCGAGCAGGATGCTCATGTCGAGGCCCCCTGGATCTTCGACACCGCCCGGCCCGCCGCTTCCCACATCGAGACGCTGCGGTCGCAGTACTCGACGCCGTAGCGCTCCAGGATCTTGAACCCCTCCTCCTCCCAGGCGCCCGGGATGCGGAAGATCGCGACCGTCTCGCCCGGGTCCTTGCCCAGCTCGAGGCAGGCCTTGATCACGCCTCTGGCGACGATGTCCACCCGGGTGTTGGAGACGATGGACATCATCACCGCGATCTTCTCGACGCCCTCCTTTCTCAACACCTCCTTTGCCAAGCCGCAGGCCTTCGCCACGGAGGGGTTGCCGCCGATCTCCGTGTAGTTGCCGGGAGATCCGCCCTGGCTGCGGACCGCGTCGGTGAGAGTCAAAGAGCCACCGCCGGCCCCGATCACCAGCCCCAGGTTGCCGTGGAAGCCGTGGTCCTTGCCCTGGATCACGCCGCGGTGGTCGGCGGAGTCGATCGCCTTCACGTTGCGCTCGAACTCACTCGGCTCATAGGGCTCGCGGGTCTCGTCATCGCCGATCCCGAGCTCTGAGAGCAATTGCCCCTGGCGCGGCTTGGCCTCGTCCTCCATCTCCATGTGGGCATCGAGGGCGACGAAGCTGCCGTCTTCGAGGCGGGCCAGGGGGTTGATCTCGGCGAGGGTCATGTCGCAGTCCCGCATCAATCGCGCCAACCGGGCAAGAATCGGCGTCGCGCGGTTGAGCTCCGACCCGGTGACCCCGGTCTGCGCGATCACCTGCTTGGCCTGGAAATCGGAGATCGGGAGGAGATTGGAGAGGTGGCCACGCCCAACGTGGTCGGGGTGGCGTTCGGCGATCTCCTCGATGTCGATCCCGCCCATGTCGCTGAACAGCATCATCGGCTGCTTCCGGGTTCCGTCCCAGACGACGCCCGCGTAGTACTCCTGGGCGACTTCCGCCTTCGGGTCGACCAGCACGCCGCGCGGCATCTGTCCGTTGATCTCCAGCTCGAGGATCTTGGCCGCGTGCGCCTCGGCGGCCTCCGGGGTGTCGGCGAACTTGACGCCACCGGCCTTCATCCGCCCTCCGGTCAGCACCTGGGACTTGATCACCACCGAGCCGCCGATCTCCTCGGCCGCCGCGCGAGCCTCCTGGGGCGTGCTGCAGAAGCCGTACCTGGTGACCGGGATTCCGGCCCGCTCGACGATCTTCCGCGACTCGTACTCGTAGAAGCGCATCTGGTGACGCGGCAACCTACCTGACGCCGCCGGGTCTCCGTGTGCGAAAGAATGGCGCGGCACGTCCAGCTCGCTGCCCTGGGCGTTCGCAGTTGGCGGACACGAGAGGAGTTGATTCATCCCTTGAGCGAGACAACGGCCGCGGCGGAAGCGCTGACCAAGAACAAGAAGCTGATCGCCTGGGTCGAGCAGTTCGCCGCCCTGACCCAGCCCGAATCGATCCACTGGTGCGACGGCTCTGCGGAGGAGTACGACCGGCTCTGCCGGGAGCTGATCGACAAGGGCACGTTCGAGAGGCTTTCCGACGCGAAACGGCCGAACTCCTACCTGGCTCGCTCCGACACGGCTGACGTCGCGCGGGTCGAGGACCGAACCTTCATCTGCTCCGAGACCGAAGACGCCGCAGGGCCGACCAACAACTGGCGTGACCCGGCCGAGATGCGTGAGGAGCTCAAGGGGCTGTTCAAGGGCGCGATGCGCGGCCGCACGCTGTACGTGGTGCCCTTCTCCATGGGCCCGCTCGGGTCGCATATCGCGCACATCGGTGTTCAGCTCACCGACTCGGCCTATGTGGCCGCCTCGATGCGCATCATGACCCGGATGGGCAAGGGCGCCCTCGAGGTTCTGGGCGACGACGGCGACTTCGTTCCCTGCACCCACTCACTGGGTGCGCCGCTTGCCAACGGCCAGGAGGACGTGCCGTGGCCCTGCAATGCCGAGAACAAGTACATCGTCCACTTCCCGGAGACGCGCGAGATCTGGTCCTACGGCTCCGGCTATGGCGGAAACGCCCTGCTCGGAAAGAAGTGCTTCGCGCTGCGGATCGCCTCAGTGATGGCCCGCGACGAGGGTTGGCTGGCCGAGCACATGCTGATCCTCAAGCTCACCTCGCCCGCCGGCGAGGTGAAATACGTGGCCGGTGCCTTCCCGTCGGCCTCCGGGAAGACCAACCTGGCGATGCTGATTCCCACGCTCGAGGGCTGGACCGCCGAGACGGTGGGCGACGACATCGCGTGGATGAAGTTCGGGGAGGACGGTCGCCTGTACGCCGTCAACCCCGAGGCGGGCTTCTTCGGTGTCGCCCCGAACACCAGCCACAAGACGAACCCGAATGCGATGGAGACGATCGAGCGAAACACGATCTTCACCAACTGCGCGCGCACCGACGACGGCGACGTGTGGTGGGAGGGGATGACCGGGGAGCCGCCCGGCCACGCGATCGACTGGCGCGGAAACGATTGGACTCCGGGCTCCGAGGGAACCGCCGCGCACCCCAACGCGCGCTTCACCGCTCCAGCCGCCCAGTCCCCTTCGATCGCCCCCGAGTGGGAGGACCCCAACGGGGTGCCGATCGATGCCTTCCTGTTCGGCGGCCGGCGCGCGAGCACGGTGCCCCTGGTCACCGAGGCGTTCGACTGGGAGCACGGGGTCTTCCTGGGCGCCACCATGTCGGTCGAGACCACCGCGGCGGCAGCAGGCGAGGTCGGCAAGCTGCGCTTCGATCCCATGGCCATGCTGCCGTTCTGTGGTTACAACATGGCCGACTACTTCGGCCACTGGCTGCGGCTGGCTGCGGACGACGAGTCCCACAAGCTGCCGCGGGTCTTCCTCGTCAACTGGTTCCGAAAGGACGATGACGGCGACTTCATCTGGCCCGGCTACGGCGAGAACAGCCGCGTCCTCGAGTGGGTCTTTCGCCGCTGCGACGGCGAGGGGGAGACGGAGGAGACCCCGATCGGATTGGTGCCCGCACAGGGACAGCTCGATACCGGTGGCCTCGACATCACCGCCGATGAGATGGCGCGGCTCCTACGGGTCGACCAGGCGCTCCTTCGCGAGCAACTCCCACAGGTGGAGGAGCACCTGGCGCGGTTCGGCGACCGCCTGCCCGCGGGCGTCCAGCGGCAGCTCGAAGCCCTCAGGCGCCGGCTCGAAGACTGATCACCAGGCTCAGTTCGAGCTCGACTGGAGCTCGTAGGCTTCGGCCAGCTCCGGGTCCTTGCGGGCCAGCATCTCGGCCAGCGTGACCATCACCTTGCACTGCTTCCAGGTCGCGTCGTCCTGCATCTTGCCGTCGATCATGTGGACGCCGTGGCCGTCCGGAATCGCCTCCAGCACCTTCTTGGCGAATTTGACCTCGTCCGCGGGGGGGCTGAATACCTCCTTGGCGATCTGGATCTGGGCTGGGTGCAGGGACCAGGCGCCGACGCAGCCGAGCAGGAAAGCCGCACGGAACTGGGTCTCGCAGCCCTCGGTGTCCTTGATGTCGCCGTAGGGCCCGTAGAAGGGCAGGATGCCGGCCGAGGTGCAGGCGTCGACCATGCGGGCGATCGAGTAGTGCCACGGGTCCTGCTGGGCCGTCCTGCGTGGAGCCTCGGGATCGTCGGGGTCGGGGTCCTCGATCACCCGGTAGGCGGGATGGCCGCCGCCGACCCGGGTGGTCTTCATGCGCCGGAAGGCGGCCAGGTCGGCGGGCCCGAAGCTCATCCCCTGCATTCGCGGGCTGGCCGTGGCGATCTCCTCGAGGTTGACGACGCCAAGCGAGGTCTCCAGGATCGCGTGCACCAGGATCGAGCGCTCGAGCCCCACCTTGGCCTCGAGCTGGGCGAGCAGGCGGTCCACGTAGTGGATGTCCCACGGCCCCTCGACCTTGGGGACCATGATCACCTCGAGCTTGTCCCCGATCTCGGTCACC
>JBBPIK010000084.1:0-8926 GCA_038040415.1 Actinomycetota bacterium
GGGCCGCGGCGGCCTGGCCGAGGGGCGACGGAGGAGTGCCGGAGCCGGCGAGCGCCAAGGTGCCGGTCCCGCCCAGGGCCGCCAAGGCGGCAAGCGCGAGGCGCCTCCGCAGACCAGCGATACGCCCTGGTATGCGCCTTCCTTGCCTCCTCATCTCCCGCGACCCTAGCACCGGGCTGCGGCGCGGCACAGGAGGATCTCAAGCGGCCGTGGGGGGCTCGTTGCCGGGCTCGTCGCCCGTGGTCAGCTGGCGCTCGATCTCCCGGTCGAGCTGGATGGCGCGGATCGCATGCTCGTCTGGGAGCTTGTCGAGCACCTCGCGGATCGTGCGGAGGACCTCGGGCTGGTCGCGGCCGAAGTCGTCCCGTAGGGAATGAAGCGCGGTGTGGGTGATCTTGAGCTGCGCCGGGGTCAACTCGAGGTGGTAATGGAACTGGGTGCTCTGCCGGTTGTCCGAGCCCTGGTCGCTCACGCCGCTTCCCTCGCCTTCGCCTGTGTCGCTCTCTCCCACGTATGCCAATGGTACGCCCGAGCGGGGGTTTGATAGCCGGTCTGACCACCGCTCTAGAGTTCTCGCATGCGCCGGCTGGGAGTCGCGGGGCTCGTGTTCTGTGCCTTGGTGGGCGTGGCGATCCCGAGCGAAGCGTCGCCTCCGGCACAGCCCGTCCCGGCTCCGCCCGCCGCCGACCGCTCCGGGCGAACCGGCAACCTGATCGCCTGGGTGCGATCGCCACCGATCGCGGTGCCCGGCCGGGAGGCGAAGCACGGGGCGCTCCTGGATGTTGTCCGGCGCCGCGTCTCGGCCGTGCTGGGTCGCAGCGGGCTATCCCGGGCGCGCTCGATCCCCGAGCTCGGCGCCGTGGCGGTGGGGCCGGCACCCGGCCAGGGCCTCGCGCGAGCGCGCCGTGAGCTGGAAGCCGACCCGGCGGTGAAACGGGTCGAGCTGGAGCGCTACAGGACTCTCCGCTACCTGCCCGACGATCCCGCCCTCTCGAGCCGCGACCCCCATGCTCCGTCCAGCGACTTCTACCAGTGGAATCTGCGCCGGGAGCGCTTCGGCAGAGCGTGGAGGCGCACGCGGGGGACGCGAGCGAGGCTTGCCGTCATCGACACCGGAGTCGACGGCGAGCATGTCGATCTGGGGTGGCAAATCGTCTACTCAAAGGGCTACGACTACGACGGGTGCGGCGGCACCCTCGAGCCGGACTGCACGGGGCCGAGGTACGACGAGGTCGGGCACGGCACGCACGTCGCCGGGCTGGCCTGCGGGGCGGGCAACAACGGCCACGGGGTAGCGGGCGCCGCCTTCAGGTGCAAGCTGATCGTGGAGAAGGCCTCCGACAGCCAAAGCCTGGACGACTCGCTGGTCGCGAAGGCGATCGTCGACGCCGCCAACCGCCGCGCCGACGTGATCAGCATGAGCTTCGGCGGCCCGGGCGCCTCGGGAATCATCAGGGACGCGCTCGACTACGCATACAGGCGCGACGTCGTCCTGGTCGCGGCCGCGTCCAACGGCGACACCAACCACCAGGGAATGCCTGCCCGGTACCTGCAGCCGAACGGCACGGGCGACAGGATCCGCTCGGGCAAGGGGCTGGTGGTCACCGCGGCGGGGCACGACCGTCGCCGTGCCTGGTTCCGGCCCGGCCACGGCACCGGGGTCTCGCTGGCCGCCTACGGCTCCGCCTCGGTGGCATGCGTGATCCGCTCGGACTGCGGGATCTTCTCCACCTTTCCGGACAACCCAACCGCGATCGAGCTGGGAGACCCGGTCCAGGGCGAGCCTCCGTGCGGCAACTGCCGGGCGAGCTTTCGGGGCTCGAACGACTTCGCCTACCTGGAGGGCACCAGCATGGCGACCCCCCAGGTGGCGGGCGCCGCGGCACTCGTCCGCAGCAAGCGGCCCGGGATGGACAACGCCAGGGTGGTGCGGATCATCAAGCGCACCGCGAGCGGGCGCCGGTTCAGCAATGCCCTGGGGTGGGGGATCCTGAACGCCGGCCGGGCGGTGAGGATCGCGGCGCGATAGCCGCGGCGCCGTCAGCCGGCCGCCGGCGCGGGCTCGGGCTCGGGCTGCTGGGAGGCCGCCTCTGCGGCGTCGGCAAGCTCGGCGATCGAGCGCTCGATTCCCTCGGCGATCAGCTCGAGATCGTCGATCGAGTCGTAGTCGGCGAGCAGGCCGAAGTTGATGCCGCCGTTGTAGCTCATGATGGCCACGAACAAAGCCTGGTGAGGGGGCAGGAAGCCGACGGGAAAGATGTCCTCCAGCTCACGGCCGAGCACGTACAAGGGGATCTGCGGGCCCGGCACGTTGGTGACGACCAGGTTGAAGAGGCGGGTCGAGAAGTTGACCCGTGCGGCCTGCGCGAGCAGGGTGGGCGGGGCGAAGTCGTTGAAGCGCGTGATCACCTCGGCGCCAAGGGCCTGCTTGGACTGCTTCAGCCCCCGCATCGCGGCGGTCACCGTGTGCAGGCGACGGACCGGGTCGGCGATGTAGACGGGCAATGGGGCACGCATCGCGGCGAGGCGGTTGCCGAGCTGGCCGCGCTCGTCCTCGGCCCGGATCGAGACCGGAACCTGTGCCCGAAGCTCGAGCCCCTCGGTGCGGATGCCGCGACCGTGCAGCCAGTCGCGAACCCCGCCCGCCACCACCGCGAGCACCACGTCGTTGACGGTGCCTCCGAGCGCGTCCTTGACGCCCTTCATCTGCGCCAGGTCGCTGCGCACCCAGAGGAAACGACGATGCGAGCCGATGTCGACGTTGAGGGGCACCTTCGGCGCCGGGTTGGCGAACGCCCAGCCGATCTCGCCGACTCCCTCGGCGGCTGCGGTGAGCCGGTGCAGGGTCGCCTGCGGGTGCTCGATCGCCTGCTCCACGCGGCGCGCCAGCCGCAGCGGGGCGCCCAACACCCCCTGCACTCCCTTGGCGGCGAGGCCGGCGCTCGAGGGCTCGGGGTCGGGCGCCCACTCGTGGTCGGGCTCGGCGGGCTCGGGAACCGGCTTGGTGTCGAAGAGCACCGTGGCGATGTCGACGCCCGAGACGCCGTCCACCAAGGCGTGGTGCGTCTTGGTGATCACCGCGAAGCGCTTGCGGGTCAGCCCCTGGACCAGCCAAAGCTCCCAGAGCGGCTTGGTGCGGTCGAGCTGCTGCGAGAAGACCCGGGCCGCCATCTTCCGAAGCTGCTCCTCCGAGCCCGGCTCGGGCAACGCCGAGTGGCGGACGTGGTAGGTGAGGTTGAAGTTCGGGTCGTCGACCCAGAACGGGCGCCCGGTCTGGACCGGCGGGTGGGCGAGCTTCTGCCGGAAGCGTGGCACCAGGTGAAGCCGGCTCCGGATGTGGTCGAGCATGTCGTCGTAGCCGGGCGGCGGGCCCTCGAAGATCAGGATCCCGCCCACGTGCATGTGGCTGGAGGCGCTCTCGTTGGTCAGGAACGAGAGGTCGACCGAGCTGAGGCGATCCATCTGCTGCTGGGCCACGGATCAAAACCCTACCGATTGCCTCACCACATCTGCGCCAAACGCGCGGGGGTCGACTTGTGTTCCTCTATGCGGGGCAATTCGACCAGCGGTGGCGGCGGAGAGGCGCAGTAGCCTCGCGCCCATGCGAAAGGTGGCGGCGCTCGTCCTTCTTGCGCTCGTGGCCGGGTGTGGCGGGAGTGATGGAAGCGAGCCGGCGACGGTGCGGGACGGTCGCTTCGACGCCCAACGCGCCTTTCGCGACCTGCGTGCGCAGGTGCGAATCGGCCCCCGGCCCGCCGGCACGGCGTCGAGCCGCCAGGAGGTGCGGCTGATCGTGCGCCGCCTGCACGAGGCCGGCGTGCGCCAGGTTCGAGTGCAGCATCCCCATCGCAATGTCGTCGGCAGCATCCCGGGCGAGGAACCGGGAACGGTCGTCGTCGGCGCGCACCACGACACCAAGGACATCCCCGGGTTCGTCGGCGCCAACGACGGGGCCTCTGCGGTCGCCGTCCTGCTCGAGTTGGCACGCGCCCTGCCGAGGCGCCTTGAGGGGCCTTCGATCGAGCTGGTCTTCTTCGACGCAGAGGAGGCGCGCGGAGAAAGGCCCTTCGAGCTCGACGGGGCGCGGGGAAGCAGCCAGTTCGTCCGCTACGCGCAAGGCGGCGGCCTCCAGGGCTCGGCGCCGCTGGGCGAGATCCGCGCCATGGTCCTCCTCGACCTGGTCGGCGACTGCACCCTCGAGATCCCGCATGAGGCGAACTCGGACCCCGACCTGTACCGGCTGTTCTTCGACGCTGCGCAGGAGCAGCTCGCCGGCCCCTCGCCCTTCGTGGGCGAAGCGCCCCCGATCCTCGACGACCATCTCCCGTTCGCGCAGGCTGGGATCCCGTCCGTCGGCCTGATCGATTTCGGGTACGGCCCGGGCCCCCCGCCCGGCGACTTCTGGCACACGCGTCGGGACAACCTCAGGCACGTCTGCGCGAGAAGCCTCGAGGCCGTGGGGGAGACGGTGCTCGCCGTGCTGCCGCGGATACGTTGAGGGCCGAGGCGGGCTGGGTACCCTCATTCCGGCGAGTTGGGGGTTCTCGTTCATATGGATCGAAAAGTCCCATCTCGCGCTCCAGACGCCTTCGGTGCTCCGAGCTGCCGAAGCGCCTGGGTACCCTGTAGGGCCCATGGCTTCCGCCCCCCGAGCCCCTGCCCGCGCTGTCCCGCGGCGGGTCCTGCTGGCCGCCCCGCGCGGCTATTGCGCCGGCGTCGACCGAGCCGTGCAGACGGTCGAGGAGGCCCTGGAGCTGCACGGCCCGCCGGTGTACGTGCGCAAGGAGATCGTCCACAACAAGCACGTCGTCGAGCAGCTCGCCAAGCGGGGCGCCATCTTCGTCGACGAGGAGACCGAGGTCCCGGAGGGCGAGCTGGTCGTCTTCTCCGCTCACGGCGTCGCCCCAAAGGTGCACGAGAACGCGGACCGGCGGCGTCTACGGACCATTGACGCCACCTGTCCGCTGGTCACCAAGGTCCACGTCGAGGCGCGCAAGTTCGCGGAGCAGGGCTACACGATCGTGCTGATCGGCCACGCGGGCCACGAGGAGGTGGAGGGGACCACCGGCGAGGCGCCGGCCAGCATCGTGCTGGTGCAGACAGCCGAGGACGTGGACGACCTCGAGGTCCCGGACCCTGAGAAGGTCGCCTACATCACGCAGACCACGCTGTCGGTCGACGAGACGCTGGAGATCATCGCCCGCCTGCGCGCCAAGTTCCCCCAGATCGCCGGGCCGAAGTCGGACGACATCTGTTACGCGACCACCAACCGCCAGATCGCCGTCAAGCAGCTGGCGCGCGAGTGCGATCTGGTGCTGGTGATCGGCTCCACCAACTCCTCCAACTCGAACCGCCTCGTGGAAGTGGCCCGCGAGCACGGCGCCGCCTCTCACCTGATCGACAACTCGCTTCAGGTCGAGGAGGAGTGGCTGGAGGATGCGGAGACCGTCGGGATCACATCAGGGGCGAGCGCCCCGGAGGAGCTCGTCTCACAGCTCGTCGCCTTCTTCCGCGAGCGCGGGACGCAGGACGTCTCCGAGCTGCGAACCGTCGAGGAGGACGTTCGCTTCATGCTCCCGAAGAAGATCAGGGACGAGCTGGCCGCTCGGCGCTGACATCAGCGAGCTCTCGGATCGGCCGTCAGGGCACTCCGGCCGCAAAGGCGATCGAGTAGACACTCACGCCGGGCGCGGCGCCGAGGGACATGTGGTGCGCCTCGTGGCGCTCGTGAGCGGCCAGCTCGTAGGCGCCCGGCGCCTCGACCTCGATCGCGAGCTCGCGCCCACCGTCGAGCGAGACGCGCAGCGAACCGCGCCCGTCGATCGTCGCCCACGCGCCGGCCGCCGCATAGTCGAGCTCGAGCGTGGGGCCGCCTTCCGGCGATCGCCACGGCTCGGACTCCGAGCCGCCCGGGAAGACCTCGTGGCTGGGTGGCGCGACGAGCGCGCCCGCGGCGTCGCTGGGCCGAAGGGCGGAGAGGGGCTCGGGCAGCTCCAGGTCCGGGTCGAGGGCCCGCAGCTCCTCCTGGATCGCGGCCTCGGTGGCCGCGTACTCGCCCTCGCCGAAGTGGAACCAGCGCAGGGCCCCGCCGCGCCCCCAGAGGAACAGCGACGGCCACCCCTCGCAGCCGTAGTCGTGCCAGATCCGGTAGCCGGAGTCGGCCGCGACGGGGAAGCCAACCTCGAGCCGCGTCAGCGCCGCGGCGAGCTTGCCGGCGTCGGCCGTGAATGGAAAGCGGGGTGAGTTGACCCCCACGAGGGTCAGCCCGAGATCGCGGTAGCGCTCCTCCCAGGCGCCCACGTAGGGGAGCGTACGGACACTCGACACGTGCGCTGCGTCGACGAAGTGGACGAGCAGCGGGCCGCGGGCGCAGATCCGCTCGACGGCGCCGGGCTCAGGCCCGACCCACTCCGTGCCGGGTGGGAACGGCGGCACCGCTATGTCATGAGCTTGCGGTCGCACCGCGGCGCTATTCTCCTGGCTTCCCGCGGTCGAACGAGGAGGATGACTTGACGCAGAGGATCTGGGAGCGGATCGAGCAGGCCCGCGAGCGCTGGGACGTGCTCCGACACCCCTTCTACCGGCGCTGGTCGGCCGGCGAGTTGAGTCGAGAGGAGCTGGCGCGCTACTCCGGCCAGTACCGGCACGCGGTGCGGGCAATCGCCACGCTCTCCCAAGCCGCCGCGGATGCCGCCCCCGAGCGCCCCGAGCTGCGCCGACACGCAGTCGAGGAGCGCGACCACGTGGCGCTCTGGGACGACTTCGTCGAGTCGGCAGGAGGGTGCGCCGCCGACGCCCCGACCCCGGAGACCGAGGACTGCGTGCGTGCCTGGTCGGGCTCGGCGGCCGTCCATGACGGCCGTGACGAGCTGCTCGCGAGGCTCGTGAGGCTGTACGCGATCGAGAGCGGCCAGCCCGAGATCTCCGGCATCAAGCGCCAGGGCCTGGTCGACCTTTACGGATTCATAGAAGGCCCGGGGACCGCCTACTTCAGCCTCCACGAGCGACGCGACACCGAGCACGCCGCGGAGGTGCGCGAGCTGATCGAGGAGCTGGCGGAGCAGGGCGACGAGGACGAGCTGGCGGCCGGCGCGGAGGCCGTGTTGCGGGCGAACTGGCGGCTGCTCGACGGCGTCTAGCCCGGGACTGTCGATGTGCGCTGGCGCGACCGGGTCATCGGCGTCTTCCTCGGTCTGATCCTCGGCGTCGGGATCGTCACCGGCTTCGTCTTCCTGTACAGCGAGGAGACCGTAGACGCTCCGTCGATCTCCGGCGAGGGAGGGGGCGGTGGGGGGCGTGCCGCAGACCGGAGCTCCAGCTCGCCTCCGCCCGTGGCGACCGTGCGAGTGATCGACGGGGTCCCGCCGACGAGCGGCCCCGCCGAGCTCCACTACCGCAGGGATGAGGTCGTTCGCCTGCGGGTGGTCTCCGACAGCACGGTCGGCGTCGAGCTGATGGGCTACGGGATCGACCGCACGATCGCGGCCGGCGAGCCGGCGCTGATCAGGTTCAAAGCCTCGAAGGCAGGCAGCTTCCCACTGGTCGTCGCCGCGTCGCTGATCGACATCGCGACGATCACCGTCGGCACCCCTTCCGTCTGACGGCTGACCCGCCCCGGGCCGGGTTGCTCAGGGCTCGGGCAGGATCTCGCCGAGCCGGCGGTCGAGCGCCGAAGACAGGGCGTCCCGTATCGGGCCCTCGGCTGTGCGCTCGGTGAGCTCTTGGAGGAAACCGTCGATGATCAAGCGCTTGGCCCGCGGTTCCGGCAGGCCACGGGCGCGCAGGTAGTAGAGCTGCTCGCGGTCCACCTGGGCAACGGCCGCCGCGTGCGTGCAGCGGACGTCGTTGGCCTCGATCTCGAGTCCCGGGATCGCGTCGGCGTGCGCGTGCTTGGAGAGCAGCAGGTTGCGGCACTCCTGGAATGCGTCCGTCTGCTGGGCGCCGGGGTCGACCCGGATCATGCCGCGCCACACAGCCGTCGCCCGGTCGGAGAGCACGCCCCGGAAGGCGAGATCCGACGTGGTGTGCTCCGCGGCGTGCTCCTGGGTGGTGTCGAAGTCGAGATGCTGCGTGCCCGCGCCCGCGTAGGCGCCGGTCACCTTGGCCGAGGAGCCCGGGCCGGCCAGCTTCGTCTCCATCCGGACCTTGCCGCGCGCGGAGCCGAAGCCGAGGGCCACCCACTCCAGCGAGGCGTCGCGCTCCAGCTCGGCCCGCTGCGTCGCGAACACCCAGCTCCGGTTCGACAGCTCCTGCTCGCAGACGTAGCGCAGGTTGGCGCCGGGGCCCAGGGAGAGCTCGACCACGCCGTTGAACAGGCCCTCGGACTCCTCGCCGTCGGACACATAGCGCTCCCACACCTCCGCCTCGGCGCCCTCCTCGAGCACGATCAGGGCCCTCCAGTCGAGCCCGGCCCCGGCCTCGTCCTGGTACACCGACAGCCGCAGCGGCTCCAGCAGCCGCTGGCCGCGGGGAACGTAGACCAGGACGCCGCTGCGCCAGTTGGCCTCGTTGCGAGCGACGAAGGGATCGTCCGGGGGCACCAAGGAGCCGAAGCGCTGCTCGACGACGTCCCCGAGCCGTTCGGCCGCCTCCCGCAGCGGTAGGACGACCGGTGGCCCGTCGGCGCCATCCACCTCCGGCTCGATCCCCTCGATGCGACCCCCGCCGGCCGCGTAGGAGCCGAGGTCGAGGCCGGTCAGGTCGGTGAACTCCCAGCCCTTGTCCTTCTGTGTCGGAAGCGGCAGCTCGCTCGCCAAAGAGGCGCCCTTGCGGCGCCTCTCGGTGAGCCAACCAGGCTCCACGACCTCGTCTCCGACTCCCGGGGCGGCGGGGTCGGAGACGGCTCTAGCCAATCGACCCTTCCATCTGCAACTCGATCAGCCGGTTCATCTCGACCGCGTACTCCATCGGCAATTCCTTGGTGATC
>JBBPIK010000147.1:0-2556 GCA_038040415.1 Actinomycetota bacterium
GCTCTGCCGCATGTGCAAGAACATTCGTACGCTCCACAACTTCGAGCCGCCGGTGACGGACGACGAGGTCCGCGCAGCCGCCTTGCAATACGTCCGCAAGGTCAGTGGCGCTAATAGGCCCTCTCGAGCAAACGCCGGAGCATTCGATCGGGCTGTCGATGACGTCGCCGAAGCGACCATGCGCTTGTTGGCCGGGCTCACCACGACCGCTCCGCCTAAGGACCGCGAGATCGAGGCGGCAAAGCGTCGGGCGCGGGCCGCTGCCCGTTTCGCCGCCTGACGGTTCGGCCTTCGTTCTGCTGCTTTCACGCGTGAAGGCGGAAGATCGCCAGAGTCGAGTGCCACGACTCCTGGAAGACGTGGCGCTGGCGGCCCGCAGGCCAGAGCGAGATACTGCGTGGGCGGTGTCGCGGGAGCGACCCGAGTGAGCAAGCCGCGAGGAGGACAGGATGGGCGTTCCCTACAGGTTTTTCTACCGCCTCGGTTTCCACCCCTGGGAGGACCTTGCCGAGCATCCGCCGTTCGCAAACAAGCTCGCGGAGCTGTTCGAGCGTGAGGAGAGCGGACGCGAGCCGCCTTACGGGCCTGCGCTCGACCTCGGCTGCGGAAGCGCGGTCTGGGGCATCAAGCTGGCCGAGCGCGGCTGGCAAGTGACCGGCATAGACCTGGTCGACAAAGCGTTGGAACGGGGTCGCGAACGGATTCAGGAGGCGGCCGTTGAGATGCGGCTGGTACAGGGGGACGTCACCGACCTTCGAGGCACCGATGTCGGCGACGGTTTCCGCCTCATCCTGGACACGGGGACCTTCCACGGCCTCCCCGCTGACCAGCGCGCGGCGATGGGCCGCGAGATCAGTGCCGTCGCCGCTGACGATTGCACCGTGCTGCTCGACGTATTTGCGCCGCGCCGCCGGGGGCCGTTGCCGCGAGGTGCGAGTCGAAGCGACGTGGAGGCCGCCTTTCCGGACTGGGAGATCACGGACATCGAGGTTGCGGACACCGACCCCGACCCGATCGCAAGGCTTTTCAAGTTCGACGAGCGCTTCTACCGGCTGCGTCCGAAGCAAGCCGTGGACCGACGCGGAGCCGCCGGGCTTTCGGAGTAGGCGATGTCGCAGGAGAACCTGGAGGCGGTTCGCGCTTTGTACGAGCAGTTCAGTCGCGGCGACTTCAGTGCGATTGAGCGGTTCGGCGACGACTTCGAGTTCGTCACCAGCCCTGACGTGCCGGACGCCGGGACGTATCGCGGAGAGGCCGCGCGACGGTGGGTGCGGGCGTGGGTCGGATCGTTTGAGCAGCTCGTGGTCGAGCCAATGACGATTCTGGACGCGGGTGACAAGGTCGCCGTCGAAATCGTCCAGCGCGGACGTCCGCGCGGTAGCACGGCCGATGTGGAGGGTCGCTGGTGGTTCGTGCATACGCTGCACGACGGCACCCCCATACGAACGGAGGGTTTCCCCGACAGAGCCCAGGCCCTCGAAGCCGCCGGGCTGCGGGAGTAGCGCCCTCTCTATCCGCGAGATACTGCGCGGGCGATGTCGGAAGAGAAGATGATCGCTCGCCTGCGGCAGGTCTACGAGGCGGTAAACAGCGGCGACCTGGACGGAATCATGGAGTGCTTCAACGACGATGTGGAGTACCTGCCGTTCGAAGAGTCTGAGACGCTCCACGGGCTCGATGCGGTGCGCCGTTACTTCGAGGGTTGGCTGGACACCTGGGACCCGTTCCAGGTCGAACCGACGGAGTTCCTGGTTAGGGGCGACCATGTCGTCGCCGGAGAGGCCTTTAAAGGGCGGGGCAAGGGCAGCGGCGTCGAGGTCGCCATGCAGAGCTGGTCGGTATCGCTCCTGCGCGATGGCCTTATCGTTCGCCGGGACGAGTTCCTGGACCGTGCCGAAGCCCTCGAAGCCGCCGGGCTCAAGGAGTAGGCGATGTCGCAGGAGAACGTGGAGATGGTTCGGGGGCTGTGGGAGCCGTTCAAGGGAGTGGACTACACGGCGATCGACTGGGACGACGAGGCGATCCGGGAGATGGCTGAGCGGTTTTTCTCGCCGGAGGTCGAGCTGAGATGGTCTAGGAGCGGTCCCGAGGCTCGCGTGTATCAGGGCAGGGATGGCGTGATCCAGGCGTTTCGCGAGTGGGCAGAGTCATTCAGCGAGTACTACATCGAGCCGCTCGACTTCATCGAGCAGGAAGATCGCGTGATCATCCCGCAGCGGCAGTGGGGCATCGGAAGCACCAGCGGCATCCCGGTCGAGATCGAGGTCACCCACGTCTATGAAGTCCGAGACAACCTGATCGCGAGGGTCGATGAGTACGACACCCTCGAAGAGGCCCTCGAAGCCGCTGGGCTGCGGGAATAGGCGCCCGCTCTCCCGCCTAGCGCCCCGCAGTCTCCACGAGCAAGGGCGGTAGCGCCAGCCCTAACGGGAACCCGCCCGACGGTCAGGCAGCGACCAGCACCTTTAGGGGAGGCAGGCTGATTGATAGGAACCTGCCGTACTCCTGGGAGCCGTGGCCCTGGCGGCCCGAAGGCCAGAGCGAGATACTGCGCGC
>JBBPIK010000148.1:0-2550 GCA_038040415.1 Actinomycetota bacterium
CCTAGGGCATCATCTTCATGCCGCTGCCGTGCCCGCCCACGCCGTCGTGCATCTCCCCGCTGGGCTCAGAGAAGCCCGGGACCTCGGAGGGGAAGAACGCGACGCCGAGCCCGAGCGCCAGCAACAGTACCGCCACGGTACGGCGTGCCGCGGCCGGCCATGGCAGCAGCTTCTCGCCGGCGATGAACGCCGCGATCAGCGCCATCCAACCGAGGCTCATGACGCCGACCGCGAACAACGCTGCCATCAGCGCCCAGCAGCAGCCGAGGCACCAAGCGCCGTGTCTCGTACCGAGTTCCAGCGCGCCGAGCCGGCCGTGGCGCCAGCGCTCGGCGAGGAACATCATCGGGCTGCGGCACTTGATGAGGCAGGCCTGCTTGAGCGGGGTCACCTGGTACACGGCCGCGGCAACGATCACCCCGCCGGTGACATAGCGGCCGGCCTCGTCCCAGGCCAGGAACCCGGGGTCGATTGCACGGACCAGCTCGACCAACCCGTATGCGGCGAGGCCGGCGACCGTCCATACCAGCAGGTAACCAGCGACGAACAGCCCAGTCGCGTCAGCTGCGGCCCCCTTCCCGCGAGCCAGATGCCCCGCCCGCAGGCGGTCGTACATCAGCACCGTCGGAGCGACCGACGGAAACATCATCGCCGCCATCATCGTCACCCAGACCGTGGCGTAAAAGCCGAGTCCTCCGAGGTCCATCCCCGGCGTCGAGTCCATGCCAACCATGCGGTCGTCGGTGACCAACCAGGCCAGCAACGCCAGTACGAGCAGCGCGCCCAGCAAACCGACCTGAGCACGGCCGACGCGCGACGGTGCCGAGTGGGCGCTAAGCCCGGCTGCCTCCAACCCTATGCCGCCCAGGCGAACGGATTGGCGAAGCCGGAGCCCCCCTCGAAGGCGAAGTCAATGCCGAACGCGCTGACGCGCGACTTGGTCGCCTTGGCGATCTTCAAATCGTCACCCGCCGGGTGGAAGATCCCGGTTAACCTCGCCGGCTTTCCGTCCTCCTTGCCGAAGGAAACGATCTCCTGCACCTCCATCTCGCCGTCGTCGCCGACCTTGATCCGGTGGGTGCCGTTCTCATGCGAGACCTCCATCGGCACCTTCTCCATGCCGAGTGGCTCGCTGACCAGCGGCCCGAGCGCTTCCATCGGCCCGCCAAGCTGACCGCCGAATACCGCTCCCAGCTTCTCCGCTTGCTCGTCGGATGCCTTGTCGTCGATCAGCACGCCGAGACGCCGGTTGCCCTCACTCATCACCTTCGGGGTCTCGATCATCGCAGCGACGGTCAGATCGCTGACGTCGACGCCGTCGACCTCACCCGACTCGACCTGGAACACGAGGAAGGCGTTGCAGAGGTCGCGATCCGCGCCTAGATCCAAGGAGACGGTGCACGGGCACGGCACGTCGCACGAGCAGTTCTCGAAGTACTGACCCTCGATCTTCCAGGCCATGCTGTCCTCCTCGGTCGCTTAGGGAACAGTCTCCCCGGCGAGCTGTGAGAGTCAAGGCGTCGTGGACGCGACCGACCGCGCCGCGGACCTGCCGTCCCGCCCGCGCTCGGACATGTCGAACGCCACCCACGCTCCGGATGCCGCCGTGAGCGCTGCGACGAAGGGCGACGCCGGTCCGGTCGACCGACGCCCCAAAAGCCGGGAACGCGCCGTCCTCACGCTTCGCATACGGCTGACGTGATCAGCCAGACCAGGAGAACGGCGTCGAGAATCCGCTCTGGCCATCTGCGGAGTACTCGATTCCGAAGCCCTGAATCCGGGCAGAGAGGGTGTTGGCCGGAGTCAGGTCCGAGTTAGCCGGGTGCTTGGTCTCGGTGAGCTTTGGCAGCGGCCCTTCGGGGTCGAAGGGCGACACGACATCCTCGATGTCTACCTCCACGGCGTGGCCAACTGTGACCCGGTGGCGGCGACCCTCGTCGACGTGCTCGATGGATGCCACCTCCATGCCGAGGTTCTCGCCGATGAGCGGAGCGAGGTTGGCCATGGGACCACCCATCTGCCCCGAGTAGATGGCTCCGAGCTTCTCGGTCTGCTCCGCGTTGGCTCGGTCGTCCATGAACACCCCGACCCGCCAGTTGCCCTCCGACATCTGCTTCGGAGCGTCGAGCAGCAGGACCACGCTCCGGTCGCTTACGTCGGTTTCCTCGACTTGGCCGGAGTCGATGTGCCACGCCAGCACTGCGGTGCAGCGGTCATAGTCTGCGGGCGCTGCGAACCCGCTGGCACCACAAGGGCACACGACATCGCAGTTGCAGTTCTCGATGTACGTCCCTTCTAGCTGCCACGCCATGACGACACCTCTCTTGCTGGCTCGAGTGACGAGGCAAACCCTACTCCCATTGCAACCATCGTGAGAATGCCCCAGTTGCGGGCGAGGGTTCTGCTCTAGGACGGTGTTCGTCCGGTTTCGGTGGCGTGCGTTGCCCCGTTGTTTGCCCCGTCGAGCTGGGCCGCGAGGTCGAGCGCGGGTGCCGACTCGCCTTCGAGCAGGTGGACGTAGGTGTCCAGCGTGAAGCTGGCCGAGTGATG
>JBBPIK010000085.1:0-8865 GCA_038040415.1 Actinomycetota bacterium
CGAACCAGCAGCTCGCCGCGGGGGCTGCGGCGAAGCTCGGGGGTGGGGATGCTGAGCTTGCCGTTCAGGTAGCGGCCGGTCAGAGAGCCGGCCTGGCGGGCGACCTGGGCGGCCGTTCCCTGGGCGACCAGCTCACCCCCGTGCTCGCCCGCTCCGGGGCCGAGGTCGACGACATGGTCTGCGGCGCGGATAGTCCCCTCATCGTGCTCGACCACGATCACGGTATTGCCGAGATCCCGCAGCCGCCGCAGCGTGTCGATCAGCTTCGCGTTGTCGCGCTGGTGGAGGCCAATCGAGGGCTCATCGAGGATGTACAGGACGCCCACCAAGGACGAGCCGATCTGGGTCGCGAGCCGGATTCGCTGCGCTTCGCCGCCCGAAAGAGTGGCGGCGGCGCGCTCCAGCGACAGGTATCCGATCCCGACGCTGTCCAGGAACCGCAGGCGCTCGGCGATCTCGCGCACCACCAGGCGCGCGATCGCCCGCTCGGTGTCGGTCAGCTCCAGCGCCTGGATCCACTCCAGGGCGGCCCGGGCGCTGAACCGCGTGTACTCGTAGATGTTGATCCCACCGACAGTGACCGCAAGGCTCTCCGGCCGCAGCCGCGCTCCGCCGCACGCCGGGCAGGGTTGGAGCGCCATCAGGCCCTCGATCCGATCGCGGGTGTTATCCGACTCGGTGTTCTCGTAGCGCCGCTCGAGGCTGGCCAGCATGCCGTCGAAACGCACCGTGTAGACGCGGCGTCGCCCGAAGCGGTTGCGGTAGGAGACTGTGTGGCGCTCGTCGCCGGTTCCCTTCAGGAGCAGCTCACGATCGCCCTCGGCGAGGTCCTGCCAGGGCGTGTTGATGTCGATCCCGTTCGTCTCCGCCACCGCCTCCAGCAGTCGCCGGTGATAGACCGAGGCCGCCTTCGTCCACGGATCCAGCGCGCCCTCCGAGATCGAGAGGGTCGGGTCGGGCACGATCAGCTCGGGGTCGATGACCCGCTGGAAGCCGAGCCCGTGGCAACGCTGACAGCAGCCGTGAGGCGAGTTGAAGGAGAAGATCCGCGGCTCCAGCTCGGGCATCGAGGTGCCGCACTTCAAGCAAGCGAAGCGTTCGCTGAAGAGCATCACTGGGTCATCCGCCCCGCCATCGGTGAGCGTCTCGACTTCGACCAGCCCGTCCGCGAGCTGCGAGGCGGCCTCGACCGACTCCGAGAGGCGCTTTCGCACTCCCTCCTTCATCACCAGGCGGTCGACCACGATCGAGATCTCGTGCTTGAACTTCTTGTCGAGCTCGATCTCTTCGTCGAGGCGTCGCAGCTCACCATCGATCCGGGCTCGCGCATAGCCCTGGGCGCGCATCTCGTCCAATAGCCGGCCGTACTCGCCCTTGCGCCCGCGGACCACCGGCGCCATGACCATGAACCGCGTCCCGTCGGCGAGCGTGAGCACGCGGTCGGTGATCTGCTCCAGCGACTGACCCGAGATCGGGGCGCCGCATTTGTAACAGTGCGGCTTTCCGATCCTCGCCCACAGGAGGCGCAGATAGTCGTAGATCTCGGTCACCGTCCCGACCGTGGAGCGTGGGTTGCGCGAGGTCGTCTTCTGGTCGATCGAGATCGCCGGGCTCAGGCCTTCGATGGAGTCCACGTCGGGCTTCTCCATCTGACCGAGGAACTGGCGCGCGTAGGCGGATAGCGACTCGACGTAGCGGCGCTGCCCCTCCGCGTAGATCGTGTCGAAGGCAAGGCTCGACTTGCCCGAGCCCGAGAGCCCCGTGATCACGATCAGCGCGTCGCGCGGCAGCTCGAGGTCGATGCCCTTGAGGTTGTGCGCTCGGGCGCCGGAGATCGAGATGCGGTCAGAAGGCATGAGACGATTCTACGAGGGCGAACGGGCGTTCCCGTGGGCGTCGCCCTCCTGGATGGACCCCGGTATCCGGGGTCAAAGCAGGACGGCTCGGCCGTCAGCCCTCCTCGGTGCCCCCTCCCACGGGGACTGCGACGCGCGGCAATTCGCCCTCCTCGACGGGTGCGCAGCGCGCCTCCCGCGCCGGGCGCAGAGGGGTGCCGGCGACACCGCAGCTGAAGTCGGTGGCGGCGCGGTCCGGGGTGTCGCCATCCGTGGCCGGCGCCGTCTCGAGGACGTCGTTCGAGATCGTCAGCCAGGCCAGCGCGCCGCCGGCGAAGGCGAGGATCGCGCAGGCAAGCACGGCGACGTGGAAGCCGTCCGTGATCGCGGCCGGGCTTTCGTAGTCGCTGCCGGAGAGCCCGGCGATCAGCGGCAGGGCCGCGACCGCCACCAGCCCAGCCGTGCGGGCGACCGCGTTGTTCACGCCCGAGGCAACGCCGGCATGTCGCTCGTCCGCTGCGGCGAGGACCGTCGCCGTGACCGGGGCGACCACGAGCGACAGGCCGAGGCCGAAGACGACGACCGCCGGCAGCACGCTCCCAAGGTATGAGTCACCTGGGTCGATCCCAGTCATGAGCAGCATTCCGACCGCGATCAGGATTGGGCCCAGCGTCAGTGGCAGACGGGGGCCGATTCGCTGTGCGAGGGCACCCGCTCGGGGTGAGAGGACCAGCATCAGCGCGGTCACCGGCAGCGAGGCGGCGCCGGCGGCGATCGGCGTGTAGCCGAGCGCCACCTGGAAGAAGACGACGAGCAGGAAGAAGACCCCGCCGAGCGCCGCATAGACGACGAAGGTGACGACGTTCGCGCTCGTGAACTGGCGCGAGTCGAAGATCGACAGCGGCAGCATCGGCTCGGGGCTTCGCCGCTCGGCGCGTACGAAGGCGACCGCGCTCGCCAGCCCGATGGCGATCGCGCCGATCACCGCCGGCGAGCCGAGGCCGTTCTCGGGCGCTTGGATCAGTCCGAAGGTGAGCCCGGCGAGCGCCAGGGAGGCGAACGCCGAGCCCCGGAAGTCGAGTCGTCCACTGATCGTCGGATCGTGCGTCTCGGGGACATGGCGGTTGGCCGCCCAAACGACGAACGCGCCGATCGGGATGTTGATGAGGAAGATCGCCCGCCAGCTCACCGCCTCGATCAACCAGCCCCCGACCAGCGGGCCGACCGCCGCGGCGACCCCGCCGAGCGCCGACCAGGCCCCGATCGCTCGGCCGCGGTCGTCGGGGTGGAAGCTGGCCTCGATGATCGCCAGGCTGCCCGGCGTGAGCAGGGCGCCGCCGATGCCCTGCACGATCCGGGCGGCGATCAGGACCTCGATGCTCGGCGCCAAGGCGCAGAGGGCCGACGCCCCGACGAACCAGACCACCCCGACGTTGAAGATCCGGCGCCGCCCGTAGCGGTCGCCGAGCGAACCCCCGAGGAGGATGAGCGCGGCGAGCGTCAGCAGGTAGCCGTTGATCGTCCACTGGAGCCCTGCCACGTCGGCGTCCAGGTCGGCCCCGATGGCCGGCAGGGCAACGTTGACGACCGTTGCCTCGAGGAAGGCGATGCCCGAGCCGAGCACCGTGACGCCAAGGACCCAGCGCCCGACCGGGCTGTCGTAGCGGATCCGTCCTGCGTCGTCCATCACCAGCGAGGGTAGTCTCAACGCGTGCCCCAGGCGCCCCCGGTCAGCGGCATCTCCGAGCTGGTGCTGGAGGTCTCCGACCTCGAAGCCGCGCGCCGCTTCTACCGCGACCTGCTCGGCTTCGAGGAGACGCGGTACGGCGAGGGACGGGACGATCGCTACTGGTATCTGGTCGGCTCCAGCGCCCGGCTGGGCCTGTGGACGCCGCAGGTCGGGCTTGCCGGGGGGCGCGGCGGCGCGCACGTGCACTTCGCCTTCCAGCTCCCTCGCGAGGAGCTCGACCGGCTGCTGGACCGGCTGCGCCGCGAGGGCGCCGAGGTCGAGGGGCCGATCCAGCTAGGCGCCGACCGAGCGATCTACGTCACCGACCCGGAGAAAGGGTTCCACTCGGGTATATCGGGTCGTGCGCTGTACGTGACCGACCCCGACGGGAACGTCGTTGAGTTCTGGACCCAGGACATGGCCGAGTATGCCGCGGGGGCGCGGCGCATAGGAACGCCCCCGCGGTGAGGCGGGGGCGCTCCCGGCTCAGGGCTTTGGCTGCCGCCCCTGGAGGTGCCCATCCCCGCTGGATAGGACCGTTCCGCTTTCACGCGGGAGGAGGCGTCAGAGCACCGCGCGATGCTGCCGCTCGTCGTCCCGATGCGGGCGCGCCGGAGTTGGCACCGCGGCCCGAATCTGGTTCCTTACCATCGAACACATGACTATCCAACGCATGGATCACGTGGGCATCGTGGTCGACGACCTCGCCGCCGCGACGGCGTTCTTCGTCGAGCTCGGACTCAAGCTGCAGGGCGAGGGATCGGTCGAGGGCGGTTGGGTGGACCGCGTGGTGGGTCTCGAGGGCGTCCGCTCGGAGATCGCGATGTTGGAGACCCCTGATGGCCACGGACGGCTCGAGCTGTCGAAGTTTCACGCCCCGTCGGGCCGGGGCGGCGACCGGCACGCGCCGGCGAACACTCCGGGCATCCGCCATGTCACATTCGCAGTCAACGATATCGACGCCGCCGTCGCCAGCGTGCGAGCGCGCGGCGGGGAGCTCGTTGGCGAGGTGGAGAACTACCAAGACATCTATCGGCTCTGCTATGTCCGCGGCCCGGAGGGGATCATCGTCGAGCTGGCGGAGCAGATCGGCTAACGCGTCGAGTCCGTTGCCGACTCTTAGAGGTTCGTCACTGACCGGGAGAAAGGGTTCCACTCGGGTATATCTGGCCGCTCGCTGTTCGTGACCGACCCCGACGGCAATGTGGTCGAGTTCTGGACCCAGGACATGGCCGAGTACTGCGCTGGGGCGCGCGCCGGCGGGCAACCCGGAACGTTCAGGCGGCCCAGCTAGCGCCCGCGTTGGCGCTTTTCACACCGTCTACGGATACAAACGCGCCAACGGAGCCGGTCTACTTGCCGGCCTTCGCGTAGACCTCGTCGAGCAGGGAGTCGAGGTCGGCGACCTCGTAGTCGGCGGCGAGCTGCTTCCGCGCCTCATCGCGAGCGGTCCCATCGAGCGCGAGCTTCATCGCCACCAGGCGCGCCGCGCCGGCATCGTCGCCGGGCACCTGGTTCGACGCCGCAACCGCCGGCTCGGGCTCGGCGTTCGCGGATTGGCCGCCCGCCTTCAGCTTCTCGATCAGCTCTTCGGTCGAGGCCTTCCCGGGCTGCGGCTCAGGCGGAGCCGGCTCGGGTTCGGACGTTTCGGATTCCGGCTCTGACGGCTCCCTCTCCGACTTTGCGGCCTCCGGCTTCGGCTGGGCGCTCGGCTCCTGTGGCGCGGTTCCTGCGCGCAGCCCCGCCTCCAGCCGCTCCAGCGCCTGCCGGACCTGGTCGAGTCGCTCCCTCGCCTCGGCCTCGGCTTTGCCGCGGATCCGCTGTGCCTCCTCCTCGGCCTCGCGCACGATCTCGCCCGCCCTCCTCTGCGCCGCCTCCAGCGCGGAGCGCACGCTCTCGCTGGTTTGCCTGATCAGCTCCTCGGCGTCCATGGCGTTTTGAGGGTACCCCGAGTGAGTATGCCGCTGCTCAGGGATCGGCGAGTTGGGGATTTTCAATCACATCGATCGAAAACTCCCATCTCGGGTCGTTTCGCGATCTTCGGCGCGATACTGCGGTCATGCCCCAGGCAGATGCGCGCCCGGACACGGCGGCGACCGTTCGCGAGCACCTCGAGCGCATCCAACGAGGAGACATCGCCCCGGCGATCTTGGATTACGCCGAGGATGCGGTGCTCGAGGCCGCGGAAGTGGGCGAGGCAGGCTCACTCCTCACAGGGACCTTCCGTGGCCGCGACGCGATCGGCCGCTGGATCGAAGAGTGGTTCTCGAGCTTCGAGGGCGGCTCGTACCGCTTCGAGGTCGAGGAGTCGATCAAGGAGGGCGATCGGCTCTACTTGACGCTCTACCACACCGCTCGGGGCGAGGCGAGCGGCGCGGACGTGGCGAACCGCATCCACCACGTCTTCACGGTGCGCGATGGCCTGATCGTGCGACACGAATTCTCCACCAAGCGCGAGGCGATGCTGCGCGCGGCCGGGGTCGAGTAACGGTGGCGAAGGAGAACGTCCAGATGCTCCGCGGACGCCGTTACCCAATCTCTTTACCGGGTGCGAGAGCGGGCCAGCGCCGGACCCTGGATGAACGCCTCTTCGTGCGCTTCCCCGCCGCTTACCGCGTGCTCGCCGCCCGTTTGATGCAGCTGCCGCCCGGGTCTCGGCTTCGGCGGTTGATGCTCACCCGGAACAGCAGGAGGGCGCTGGCGGCCGTCAATCGTCGTGACTTTGACGTTCTGTTTCTCGCCATTGATCCCGGCATCGAGTACTACCCCGCCGGTGACCAGCGAGCTCTCGACATGGACCCGGTCAGCCACGGCCATGACGGCTATGAAGAGGTCTGGCGAAAGATGATCGACGCGTTCGAGGACTTTCACGCGGAACCCGTGGAGGTCCTTGATCTCGGCGACCAGTTTCTCGCGACGATTCAGTACGAAGGTCACGGATCGGGCAGCGGTGTGCCGGTGAGCATCCCGCTCTTTCAACTCTTCCGAGTGTGCCGGGGCCTGGTGGCTTGGCAGAAGGACTTCTCCGATCGCTCCGAGGCCCTCGAAGCGGCGGCGCGACTCAAGGACTGACGATCAGCCACCCTCGAGCCGCGCCCGAAACGACTCGGCCGGCTCCACGGTGGCGCCGGCGGCGCGCACCCGGTCAGCCAGCCAGCGGTCCGACGTGACGACGCGGACCTCGCCGGGCTCAGGATCCGCCTTGAGGCGGCGCATGATCTCGTCGTCCCCCGAGTCGCGACGCGGCCGTGGGGCGTGCGCGACCTCGATCACAGTGGACGAGATCGGCGGGGACGGCGGCTGCTCCAACACCACTGTGACGTCCTCGCCGCTAGTCGCGACCCAGCGCTCGAGCAAGTCGACGAGCCGCACCATCGCCCCGTGCCGGTCCTTCCACCACGCGTCGGGACGCGTCCCGATCACGTTCATCGCGTCGATCAGCCAGCGCACAGACGGCCAGCGTACGCGCTGCCGGCCAGTGGACGGCCCCTAGGCCCGCAGCGCCTCCAGGTCGCGGCGCAGCTCCTTGAGCTCGTCGCGGATCCTGGCCGCCTCTTCGAAGCGCAGGTCCTCGGCGGCGGCGATCATCTCCTCCTCGAACTCGACGATCAGCTTCTCCAGCTCGGCCGGGCTGCGAATCGCCTCCCCGTCGCGCTGCGCGCGCCGCCGGCGGGCCGGCGCCGCCCGCGACTCCATTGCCAGGAAGTCAGAGATGTCGGAGATCCCCTTCTGGACGGTCTCCGGCGTGATCCCGTGCTCGCGGTTGTAGGCGAGCTGGATCTCGCGGCGACGGTCGGTCTCGCTGATCGCGGCCCGCATCGCCTCGGTCTCGCGGTCCGCGTACATGAGCACCGTGCCGCGCACGTTGCGCGCCGCCCGACCGATCGTCTGGATCAGGCTGGTCTCACCCCGCAAAAAACCCTCCTTGTCGGCGTCGAGGATCGCCACCAGCGAGACCTCCGGCAGGTCGAGGCCCTCGCGGAGCAGGTTGACCCCGACCAGGACGTCGTATTCCCCCAGCCGCAGGTCGCGAATGATCTGGATTCGCTCCAGGGTGTCGATCTCCGAGTGGAGATAACGGACCCGGAAGCCGTGCTCCAGGAGGTAGGCGGTCAGGTCCTCGGCCATCTTCTTGGTCAGCGTCGTGACCAGCGTCCTCTCCGCCGCCTCGGCGCGCTGGCGAACCTCGTTCATCAGGTCGTCGATCTGGTTGCGCGTCTCGCGCACGCGCACCTCCGGATCGACGATCCCGGTCGGCCGCACGATCTGCTCCACCGTCCGTACCGAGGAGCCGCGCTCGAAGTCGCCCGGCGTCGCCGAGACCATCACCAGCTGCCCCACCCGGCTGAGGAACTCCTCGAAGCGCAGCGGCCGGTTGTCGAGCGCCGAGGGCAGCCGGAAGCCGTGGTCCACGAGCGTCTGCTTTCGGGAGCGATCGCCCTCGTACATGCCTCCGATCTGCGGGATCGTCTGGTGCGACTCGTCGACGAAGACCACGAAGTCGTCGGGGAAGTAGTCGATCAGGGTGTGTGGCGGGCTCCCCGGCGCCCGCTCGTCGATGATCCGCGAGTAGTTCTCGATCCCGGGGCAGAAGCCGAGCTCCTTGAGCAGCTCAACGTCGTACTCGGTCCGCTGCCGCAGCCGATGAGCCTCGAGCAGCTTGCCGCGCTCTTCGAGCCACCCGACCCGCTCGGTCATCTCGTGCTTGATCTCGACCACCGCCCGCTCGATCGTCTCTTCCTTGGTCACGTAGTGGGTAGCCGGCCAGACGGCGACGTGGTCGACCTCGTCGAGCACCTCGCCGGTCAGCGGATCGAAGTGCTGGATGCCCTCGACCTCATCGCCGAACAGCGCGATCCGGTAGGCGGTCTCGGCGTACGCGGGAAAGACCTCCAGGATCTCGCCCTTGACCCGAAACGTGCCGCGGGTGAGATTGGTGTCGTTGCGGCCGTACTGCATCCCGATCAGCTTTCTGAACAGCTCGTCGCGCTGGACCCACTCCCCCACCTTGAACAGCTGCATCTGCTCGCGGTAGAGCTCCGGCGACCCGATTCCGTAGATGCACGACACCGAGGCGACGATCACGACGTCGCGCCGGGCGAGCAGCGCCGCGGTGGCCGAGTGGCGGAGCCGATCGATCTCGTCGTTGATCGACGAGTCCTTCTCGATGTAGAGGTCCTGCGCCGGCACGTAGGCCTCGGGCTGGTAGTAGTCGTAGTAGCTGACGAAGTACTCAACCGCGTTCTCGCCGAAGAACTCGCGGAACTCGTTGCAGAGCTGCGCGGCCAGCGTCTTGTTGTG
>JBBPIK010000086.1:0-8668 GCA_038040415.1 Actinomycetota bacterium
CTCGCCTCGCTTTCGGTCGCGGACGAAGATGTCGTCCCTGTCGTTTCGGTCGCCTCGAACCAGGTTCGGGGAAGCGGAGAAGAAGGCGACGAAGCGCCCGTTGTGGGAGAGCGCGGGTACGATCCCCAGCTCCTCATTGCCGATGCCGGGAGTCTGCTCCGCCCCGGAGGAGCTGACGCTGACCCGGGTCGTCTCGCCACGCTTTAGGTCGCGGACGAAGAAGTCGGCGAGCCCGTTGTGGTCGTTCGGGACCAGGTTCGTGGAACGGGAGTAGAAGGCGACGACACGGCCGTTGTCGGAGATCGCGGGCAACCAGATGCTGCCGTCATTTGCCTCCGCGCCGGCGGAGTTGACGCTCACTCGCGTCGTCTTGCCCCGCTTTAGGTCGCGGACGAAGACATCACCGCGATGGTTTGTGTCGCCCCTGACCAGGTTGGAGGCCAAAGACGCGAAGGCGACGAAGCGCCCGTTGGCGGAGATCGAGGGAAAGGCGCTATCGCTATTTGGCACCGCCCCGGCGGAGCTGACGCTCACCCGCGTCGTCTTGCCCCGCTTTCGGTCGTGGACGAAGACGTCATCCCAGTAGTTTCCGTCGCCCGCGACCAGGTTCGAGTGGGCTGAGGAAAAGGCGACGAAGCGGCCGGTGGCGGAGATCGAGCCTGGTGAGTTCGAGGAGTCCCCCGGTCTGGCATTTCCGGGCACCCCGGCGGAGTTCACAGTGACCCGCGTCGTCGTCACCGCCACCCCCGCCGAGGCTGGTACCGCGACGAGCGCCAAGGCCGAGACCGTGAGCGCGAGAAACAGGTGCTTGAACTGCCTCATTTGTCCGTCTCCTCCCCGCCCTCCTTGTGGAGGATGCAAGGCGAGCATACGCCCGCGTGGGTGGGGGCGTCGAGGGTGGCGGGGTTTCGGGTAATCGGATTGGAGCCAGCCGACGAGTCGAAACCGGCTCCGGGCGCTGCTCGGCGCAGTCGAGCGCCATGGACAAGGCGATGATGGCGTCGAGCTTGGCAGCAAGCTTGCGGGTAGCGCCCCTAACTGCGCGACCTATTTAGGCGGTACCACGCCATCCGTCGCTGTCGCTTTCACGCGGAAGTAGAAGTGCTGCTTCTGCCGGGAAAGCGGAACCTTTCGCGCGTGTCACCGATAATGCGTTTGTGACGCGTGCCGGATGACCGAGCCTGCGCTAAGTCTTGACCTCAAGCACCCGACCTCGGGCGGGAGGCCTTGCCCCTAATCAAAGATGCTCAGGTGCCGGGAACTCCTCGTAGCCGATACGCATCATTCGTGGCATGCGGTTCATTCGCCGCATTCGGGCCATGCGGTTCGTACGCCGCGCCCGCCGCGAGCGCCGACGATTCAGCCGCGAATGTTTCGTGATGAGGCGGTCGCCGTCCTTCACCTCGCCGAGATAGCGACCGTCGGCAACGGCGAAGATCAGCAGGTGGCCGCCGTCCAAGTCGAGAAACCCGACGTGCCGGCCATCATGCGTAAAGAGGGCGTCGCCGTCCAGAAATCCGAACGAAGTCCCGCCCCAGGTCCAGACCCATGCATTCATGCGGGGCCGCTACGTCGATTTACGCTGGGGCCGCTCCGATTCACAGTTTGTTGTGCAGCCAGTCATAGGAGTCGAAACCGGTGCCGGCCCACGCAGCCCCCGTCACGTCAAGCACCAGCAGCTCATCGCCCGAGTCGACATAGCGCTTTAGGTCGTCGCGGAGTTGCGCCGGCGTAAGACCGGTCTTAACGAGCCAGGTCGAGTCCAAGTGGTGCCACCAAACGCCGATCTGCTTGATCCGTTCGATCAGGTTTGCGTAGTCCTGGCCCGGCCGGTTGAGGTCGTATCCGACCAGCAGCGTCGACATCCGCTAATCCCTCCAGTAGTACTCGTAGCCGGGCGGCGCTGGCGGCTTCGGTGGCCGAGGCGGCTTCGGTGGCCGAGGCGGCTTCGGTGGCCGAGGCGCGCGCGGCGGTGCTGGCGGCCTTGGAGAGCGTGGCACGGCCGTCGCCTTCCTGCGCAGATGCCACGCCATCAGTGCTTCCTGTCCTTCGGCGGATTCGGATCTGGCCTGCCGATCGTGTTCGAGTTGCGGATCTGGCCACTGGGCCGGTGAACACGGACCTCTCCGCCCCCTGAGTTGGCCGCGTAGTCGGTGGCCGCCCGCTGTGCCTCACCCTGGGTCGGGTGCACGGACGAAGCCCGCTCGGCGCCCTCCCGCTTCGCCTTCCATCCCTCCGGGCCCTTGGTTACGTGGTAATCAGCCATTGCTACCTCCGCGGGTCTTGCTTTCACCTCCCACTGACGCAACTCCGCCTGCCCTGTCCAACGGTGGCGGGTCTGCTATGCCACTCCGGTGCAGATCGGTGAGGTCATCGCCGTTGACGATGCCGTGTCTGGATTCGGAAGCGGCCATAAGGAGGGGCGTCCGTGCCTGGTCGCCCGGATCATCGGCGAGCCGCCCGAGCTCGTCTATCTCGTGCCACGCTCAGCGACCAGCCCTTTTGGGATTCCAGTTCCGGCTGGGGCCGCACCCGGGCTCAACAAGCCCGGCAAGTTCCTCACCTCCCCACTGCCGGTCGACGCCGCCGATCTCGAGGGAGCTGACTCCTACGGCATGCTTGCCGAGCCTTACTTCACGCAGGTGATGGATGGACTCGACACCTTCCTGATGGACATCTGATGTCGTTCTTGCTGACAGAACAAGAGTTTTCCGAGGCCAATGACGCGGTCACCGCCGGCACCGTGACCGGACCGCTCTATGCCTTCTTGCGGCGGCTGACCTTGGCGGTCGTCCGGTCGGGATCGGTCGCCACAGTCCTCTCGGAGTCGGGCCATTGGGATCACGATGCCGCGGACAATCTGCTGCAGGACTGGCTTGCCGAGCGCCTCCTTGGCGGTGGGCTGTTGCAGGCCTTCGACAGCGCTGCCACTCCGCGCGCCTTGTCGCGCTACCTCGAGCGCGCCCTGCGTAACTACCTGATCGACCAGGGCCGCCGACGAGCAGCACCGCGCTTGCTGCCACGCGCGCACGGCATTCTCGCGTCCAGCGAACGCTACCGGTGCTTCGTCGAGTCCTCGTCGTGGCTTGACCGGGCTTGGGGGCTAGCTGGATGGTCTGAGCCTTCAGCGTTTAAAGGAGAAGAGGCCGAGTTGGTCCGCGCGGCATATGCGCTGGGCGACTTCGAACTCGTCCGCTTCGGCCCAGGGACCGAGCGGGCCGAACCGGTCATTTCTAATCCCGACCTCGAGCGCTTTCTCGCGGGCCTGTTTGCCGAACTCGAGCGGACGCTGACCCTGCGCGATGTCGAGCAGGCGCTTCGCGGTCGATTCGCGTTTGCCTTCGACGAAGTGTCGCTCGAGCTCGATGCAGTTGGCGAAGTGGCAGGCGACGAACGCCCGGTCCTGGATCAGCTGGAGACAGCCGAGACAGCGACGCAAGTCATGGCCGAGATCAATGAGCGCCAGCTAGCGATCCTGCTCGACCGAGCTTATGAGGGCCTCACCCTCGATGAGCTAGCGGCCCGCCACAACGTCAGTCGCAGCACCGCCGACAACGAGTTGAAACGTGTCGGGCGGATCATCGAACGAAATCTGCCGCCGGGCATAGGAGAAGAACAAATATTGGACAAGTTGCTTGAGCTAGCGTCTTAGGTATTGATGCCCCCTAGTCAATGCCTATCGGTACTCGAGCTCCTCGAATTCGAGGAGAACGAGACGCCCGCGGCGAATCGTGTTCATGTCGAGGTTTGTCCGCGCTGTCGCGCACTACTCACGCGCGTGCAGGAGCACGCGCCCGAGCTCGCCGACGAACTACGGTCCGTCCCGGAAGGCGATGCTCCAACTGGAGCGACGGCCCGTTCCACGGCTGACCGGCCGAGCGGCTTCGAACGCGGACAACTCTGGACAGCGCGCGGCACTGATCCCGCCTGGCGCTACGTCGTCGCCGTTCTCGGCAAGCCGAGGAGTGAGCTCGATCTGGTCATAGTTGCTCCCGTCGCGGCCGAAGTGAATCAAGCAACTGACCTCGACCTCAAAGTAGCCGACGGCCCACTTGGTTACCCGCACCTAATCTTGGTCTGGCAGCACGGTCCCATATTTTCCGGCCAACTGGACCAGTACCTGGGGAAGCTTCCGAGCGAAGGGAGCGAGCAGCTTTGGCGGCTATACCTCGGAGTGGTTCGGGGTCGGCTGGCCGAGGTGGAACCGGAGACGGTCGGTACATCGCTTGCCGGCGAGGGCGACCCGCGCCGCAGGTTCCGCAGCGAGCAGCTCGAGAGGTTCCAGCCGCTATGGCAACCGGTGCGAACGGAGCTGGCCGGTGAGGATGAGCAAGTCGACGAGGCCGCGGAGGAGACCAGCGCCGAGAGCGCAGATCAAGAACCGGCGCTGGCCGCACTATTCGATGAGGTCCTAAGCGGCGCCGAATGGGATCGCGTGGCTTTGTGCGAGACCGCTGGACTTGAGACCGAGCAGTGGCAGCGCTTCAGCGTCGGCCATTTAGAGCTGACCGACCAGACGGACGTGATTCCACTCGCGCGCGTCTTCTCCGCTCTTGGTTGGGAGTTCGGACAAGTCCGGGAACCGGTTGGGCAAACCTTGCGCGTGAATCCTGGTGGCCAGCGCTTAGCGACCGGAGGCGAGGAGCGCTTGGCGGCTCGGTCCTCCGCAGGGATTTCTGAGGAGCAGCGGCAGCGCGACATCCAGCGTGGCCGTAGTCAGGTAGACCAGTCTCCCGCGGGGCGGGAGGGCGCTATCGCCTCTTATCTACGCGCGCTCGAGAAAGCGATGGACGAACTCAGCTGAGCAAGCCGCCCTTTCGGTGTTGCTCGGCGGCGATACGGGCGGCGGGCCGGGAGACTTGAAAGATCCTGGCTAGCTCGTCGACTGATCGAATCGTCTTCATCGCATCTAGCAGCTGCGGCCCCGGAACGAGCAGCTCGCCGGCAAAGACGTCTGCCTCCGCCTCAGCGTGAGAACCCGAGCCATGGGCTGTTTCGAGGACGTGGTGGCCGAGCTCATGCGCGATCGTGAAGCGCTTTCTGACTTCGCTATCACCCGCCGCCAGCTGGATCTGGTTGCCGACGAGGCGACCGCTTAGCGAGCCAAGGCTATAGCGCTCGACGATGTCAAACCCGAGAGCGTTAGCTAGCTCGCGCACCGGGACCGGCGGCACATCGATCCCGTGCTGCTTTAGGAGCTGGCGCGCCCGCTTACGCGCATACGCCACTCGTGGTTTCGCAGCCGGCTTGTCAGCCGCCGCGGCGACTTCGTCTTCGACCTCGAGCGGCCCGTCGTCGTAGGGATCGACTAGCTCAGTAGGACCGCCGCAATCGGGGCAGTCGTCCTCCTCAGCCAGCTGGCTTCGAACCGGGAATTCATGGGCGCACTCCGGGTCTTTGCAGCGCAGGACTGCCATCACCTCGATGCTAGAGCCAGGTACGTAAGACCGAATCGTCCGTGCCTTGACCGACACTGACTGCGTGGAGTTCTCCCTCGGCTAGGCACGAAACTTGCGATGCTGGCACTCTCGCCGCCGCGAGTGAGAAGGTCAAGATCCCGATCACGATCCAGAGCGGCCACTTGCCGAAGATGGTCATCCCGGCGAGCGTAGCTCTCACGCCGGGCGTGCGCCAACCCCGAGGCCCAGCTTGAACTAGGGAGACGAGTGTGGACGGCTCGCTACCGCTTCGCGCGAAAAGCGACGGCGCCAGCCCGGGCTGCCCGGCAAGCACCGACTGTTTGTAGGTAGCGCCCCCTAACTCCGCGATCTATTCAGCGCGCAAGTCCCATCACGAGCCCTGCGCTTCCGCTGTCACGCGAAAGCGGCTCGGGGAGCGGGCTGAAAAATCGGCCGGGCCGCGCTCTGCCCAGCGGGCTGTCAAGGCCGCCCAGAGGAGCGCAGTGGGCCGCGAACGAAGGTGTCGAATGTGTTAAAGCGGTCGCCCCCGACCAGGTTCGAGGCCGAAGACGAGAAGGCGACGAAGCGCCCATTGGCGGAGAGCGCGGGGAACGCGCTGTCGGAGTTTCCCTGCTCTCCTTCGGTACTGACGCTGAGGAGCGTCGTCTTGCCCCGCTTTCGGTCGTGCAAGAAGACGTCGACGGCGTCGTTTCGGTCGCCTTCGACCAGGTCCGAGGCGGGGGACTCGAAGGCGACGAAGCGTCCGTTGTCCGAGATCGAGGGAATGCCGCTGTACAAGCAACAGGTCCGGTTGTTCTCCCTGATCCGCGTCGTCACGCCCCGCTTTCGGTCACGGACGAAGACGTCTTCGGCGCCGTTTGCGTCGCCCGGGACCAGGTTCGAGGCGTAAGACGTAAAGGCGACGAAGCGCCCGTTGGCGGAGATGGACGGATAAAAGAGGCTGCTGGCATTGCCCTCCGCCCCGGCGGAGTTGACGCTCACCCGGGTCGTCTCGCCCCGCTTTCGGTCGCGGACGAAGATGTCATCGGTGTCGTTTCGGTCGCCTTCGACCAGGTTCGGACCCGAGGAGGGAAAGGCGACGAAGCGCCCGTTGGCGGAGATCGAGGGTCTGGGTCCCAGCCTTTCTGCGCCGTTGCCGGGAGTCTGCTCCGCCCCGGTGGAGCTGACGCTGACCCGCGTCGTCTGGCCCCGCTTTAGGTCGCGGACGAAGTAGTCGGTGATGCCGTTGTGGTCGTCCGGGATCAGGTTCGTGGAATCGGAGAAGAAGGCGACGAAGCGCCCGTTGGCGGAGATCGCGGGTAACAGGTTGCGGTCATTTCCCTCCGCCCCGGCGGAGCTGACGCTCACCCGCGTCGTCTCGCCCAGCCTTCGGTCGTGGACGAAGATGTCAGGGGCATGGTTTCTGTCGCCCCCGACCAGGTTCGAGGCCAAGGACGCGAAGGCGACGAAACGCCCGTTGGCGGAGATCGAGGGAAAGCCGCTGTCGCTGTTTGGCACCGCCCGGGCGGAGCTGACGCTCACCCGCGTCGTCTCGCCCCGCTTTCGGTCGCGGACGAAGATGTCAAAGAAGTAGTTTCCGTCGCCTTTGACCAGCTTCCGGGCGTTGTCGGAAAAGGCGACGAAGCGCCCGGTGGCGGAGATCGAGACCGCTGAGTTGTCGGAGCACCCCGGACAGGGATTCCCGTCCGCCCCGGCGGAGTTCACGCTGACCCGCGTCGTCGTCACCCCCACCCCCGCCGAGGCTGGGACGGCCGCGAGCGCCAAGGCCGAGACCGTGAGCGCCAAAAACGGGTGCTTGAACCGCCTCATTTTGTCCTTCCCGTCCCTGCCCTCCTTGTGGAGGGTGGGAGGCGAGCATACGCCCGCATGAGTGGCGGGGTCGAGGGTGGCGGGGTTCCGGGTAGTCGGATTGGAGCCAGCCGACGAGCCGGACCGGCTCCGAGCGCTGCTCGGCGCGGTCGAGCACCCCATGGACAAGGCGATGATGGCGTCGAACTTGGCGCTGCGTTCGCTGTTGTCGATCCTCCAGCCGCGGCGGGAGTGCCGGGCGATGGCGGCGGCGGCTATTGACTGCGTGAAAGCGGCAGTTCCAGTGCCCGCGGATCCGCTTACCGCTCCACACCCCGAGCGGTGGGGCCAGGAGCTATTGCATTACGACGTCTCGAAGTGCCAGGCTTCCCAGAAGTTGGCGGGTTCCCTTTAGGGCTGGCGCTGCCTCCACTCACCATCGGGATTTCCCTCGGTTAGGCGTTGGTGAGTTGGGCGCCCACGCTTTCGCTTTCAGGCGAAAAGCGCCGGGGAGCCCGCGGGGAAAAACGGCCGCGCCGCGGCCCGGGAGGACGTCGAGGCCGCCGATCAGCGCAGCGGGCCGCGGACGAAGGTGTCAGCCGTGTTATGGCGGTCGCCCGCGACCAGGCTCGAGGCCAAGGACGAGAAGGCCACGAAACGCCCGTTGGCGGAGGAGATAGCGGGGAACGAGCTGTCGGAGTTCCCCTGGGTTCCTTCGGAACTGACGCTGAGGAGCGTTGTCCTGCCCCGCTTTCGGTCGTGCAAGAAGACGTCGACGGCCTCGTTTCGGTCGCCTTTGACCAGGTCGGGGGCGGGGGACTCGAAGGCGACGAAGCGTCCGTTGTCCGTGATCGAGGGAATGCCGCTGTACAAGGAACCGCTCCGGTTGTTCTCCCTGACCCGCGTCGTCACGCCCTTCTTTCGGTCGCGGACGAAGACGTCTTCGTGGTGCCCGTTTTCGTCGCCCGCGACCAGGTTCGAGGCCCAAGACGTAAAGGCGACAAAGCGCCCATTAGCGGAGATCGAGGGATAAAAGAGGCTGGTGTCATTGGCCTCCTCGCCGGTGGAGCTGACGCTGACCCGGGTCGTCTCGCCCCGCTTTCGGTCGCGGACGAAGATGTCATCGGTGTTGTTTCGGTCGCCCTCGACCAGGTTCTTACCCCGGGAGGAAAAGGCGACGAAGCGCCCGTTGGCGGAGAGCGCGGGTACCGTCCCCAGCTCTTCTACGCCGCGGCCGGAAATCAGCTCTGTCCCGGAAGAGCTGACGCTCACCCGCGTCGTCTCGTCCCGCTTTCGGTCGTGGACGAAGACGTCGCGGACGCCGTTGTGGTCGTCCGGGACCAGGTTCGTGGAAGCGGACTCGAAGGCGACGACGCGCCCGTTATCCGAGATCGCGGGCAACCACACGCTGCCGTCATTTGCCTCCGCCCCGGCGGAGTTGACGCTGACCCGGGTCGTCT
>JBBPIK010000149.1:0-2481 GCA_038040415.1 Actinomycetota bacterium
ATCCCGACTTCGCGGACGACCTGCCGCTCGTCTTCGACTTTCTCGCCGTGCCCGATCCGGAGCGCCCGGCGCCGCAGGTGAGCGCCGAGGCGCGGCAACGGCTCCTTCGCGGCGTGATCAGGCGTCTCTACCAGGTCCCCGGGCGCACCGAGGTGGTCGTCAACGTGATCGAGGATCTGCACTGGATGGACGAGGGCAGCGAGGCGTTCCTCGGGGAGATGGTCGGCGCGGTGGAGGGAACCACGACTTTGGCGGTGGTCAACTTCCGGCCGGAGTACGAGGCCGAGTGGGCGGACTCGCCGGTGTACCGGCGGGTGACGCTGAGGCCGCTCGGGCCGGAGTCCACCAGGGAGCTGCTGGCCGATTTGGCCGGCGGCGATCCCTCGATCGACGGCCTCGCAGAGCTGATCCACGAGCGAACCGGCGGCAACCCATTCTTCATCGAGGAGGTCGTCCGGGAGCTGGTCGAGGCCGGCAACCTGGAGGGCGAGCGCGGCGCCTACCGGCTGACCAAGCCGGTGGAGGACACCGGGGTGCCGGCCACCGTCCAGGCGATCCTGGCGGCCCGAATCGATCGCCTGGAGGCGGCCAAGACCTTGTTGCAGGCGGCGGCCGTGATCGGCAAGGAGGTGCCGGAGCCGGCGCTTCGCATCGTCTCCGGACTCGACGACGACGCGCTCGCGGAGGGCCTGAAAGAACTGATCGGGGCCGGCTTCCTCTACGAGGCCGAGATCTACCCCGAGCGGGTGCTGGCCTTCAGCCATCCCCTGACCCGCGAGGTCGCCTATGGCTCCCAGCTCGGGCAGCAACGGGCCACCGCGCATGCGGCGACGGCCCGGGCGATGATCGAGCTCAACTCCGACCGCCACGACGAGCTCGCGGCTCTGATCGCCCAGCACCTGGAGCAAGGCGGCCAGACGCTGGAGGCGGCGCGCTGGAACGCCCGCGCCGCGCACTGGGCCGGCTACAGCCACCCGCAGGACGCACTGCGACTGTGGGGAAGGGTCAGTGATCTCGCCTCGGAGCTGCCTGAGACGGAGGAGACGGCGGCACTCGGGGTCTTCTCGCGGCTGCTCCAGCTCGACTATGCCTGGAGGCTCGGGATGGAGAAGGAAAGGGTAGACACCCTGGTCGAGGAGGCCCGCGAGATCGCCGCCAGGACCGATGACCTGCGCTCGCTCACCCTGCTGCGCTTCCTCGAGTCGGCGCGCCCGGGACTTGAACAGCCCGCGAGCGAGTGGACCCGGGCCGCCGACGAGGCCATCGCGCTGGCGGACGAGTCCGGCGACGAGGCCCTGCGGATCGCGATCCGTACCGCGGGCTCGTACTCGTACATGGTCGCGGGCGATCTCGAGCACTGCGAGCAACTGGTCGATGAGGCGCTCGAGATGGCGGCAGACGACCACAGCGCGGGAAACGGCCTCGTGATCGGCTGCCCGTACGCGTGGGCGATCATGGCCAAGGGGATCATCCGGCGCGACCGTTGCGAGTACGACGCTGGCGAGGAGCTGTTCGAGCAAGCCTTGCGGATCGCGGCCGAGCAGGGCGACCCGGAGACCGCGAGCTGGACCCGCGGCAACCTGGCCGCGCTGCTGGCGGTGCGGGGCGACCTGGATTCGGCCCTCGGGCTCGCCCAGCGAAACTACGAGCTGACGGAGCGGCTCGGCGACGTCTTCTCGAGATGCTGGGCGCTGGTGAACCTGGGGCTCGTGCGGCTGGAGCGCGGGGACGCGGAGGGCGCCCTCGACTCCGTCGAGCGCGGGGACCGTCTGTACCGCGAGGCGATGGGCAAGGGCGGCGAGGCCGAGGGCTGGCGAGAGGCGCTGATCGCCGAGGCGCTGGTTGGGGTCGGCAGGGTCCCCGAGGCGCTGGAGAGAGCCGAGCGTGCGACTGCGATCATTCGCGACCGAGGGTTGCTCTGGGCGCTTCCGCGAGCGCTGCGGACGCTCGCCGAGGCGAGGATCGCCGCCGGCGCGCCGGGTTGGGACGAGCTTCTGGACGAGGCCGAGAAGGTGGCAACGGCCAACGGCCGCCTGATCGAGTTGAAGGGGATCGAGGGAGTTCGCAACTCGGTCCCCGCCGCCCGGGCGTAGGCGGTGTCTAGGCGCCCGTCAGGCGAACCTCGTCGCTGAACTCGTCCAGGAGCTCGGCGATGGAGGGCGTAGCGTCTGCGGCACCGGCGGCTGCGGCGTAGAGGCGCTCGAAGAACTCCGCGGTGCGCAGCGCCGGCTGGACCTCCCAGCGCACGCGCGACGGCTCGTCGGCGGTCATCTGGTGCGGGGTGCCGGCCGGCACCTCGAACGTCTCACCGGGTCCGTACCGGCCCTCGGTGCCGCCGATGACCGTCCTCATGGCGCCCTCGAGCACCTCGAAGCGCTCGACCTGCCGCGGATGGAAGTGCTCGGGCGGCATCTGGCCGGTTCCCCCGTAGCTCGCCTCCATCTCCAAGAGCTCGCCCCCCGTCTCGGCGGCGGTCTTGAC
>JBBPIK010000150.1:0-2454 GCA_038040415.1 Actinomycetota bacterium
CAGTCCTCGTTCAGGTCGTAGATGTCGACTACGCCCGGGTAGAAGGTGGGGTTGCCCAGAACGGCCACCAGCAGGCCCCGCCTCTCGTTGAGCACCAGGGACTCGTGCGGCGACTGCATCGCCGGGGTGGCGAGCGAGGCGGTCTGCACGGGCTTGGCCGGGTTGGACATGTCGAGTACGGCGACACCGGTTGGCTGCTCGCTCAGGGTCTGGGCGTTGCTCGGAAAGAGCAGGGTGGTGTCGTAGTAGGCGCACTCATGGCCGGCCTTGTCGGTGAAGCGGAGGACCTTGTAGCCGCCGGCTTTGCCCTGGCGCGCGATCAGGCTCATGTTGCAGATGAAGCCCTGGTCCGACCCGGTGCCGGGCACGCGGCCTTGGATGCCGGTCTCGGGCCGAGAGCCCGGTCCGCAGTCGGCACGGGGGTGGGGGGAGGGACCGCCGCCGCAACGGCGGCCGAGCTCTCCGTGGTTGTGAGCATCCTCTGGCCCAGTGCCCAGCCATCGTCGACTGGATGGGCCGCGCTCGGCGCCGCGGCGACCAGCGAGGACAGCGTGGTCAAAGCAAGCGCGCAAGCGATCAGCCGGCCGTTCACCTGGGTCCGAGACGCTACCACCGGTATGCAACCCCCGCCCGAGGGCGAGCACGATCTGCGCGGCGAGCGCGGGTGGCAGCGGGGGAGCCGCCTCGTCCGCGCGCGCGGCGCTCGATCCGCTCGGCCAGGGCCGCGCGCATCGCGTCCAGGTGTGCGCTCAGCTGCGAGCGCAGCTCCGGTCGCCTTAGACGACGGCTCCCTCCAGGTCCTTGATCCCCTGGCGGATCCCGTCGCGCAGCTCGGACGAGTCTTCGTGGCTGTGGATCGCGACGGCGTGCTGCACCGCAGCCTCCACGACCTCGTCCTCGGAGTCCGCGGCGATGGCAACCGTGCAGTTGCTCTCGCTCGGCATCTCACGACAGTCGACGTACTTGCGGGCCATACGTGCGCTCCCTTCGATCGCTGCGCGTAGCTTCCTCCGGTGAGGCGCCCAAGTCAACAGAGCCATGTTCGCCGCCGGCGAGACGCAGGAGCGCCCGGGGATTCCTCGAATACGCCGCCATGGCCAGGAGTCGGTTTGAATAGAGACGGCCAAGCGACCGAGCGGTCGGGAAGACGGCGTGTCCCGACGGCGCTGGCCCTCGGGCTGGGCGTCCTCGTGCTGGCGGTCTTGGGGTTCGTCCTGGTCAAGGCGTTCGGCGGCGAGGAGGAGAAGAAGGGCGGGATAACCACCGTCCAGGGGCCGTCCAGCGACCCGTTCAAGGTCGATCTTCCTCCGGGATGGCGCGCACTCCGCCGCGAAGAGCTTGCGACGCTCCCGGGACGTCCGCTCGGCGTACTCCGCCGAAACGACGGCAAGGGCTTTGTGGTGATCCGCAGGGAGAGGCCGGCGGCACGCGACTTCGCCAAGCTTTCCCGCGAGCTCGACCGCGAGCTCGGTCGGCGGCTCAAGGACTTCAAGAGGCAGTCCGCCCGGACGGTGAAGGTGCGGGCCGGCCGGGCCTTCTTCTATTCCTACGTCCGGGAGCGGCGCGGGACGGTGCACAGCATCGTGATCGTGCCGGCGGGCGGGCGCAGCTATGCGCTGAATACCGTGGCCCAGGGAGGCGAGAACGCCGTAGCGCGCGAGATCGGCCGGATGGTCGTCTCGTTCGACCTGTAGGCGGGTCGCTCGCCGGCGCGACCGCTCAGTTCGACCCGAAGACCGTGACCTCGGTCCCGGCGAGCAGGTTGCCGCCGCCAGTCCCGACGTTCAGGGTCACGCTGTCGATCTGTGAGGTCGTGTTCGCCCAGACCCCGGCGCTGCGGTTGAGGATCGGCGCAATGGTCGCCACCTCGGAGGTCGAGTGCCCCTGCCCGATCGCGGACTTCGCCCGCGTCGCCTCGTTGATGACGTCGAACACGATGATCCCGCGAGCCGCGCTGGTCCCTGCCGCCGCCACGCGGATCCCGTTCGTGCTGGTCGAGGACACCACCGCGGCGGCGTCGTCTTGGCGCTTGTCGCTGTAGTTGGTGCCGGTATCCCCGTTGAACCGGAGCCGGGCGATGCCGCTCGAGGAGTAGCCGGCGATCCGGATCCTGATCTGCAGGTGCTTCCTCGGTGGGAGGCCGCTTACCGTCACGTCGGACGCCGCTGTGGAGAGCGAGGCCTCCCCGAGCTTCTGCCAGCTCGAAGTCGCGCTGGCCGCGACCTTGGTCCAGCTCGAGCCGTTCGAGCGGTAGAGCGTGCCGCCGTTGTCGTCCGTGGCGAAGTAGAGGAAGCCGTTGTTGCTCGCCGCGGCGGCCGGACGGGCCGCCAGTGTGCCTTCCTGGTGCGCCGAGCCCGACCACACCGACTGAGCGATGTCTCCGATCGCGACCGTGTTGGCGAGGATCTCCGCGGTCGTGACCGCGTCAGCGGCGATCTCCGAGGAGCCGACCGC
>JBBPIK010000151.1:0-2441 GCA_038040415.1 Actinomycetota bacterium
ACCCTCGGCGCGCTCGGCGTCGTCTTCGGCGACATCGGCACCAGCCCGCTCTACGCCCTCCAGACCGTCTTCGGGGCGCACGACCACGCCGTCCAGGCGAACCAGGCCGGCGTGTACGGCGTGATCTCGCTGGTCTTCTGGGCGATCACGATCATCGTCTCGGTCAAGTACGTGACCTACATCATGCGTGCCGACAACGGCGGCGAGGGCGGGATCATGGCCCTCATCGCGCTCGTTCAGGGCGTGTCGTTGAAGGGCCGGGCCGCGAAGGCGACCCTCGTCGCGCTGGGGATCTTCGGAGCGGCGCTCTTCTACGGCGACGGGATGATCACACCGGCGATCTCCGTGCTCTCGGCCGTCGAGGGGCTCGAGGTGGCGGCCCCGGGGCTCGACTCGCTGGTGCTGCCGATCACGCTCAGCGTGCTCACGGTGCTGTTCACCATCCAGCGGTTCGGGACGGAGGCCGTTGGCCGCCTGTTCGGGCCCGTGATGGCGCTGTGGTTCACGGTCCTCACGGTCTCCGGCCTCGCAAAGGTGATCGAGGGTCCGGCGATCCTGAAGGCCCTGTCGCCCACCTACGGGATCGAGTTCTTCCTCGACAACGGCGGCACCGCTTTCCTGGCCCTCGGCTCCGTCGTGCTCGCAGTGACCGGCGCCGAGGCGCTCTACGCCGACATGGGCCACTTCGGCCGGCCGCCGATCCGCCGCGCGTGGTTCTTCCTCGTCTTTCCCGCGCTCACCCTCAACTACATGGGCCAGGGATCGCTGATCCTCGACTCGCCGAAGGCGATCGAGAACCCCTTCTTCCTGCTGATGCCTCACTGGGGGCGAGTGCCGATGGTCCTGCTCGCGACCGTGGCGACGGTGATCGCCTCGCAGGCCGTGATCTCCGGGGCTTTCTCGGTCACGCGTCAGGCGGTGCAGCTGGGCTTCCTGCCGCAGCTGAGGATCCGGCACACCTCTGAAGCGGAAGGGCAGATCTACGCGCCCGCGGTCAACTGGCTCCTCTTCGTGGCCGTAGTCGCGCTCGTGGTCGGCTTCGGATCCTCCGCGGGTCTCGCCTCCGCCTACGGCATCGCCGTAACCGGCACCCTCGCGATCGACACGATTCTGTTCTTCGTGGTCGTGCGGATGCTCTGGCGAAAGCCACTCTGGCTCGTCCTGTTCGGCGCGGCCGCCTTCCTCGTCGTCGACCTCGCTTTCTTCTCCGCGAACCTGCCGAAGGTCGTGGACGGCGGCTGGTTCCCGCTGCTGCTCGCGCTCACCGTGTTCACGCTGCTCACCACCTGGCAGCGTGGACGCGAGCTGGTCACGGTCAGGCGCGCGGAGGCCGAGGGGCTGCTCCGCGACTTCGTCGAGGAGATTCGGGCGATGGACCCGCCGGTGTTCCGCGCACCGGGAACGGCCGTGTGCCTGACGGCGGGCAAGGAGACGACGCCCCTCGCGCTGCGCGAGAACGTGGACCACAACCACGTGTTGCACGAATGCGTGGTCATAGTGTCGGTCGAGACCAGAAGGGTCCCGCACGTCGACCGCTCCGAGCGGGTGGTGGTCGACGAGCTCGGCTACGAGGACGACGGCATCCTGCACCTCACGGTCCGCTACGGCTTCCAGGACGACCAGAACGTCCCGGCGGCGCTGCGGCAAGCCGCCGCCAAGGGGCTCGAGGGGGACGTCGACATCGAGAACGCGACCTACTTCGTCTCCCAGATGACGATCGTCCGCGGCGACGCCCCTGGCATGCACGCGTGGCGCAAGAAGCTGTTCCTCGCGCTGTCGCGCACGTCGACGAGCCCGGTGGAGTTCTTCGGGCTGCCCGAGCACCGTATCGTGACGATGGGCTCCTACATCGAGCTCTAGAGCAGCACTGTGCTCAGCGGCCGCGGGCGTGGAGCTGCAGCGGCGGAAGCTCTTTCCCCTCAGAGGAAGTTGTGTCAATCGTAAGAGCGCGGGGACGCCCGCGTAGTGCCTGCGTCGAGGAGGGTCTAGCGAACCGACTAGCGAAAGTCGCCCGTTCTCGGGCCGCAGAAGGAGTAGCGTGCTGTGGGACTGATCGCTCGTTAGGTCTCACTTCCTCTTCCTTCCGCGCGTCCCCCCAGAGAGGGACTGGAAGGCGGACGGCTATGGCAAGCGATGCACACGATGACGCAGTGCAGCGACTGGATGTGGCGCTAGTCGAGCAGGACCGGTTGGGCGAGCGCTACAGCGCCGCTATCGGCACGTCGAGCGAGTTCGGGGCCTACGCTCGGCTCCGGGGCGCAAGCGATGAAGTCGCAGAGCGGGACGCCTGGCTAAAGCAGATTGACGACGACGGAACTGGCGGCCGTGTCTGGGTCAACGGCCGCGAGGTCGGCGGCACGGGTTCTCTCTTTGTGGGCGTTGAAGACTAAGTAGGGCGGCTGGCCGTTGTAGCTGACCTCTAGGGCAGGTTTGCCGTAGGA
>JBBPIK010000087.1:0-8325 GCA_038040415.1 Actinomycetota bacterium
AGCTGGCTGGAGCTGGCGATCTTCGCGGCGCTGATCGTCGTGTGGCTCCTCCCCGGTCTCGATCACGAGACGTTCATCTTCGGCCTCACGCACGGGATCGGCTACATCGTGCTCTGCATCCTGATCTGGATCGCGATCCTGCGGCACGAGGCTCCCTACACCCTGCTCGCCGCCACCCTGACCCCGGTCGGGCCCCTCGGCAGCGTGATCGCGATCGAGGTCATCGAGCGAAGGCGGCGCGCGTAGCTGGTTGATTTCCAGCGGCGCAAGCGGCTCCGCGGAGCCGCCCGGGGCTGGAAGAAGAGCCGCCCGGGGCTGGGTAGAAGGAGGGACCTACAGCCGCAATCACGCGATGGTCGAGTTGCGCCGGATAGATGAGCGCAAGTCGACCATCGCTGCGAAAAGGGTCGGACCGAGGAGCTCAGGGCGCGAAAAACGAGCCTGCCGAGGTCAGCCCGAAAGCCGATCAGGTCAGGGCGCGAAAAGCGAGCCTGGCTGGCTAAGGGCCGAAAACCGAGCAGGTCCGGGGACGCAGGCCGATCGGCGAGTGAGCGTAGCTATGACCTACGTGAGCGAGACGATCGGCCGAGGACCCGGAGATGCGACGGTTTGCAGGTTCTTGGACATGGCGGGGCGGGGCTGTGGGAGGCAGGGGGTCCACACAGCCCGCGCCCACGCCTGCGCGTCGGTAGCCAGGGAGGGATGCCGACGCGATCGCCCCCGGAGGCGGGACTGGCCGGGAGCGAGCTTCGTAAATGTTCGCCTGCACTGCAAGTGTGCCCGATTCGTCAGTCGGACAGCATTCTGATGCATCCGGGCCACCAAAGTCAATAGAAAAAATGATGAATTTGCAGGTAGACCACGCCTGGATCCTCTCATAACGACTAGCGAAGATCCCGCAGGACGCGTTGCAGGATGCCGCCGTTGCGGTAGTAGCCGACCTCGTTCGGCGTGTCGAGCCGCACGCGGGCCTCGAATTCCACCGGGTCCGCGCCGTTTCGCGCCGCCCTGACGACCACCGTGCGCGCCCCGGCGCCAGAGGCGGCCAGCGCCTCGTCGAGGCGATCGACGTCGACCACCTCCTCCCCCGTGAGGCCCAGCGACTCTGCGCCTTCCGGGTCCGGGAACTGAAGAGGCAGGACTCCCATCCCGATCAGGTTCGAGCGATGGATGCGCTCGTAGCTCTCCGCGATCACCGCCCGAACGCCGAGCAGCGCAGTGCCCTTCGCCGCCCAGTCTCGCGAAGAGCCGGATCCATACTCCTTGCCCGCCAGCACCACGAGTTGCAAGCCCTCGTTGGCGTACCGCATCGCCGCCTCGTAGATCGTCATCTCCTCTCCATCCGGGAAGTGGCGCGTGAAGCCGCCCTCGCGCTGGACCAGCCGGTTGCGCAGCCGCACGTTGGCGAAGGTGCCACGGATCATCACCTCGTGGTTGCCGCGGCGCGAGCCGTAGGAATTGAAGTCGCGGACCTCCGTGCCCTGGTCGATCAACCACTTGCCCGCCGGGCTGTCGCGCTTGATGGCGCCCGCCGGCGAGATGTGGTCGGTGGTCACGCTGTCTCCGAGCATGGCGAGCACCCGAGTTCCCTCGATCGGCTCGGGTGGCCGTGGCTCGGGGTCGATGCCCGCGAAGAACGGCGGCTTGCGGACGTAGGTCGAGTCGGTCCACTCGTAACGATCGCCAGCGGGGATCTCGAGCGAGCTCCAGCGATCGTCACCGGTGAACACGTCGGCGTAGCTCTTCGTGAACATGTCGGAGCGGATGGCGCTCTCCACCGTCCGCTGGATCTCCTCGCTCTGTGGCCACAGGTCGCGCAGATACACGGGCTCGCCGTCGGCACCCTGGCCGAGCGGCTCTGTGAGCAGGTCGACGTCCATCCGGCCCGACAGCGCGTAGGCCACGCACAGCGGGGGCGAGGCGAGGTAGTTGGCCCTCACGTCCGGGTTGATTCGGGCCTCGAAGTTGCGGTTGCCCGACAGCACCGCGCAGACGACGAGGCCGTTGTCCTCGACCGCGGCCGAGATCTCGGCGGGCAGCGGGCCGGAGTTGCCGATGCAGGTGGTGCAGCCGTAGCCGACCAGGTTGAACTTCAGCTGGTCGAGGTACTCCGTGAGGCCTGCGCGCTCGAGGTAGTCGGTAACCACGGTTGAGCCCGGAGCCAGCGAGGTCTTCACCCATGGCTTGACGTCGAGCCCGCGCTCCACCGCCTTGCGCGCCAAGAGCCCGGCGGCGAGCATCACCGACGGGTTGGAGGTGTTGGTGCAACTCGTGATCGCCGCGATCACCACCCGGCCGTGGTCCAGCTCGACCTCGGTCCCGTCCTCCAGCGTGACCGCGATGGGGTTCGCCCGGCGCTCGGCGGTCGCCGCTCCACCCGTCGCCGGGCGGGGCCTGCCTCGCTCGTCGTCGTGGTCGTCGCCGGGCGGGTCGGAGGCGGGGAACGAGCCGGCGACCGCCGCGTCGTGATGATTGCCGAGCTCCTCGACGGCGTCTGGGCTGAACTCCCGCAGCGCCTCGATGAACGCCGGCTTTGCCTCCGTGAGCGGAATCCGGTCCTGCGGGCGCTTCGGGCCCGCGATGCTCGGCTCGACCTCGCCCAGGTCGAGCTCCAGCGTTTCGGAGAAGGTCGGCTCCTCCGAGTCCTCCGTGTGGAAAAGGCCCTGCCGGCGCGCGTAGGCGTCCACCAGCTCGATCAGCTCCGTGGGCCGACCGGTGAACTCGAGGTAGCGCAGCGTTTCGGAGTCGACGGGGAAGATCGCGCAGGTGGAGCCGAACTCCGGCGACATGTTGCCGATCGTCGCCCGGTCGGCGAGCCCGAGGGTCCGCAGTCCCGGCCCGAAGAACTCCACGAACTTGCCGACCACGCCTCGCTCGCGGAGCATGGCGGTCACGGTCAGCACGAGGTCGGTCGCGGTCGCGCCCTCGGAGAGCTCCCCGCCGAGCTTGAAGCCGACCACCTGCGGGAGCAGCATCGAAATCGGCTGGCCGAGCATCGCCGCCTCGGCCTCGATCCCGCCGACGCCCCACCCCAGGACCCCGAGCCCGTTGATCATCGTCGTGTGGGAGTCGGTGCCGACCAGGGTGTCCGGGTAAGCCTGAGGTGGATTTCCATCACGTTCGCGGCTGAACACCACCTGGCCCAGGTACTCGAGGTTGACCTGATGGCAGATCCCGGTCGCGGGCGGGACTACCCGCAGGTTGTCGAACGCCTGCTGCCCCCAGCGCAGGAACGCGTATCGCTCACCGTTGCGCTCGTAGTCGCGGTCGGCGTTGACGTCGAAGGCTCGCGAGGTCCCGAAGGCGTCGACCTGTACCGAATGGTCGATGACCAGATCGACCGGCACCAGGGGGTCGATTGCCTGCGCGTCGCCGCCCAGCTCCTCCATCGCGTCGCGCATCGCCGCCAGGTCGACCAGCGCCGGCACGCCGGTGAAATCCTGCATCAGCACCCGCGCCGGCTGGAAGGGGATCTCCGTGGCGGGCTCGGCGGTCGCGTCCCAGGTGGCGATCGCCTCGACGCTCGAGCGCGTCACGGACTCGCCGTCCTCGAGGCGCAGGGCGTTTTCGAGCAGCACCTTGAGCGAGTAGGGAAGGCGGGCGACGTCGTAGGTGGCTTGGAGCGCGTCGAGCCTGAAGATCTCGTACTCGCGGCCCGATACCTCGAGGGTGTCCCGGGCGCCGAAGCTGTCCTTGCTCATGCTGTCACCCCTGGGTCTATCGCTTGTTCGCCTGTCCCTCCGCTACCTCGTCCGCGGCCTTCGCTGCGGTCCCGCCCGTGATCGCCCGCATCGCGACCCGGGGGCTGGCGAGCCCGAGGTGCGCGAGCGCCCGCATGCGCAGAGGGCCGACCGCCACCTCCATCTTGTCGCGCTCGATCGCCCTCAGCACCCCCGCGGCGACCTGCTGGGGGGTCGAGGTGCCCAACCCGGGCGGGGCCTTGGCCCCGGAGTCGGCGAACATGCCGGCCTCGCGGATGAACCCCGGGGCGACGAGCGAGACGCCCACCCCGGTGCCGGCAAGGTCGGCGCGCAGGCTGAGCGCGAAGCCGCGCAGCCCGAACTTGGTCCCGCAGTAGATGGCCGAGCGCGGGCTCGGCGCCTTGCCGGCCAATGAAGACACGAAGACGAGGTGCCCATCGCCCCGCTCCCTCATCCCCGGCGCCAGCTCGCGCGCGAGCATGATCGGCGCCTCGAGGTTGACGCGCAGCGCCCGCTTGACCTCTTGCGGCGAGAAGCCCTCGATCGTTCCCGTGCCCGGCAGGGCGGCGTTCGCCACCAGGCAGTCGACCTCGCCGGCGTCCGCGGCCAGCCGCTCCGCAGCCCCCTCCTCGGCAAGGTCGGCGGGGGCGATCTGGTGCTCGCCCGGCAGCGAATCGGCCAGATCCTGTAGGGCCTCTGCCTTGCGGGCGCTGAGCACGAGCGTGGCCCCTCGATCGGCCAGGGCGCTGGCGATCGCCTGACCGATACCGCCGGTGGCCCCGGTCAGAAGCGCCCTCTTGCCCGCGAGCTCCACGCACGGAAGCTAACGGATACGCTCCGCCGGTGAAGCTCTACATCTGCTGGGGCACCTTCCAGACGATCCGACCAGGCGGCCACCCGTGCCACAACGCCTACCAGGCCCTGAAGATGGCGGGCCATGACCCGGAGGTGGTCAAGGTCCGGGGGCTCGGCATCGGACCGCGCTTCATGCACCTGATGACCAAGGGGCGCAAGGAGGTCGAGGAGCTCACCGGGCAACGAGCCGTGCCCGTCCTGGTCACCGACCAGGACGAGGTGATCTCCGATTCCCACCGGATCGTCGATTGGGCGGAGGCCAACCCGGCGCATCGCACCTCGGCCCCGAGCTGAGGGTGCCCAGGCACAAATCGCTGACGGGCTCCAGGCACAAATATTTGGGCTCCGGGCGCAAATATTAAGAAGGTGTCTGCAAACGTCTAGCGAATGCTGTAGCCTGCCGCGAATCGTTTGCCGGTAAGCCGAATCTCCGCCCGATCTTCGGGCGAGAGCGGGGAAACCAACGTATCTGGGGCGAACCCACCTCGGTGGGGGCGCAGGCTCCTTTAGCGCCAGCCCGACAGCTAACCCCGTAGGCCGACGAAGGAGACTGGTTCGTGCCTACCCACGACAAGGCTCGCTCCCACAAGAAACTCACGACGGCGCTCGTCCTCGCGGCGGTCGCGCTGACGACCCTGCCGGTCGCTCTCGCGCAGGCCGGCGACGGCGGCACGGGCACCGGGACCTCGAACTCGCAGGGGCGCCCGGGCAAGGCGAAGCTGGTCAAGGGCCAGGCGATCCCGCCGTCGAACGCCCCCGAGCGGGTGGTCCGCGTGATCGAGGCCGCGAACAAGATCGCCAGGGGCAAGGGCTACTGCTACGGCGGCGGCCACGGCAGCTTCAAGTCGAAGTGCTACGACTGCTCGGGCTCAGTCAGCTACGCCCTCCACGGAGGCCGCTTCATCCGCCGCCCCATGGCCTCCGGCGATTTCATGCACTGGGGCCGCGCGCGCAAGGGCAAGTGGATCACGGTCTTCTCGAGCCCGGGTCATGCCTACATGACGGTCGCCGGGCTGCGATTCGACACTTCGATGACCAAGGGCGCGGGCCCCGGCTGGAGCAAGCAGATGCGCTCCGGGTCGGGCTACCGCAAACGTCACAAGGCCCGCTTCTAAGCCGGCCCTCCACACAGAGCCGCCTCCACTACCTCGGGCGGCTCAGTTTCGGGACAAGCGCGAAAGCCCCGGCCACCGGCCGGGGCTTTCGACTCGCGGATCCTTTCGGCCAGGCAAGCGGCTGAGAATTGTCCACCGGGGGCCACACTTCGGCGTGGTCTTGGTATAGCTTCTCGCAAGGGGCGCGATTTTCTGCCGCGTCCCGCTCAAGTGGAGGACACCGCAGCCATCAGCGTTGACGACCGGGGGAGTGGGCAGCCGGCCGAGTCCGCCACGCCATCCGACAGAGCTGCCGAGCCCCCCGATGTTCGCCTCGCGGGTCTGCGCAAGACGTACGGCGAGGTCGTCGCGGTCGCCGGAATCGACCTCGAGATCCCCCGCGGCGAGTTCTTCACCCTGCTGGGACCCTCCGGCTCCGGCAAGACGACGACGCTCCGCATGATCGCCGGCTTCGAGCAGCCGGACGCGGGCTCGGTCGAGCTTGCCGGACGAGACGTCGGCGGCCTGCCTCCCTACGACCGCGAGGTCAACACCGTGTTCCAGGACTACGCGCTGTTCCCGCACATGACGGTGGCCGAGAACGTCGAGTACGGGATGCGGGTCCGCAAGGTGCCCCGCTCGGAGCGCGCCAAGCGCGCCACCGAAGCGCTGGAGATGGTTCGGCTCATCGGCTATGAATCGCGAACGCCGAGCGAGCTCTCAGGCGGCCAGCGACAGCGCGTCGCGCTGGCCCGAGCGATCGTCAACCGCCCGCGGGTGCTGCTGCTGGACGAGCCGCTGGGAGCGCTCGACCTGAAGCTCCGTGAGCAGATGCAGGTGGAGCTGAAGGGGATCCAGAGCGAGGTCAGGATCACCTTCATCTATGTCACCCACGACCAGGACGAGGCCTTGACGATGAGCGACCGGATTGCGGTCTTCAACGAAGGGCGGGTCGAGCAGGTGGGCGCGCCCGCCGAGATCTACGAGCGCCCGGCGACCCGGTTCGTGAGCGGCTTCGTCGGCATCTCCAACGTGTTGGAGCGCGACGGCAAACGATTCACGGTGCGGCCGGAGAAGATCAGGCTGCTGGAGCCAGCCGACCAGGGGGAGGGACTGCACACCGAGCGCGGCGTGATCCGGAACGTCGCCTACGCGGGGATGGTGACCCGGTACCTGGTCCAGCTCGATGCCGGCGGGGAGCTTCAAGTCGTCCGCCTGAACCTCGAGACCTCCTCGGCGGAGGCGCTCGAGCAGCGCGGACGGAAGGTGACCGTCGGATGGCGACCCGAGCAAACGGTGGCCGTCCAGGAAGAAACACGAATGGAGGACACCCAGTGAGAGCAAAGCTAGACAAGCAGCCGGCGAGGGTCGCCTGGCTGATCGCCGCCGCCTTGATCATGGCCATGGTCGGGATCGGCTGCGGCGGCGACGACGGTGGTGGTGGTGGCGAGGAAGGCGCCCTGCAGAAGGTCGGCGAGCCCGAGGGCGAGCTCAACCTGATCGCCTGGCCAGGCTACGTCGCCGATCCGTGGCAGTCGGACTTCGAGAAGGAGACCGGCTGCCAGATCAAGCTCAGGGAGGCCGGCACCTCCGATGAGATGGTCGACCAGATGCGGACGGGTCAGTGGGACGGCGTCTCCGCCTCCGGGAATGCATCGCTGCGCCTGGTCGCCGGCGACGACGTCGACCCGGTCAACCTGGACCTGGTCCCGAACTACGAGACCGTGTTCGAGGACCTCAAGGACCAGCCCTATAACACGGTGGACGGCGTCCACTACGGCGTTCCCCACGGACGCGGGGCGAACCTGCTGATGTGGAATCCGGATACGGTCAAGCCCGGCCCGAAGTCCTGGGGCGTGATCCTGGATCCGTCGCAGGCGTCCAAGTACAAGGGCCAGATCTCGGTCTACGACGACTCGGTGTACATCGCGGACGCCGCGCTGTACCTGAAGGCGCACCAGCCGGATCTGGGCATCGACAACCCCTACGAGCTCGACGACGAGCAATTCAACGCGGCGGTCGATCTGCTCAAGGAGCAGCAGCCGAACGTCGGCGAGTACTGGGTTGACGCTGCGAAGCAGATCCAGTCGTTCGCGAACGAGGACGTCGTCGTGGGTACGACCTGGCAGTATCAGTATTTCGCGCTGCTGGCCGAGGACGCGCCGGTGGCAGTGAGTCCTGCCAGGGGCTTCCTCCCCGAGGAGGGGGCGACCGGATGGTCTGACACCTGGATGATCTCGTCCCAGGCGGCTCATCCCAATTGCATGTACCTGTGGATGGATCACATCGTCTCTCCGCTGGCGAATGCCGAGGTCGCGCAGTACTTCGGCGAGGCGCCCGCCCAGAGCAAGTCGTGCGAACCGGCGACGCTCAAGAAGGCCGCCAAGGCCGACGGATTCCCACCCGATCCGAAGTTCTGCGACAGCTACCACGCCGCGGACCCGGATTTCTGGGAGAACGTCTACTACTGGATCACTCCGGTGGCGGACTGCGGCGATGACCGCGGCGATGTGTGCAAGGACAACAACGAGTGGGTCTCGGCCTGGACCGAGATCAAGGGGTGAGTCCTCGCATCCAGTGATTGACACGGCCGATGGAAGCCGCTGACGCATTAGCGTCAGCGCCGAAGAGGTCGGTGGGCCGCAGGCTCGCCGACCTCTTCCACGGCCACCCCA
>JBBPIK010000088.1:0-8112 GCA_038040415.1 Actinomycetota bacterium
CTTTCGATCAGGACGATCACGATGGGGGCACGGTCACGGCCGACGAGCTCGCTCGGGTCACGGCGGCGAACCTCGATCCGGAATTCGGCCGGGTCCTGACCGCTGCCGAGGCGATCGCCGAGCTGCGCGCGATCGCTTAGTGCGATCCTTGGCGGACTCTAAGGGCAGTCGGGCCGCGGGCGACCCGGTCCCCTCGAAGCCGCCGGGCTGCGGGAGTAAGCCTCAGCAGCGATTGCGACCCGAGGCTGACCCCGGCTCGTGATGAGTCCTGCTCCGGATTCAACCTCCCCGTCGCTCCCAACCGGAACCCGTCGCCGTTTCGCTCCGCCCCGAGCGGAGCCCACCGACCGACGCGCTACTTCACGACGCGGATCAACTTCTTGTTGACGAACTCGTCCATCCCGTACGGGCCGAGCTCGCGTCCGAAGCCGGAACGCTTAACGCCCCCGAACGGCAACTCGGCGCCGTCAAGGAGGACGCCGTTCACGAAGACCATGCCGGCCTCGATGTCGTTGGCGACGCGGTCGCCCTGCTCGGGGTCGGTCGTGAAGACGTAGGAGCCGAGGCCGAACGGCGTGTCGTTGGCGACCCGGATCGCCTCCTCCTCGGACGAGACTCTGTAAACGCTCGCGACGGGCCCGAAGAACTCCTCCCGGTAGGCGTCGCTCTCGGGGCTGATACCGGTGAGGACCGTCGTGCCGAAGAAGTTGTCCTTCCGGTCGCCGTCGAGAACGGCCTCGGCGCCCTGGGCCTTCGCGCGGTCGATCTGGTCCTGAAGGCGCTCCGCCGCGGTCGACGACGAGAGTGGCCCCATCGCCGAGTCCTGGGCCGGATCCCCGGGCTCCACCTCCTTCATCTTCTCCGTGAACTTCGCGAGGAAGTCGTCGTAGAGCTCGTCGACGACGATGAACCTCTTCGCGCCGTTACACGACTGGCCCGTGTTGTCGAGGCGCGCCTCCACCGCGGCGTCGACGACCTCGTCGAGGTTCTGGGTCGCGAGCACGATGAACGGGTCGGAGCCTCCCATCTCGAGGACCACCTTCTTCAGGTTCCGTCCGGCGACCTCGGCGACGGCGGCGCCCGCTCGCTCGGAGCCGGTGACCGAGACACCGCGCACGCGCGGGTCGGGGATCACCTTCTCGGCGATCTGCTCGTGGGTCGCGAGGATCGTCTGGTACGCGCCCTCCGGGAGGCCGACGTCGTCGTACATCTTCTGGATCGCCTCGGCCGACTCCGGGCACTGGGGCGCTGGCTTCAGCAGGATCGGGTTGCCGACGATCAGGTTCGGTCCCGCGAAGCGGGCCACCTGGTAGTAGGGGAAGTTCCAGGGCATGATTCCGAGCAGCGGCCCCATCGCCGAGCGGCGGATCACCGCCGTGCCCTCGCCCGCAAGCAGCTCGATCGGCTCGTCCTTGAGGAAGTCCGCCGCGCGGTCGGCGTAGTACGCGTAGATGTCGCCGCAGAAGTCGACCTCGCCGAGGGCCTGCTCCATCGGCTTGCCCATCTCCTTCACCGCGATTGCGGCAAGCGTCTCACGTCGCTCGAGGTGGAGCTCGCCGAGGCGCTTGATCTTCTCGGCGCGCTCGGCCGCAGAGAGCGAGGTGAGCGCTTCACGCGCCTCCCAAGCCCTGGCGATGGCGGCGTCGAGCTGGTCGTCTGAGATCTCTGGGTACTCCTCGAGCTTCTCGCCGGTGGCCGGGTTAACGACTGCGTACATGCTCACCTTGATCCACTCCTTGTCTGCTCGGTCACTCTCTCGTTACTGCTCGCTCCCCCACGGACTACAACCCGAGGACCTCCTCCGGCGCCTACTCTACGCCGACACCCTCGGCGACGGCAGGACGGGTCACGTGCGCTCGCGCAACGCTGGTGCCCATCCCGAGGCCCGGGGCGCGTAGCGGCTGATACCTAGCCTCAAGGCGGTGCGCTCGAAGCCGCCGGGCCGCGGGAGTAGGCGTGGCGAGCATCGCGCGACGCCTCTAGCGACTGGAAGCCTCCACGAGCAGGGGCGGCAGCGCCAGCCCTAACGGGAACCCGCCGGGTGGTCAGGCAGCGGCCGGCACCTCCAGCACAGGCAGGCCAATTGATAGGAACCTGCCGTACTCATGGCAGCGGTGGCACTGCGCCGCTAGGCTCCCACCTAAGCCACGAGCCGGAGGACGGAGATGGCCGAGATTCCGACGCTATTCGTTTGCCACGGCGATGACGGCGGGCCGCGGATCCATCCGTGCCGCCGCGTCCAGGAGGCGCTCCGCGCCGCGGGCATCGAGTACGAGAAGGTGATCGCCGCTCACGGCAGCCCGATTCCCTTCCTGCGGAAGGGCTCGCGTGACGAGCTGCGGGAGGCGACCGGATCGACGAAGCTGCCGGCGCTCAAGCTGCCCGACGGGACGGTCATCACCCATTCCCGCGCCATCCTCTCCTGGATCGGCCAGCAGAAGTGATCCCGCGGCGCTGGCCGGCGCCGGAGTCAGCTCTGGTCGCGCACGTGTAACTGTGTCACTGGCGAACCGCGGGCCAGGACGAGATACTGCGCGGGCGATGTCGCAGGAGAACGTCGAGATCGTGCGCTCCTTGGCGGACGAGTTCCAGCACCGCCAGCATGAGCGGGCGTTCGAGTTCTACGACCCGGAGATCGAATGGGACGCCACGAACGTGGGGCAGTTGATTCCCGACCTGGCGGGCGTCTACCGGGGCTACGAGGGCGTCCGGACCTACTGGCGACGTTGGCTGTCGGCGTGGAGCGATCTCCACTTCGAGGTTCAGGACGTGGTGGACGCGGGTGACCAGGTGGTGCTGCTGGTCCGCAACCAGCGGCAATGGGGAAGACACAGCGGCATCGCGACCGAGTTCCCGCCGTACGGGATGGTGTTCACCTTTCGCGGCGGCAAGGTCATCCGGTGGCAGTCCTACCCGGACCAGGAATCCGCCCTCGAGGCCGCCGGGCTGTCGGAGTAGGCGATGTCGCAGGAGAACGTGGAAATCGTGCGGCGGCTCTACGAGGGGGTGACTGCCCGCTTGGAGATACCCCAGGAACTGTTCGACCCGGACTTTGAGCTCGACCAGATTGATGCCGGGGTGGATGAGGTTGAAATCGTCCGCGGACTCGAAGCCGCACTGGAATCTCTGCGCGAGTTCTGGGACACGTTCGAGGATTTCCATATCGAGTTCAAAGAGGTGCTCCACGCCGACGAGGAGCATGTCGTCACCGCCGTCCAGGATGGCGGGCAGATCAGAGGGAGCGATGCCGAGGTGTGGAACCGCTTCTTCCACGTCTGGGCCTTCGGTGATGGCAAGATCGTTCGCCTCTCGATACACACCGACAAGAACCGAGCCCTCGAAGCCGCCGGGATGCGGGAATAGGCGCCCGCTCTCCCGCCTAGCGCCCCGCAGTCTCCACGAGCAAGGGCGGTAGCGCCAGCCCTAACGGGAACCCGCCCGACGGTCAGGCAGCGACCAGCACCTTTAGGGGAGGCAGGCTGATTGATAGGAACCTGCCGTACTCATGGAAGCCGTGGCGCTGGCGGCCCGCGAGCCAGAGCGAGATACTTCGCGGGCGATGTCGCAGGAGAACGTGGAGCTGGTTCAAGCAACGCACGCGGCGGTCAATCGTCGCGACCTCGATGCCCTTCTCGCACTGGTACATCCTGAGGTCGAGTTTCAGTCGCTGATTGCAGAAGCGGAGGGCCGTCACTACCGGGGTCACGCCGGCGTTCGCGAGTGGTGGGAGTCGGTGATCGAATCACTCGGAGGGATGCATTCGGAGATTGAGCACATCGAGACTTCTGAGGATGGAGGTATATGCCGGGTCCGGCTCACGGGAGAGGTCGAGGGAGTCGGGTTGTCGCAGACCGTGTGGCAGGCCTTCCGCGTTCGGGACGGGGCCACTGTGTGGTGGTGCTTCTACCGGACAGAAGCCGAAGCCCTCGAAGCCGCCCGCCTCTCGGAGTAGGCGATGTCGCAGGAGAACGTCGATAGGGTCCGACGCGCCTGGGAGGCGTATGAGGGCGGCGATCTCTCTGCCGTTCTTGAGACCCTCAGCCCCGACTTGGTCACCCACGTAGCACCGCCCATTCCCCTGGCTGGTACGTACCACGGACCCGAGGGGCTTCTGCAGCTGACCCTCGACTGGGCCGAGGGGTTCGACGAGTTGATCGCCACCGCCGAGGAGCACATCGACGCCGGAGACCAGGTCATAACCCGCGTCCGCCATCGCGCTAGCGGCGCTGAAAGCGGTGTGCCGGTCGAAACCGATATCTGGTACGTCTGGACTCTCGGGGCCGAACAGACTGTGCGGGTGGACATCTTCAACGACAGGCGAGAAGCCCTCGAAGCCGCCGGGCTGCGGGAGTAGGCGTGGCGAGCTTCGCTAGACGCTTCTAGCGGCTGGTAATCCCCACGAGCAAGGGCGGCAGTGGCAGCCCTAACGGAAACCCGCCCAACTCCTGGAAGTCCGGGCGCTTCGAGGGCTCTCGTCTTTGCATGGAGAGCACCAGCATCAGCTAGCGCTCCTGCTTCTCGCCCGTTGCGGGAGCGCCGTGAGAGTCAGCGCAGCGCTTCCGCTCGTCGTCCGATGCGGGCGTGTGTGGACGCTGGCGGACGCGCCTGCGTTTCGCGCGAAGCGAAAGCGAGCACCGCGCCCGGCACGAAGCACTGAACGACCCGGCTCGTACCGATCGCGCTAGGTCGGAATGTCACCACTACAGAGTGCGGCGATAGGGGTGAGCATGAGGTTGGCGCGAGCATTCAGGAAGGCCTGGTAGTCGGCGCGGACCTGGGCAGCACGGGTGGTCTCATCGGCTAACGCTTCGTAGTTGCCGACGTTCAACTCCTCGTACGGGATGTAGTGCGTCGCGAGGCGCCGCCGGATCTCATCCTCTCCAAGCGCGGCACGTTCAACCCGTTCGCGCAGATATCGGACCGGTTCCTTCGCGGAGATGGTCCTGTTGGTTCCAGGTGATGAGCGCGCAGTTGAGTGCCCGGTTGATCTTGCCCCCGCTGATCTTCCCGTCGTTTTCCAGCAGGGCCGCGGGGAACAGATGGTGATACTCGCGCTTTCGAATCTGATCGCGAGTGGCGATGGCGTCGTCGGCGAGATCATGGGCGCCGGCGCGAATCGCGACGTTCAGGATCGCCCGTCCGAGGCTGTCTCTGGTCTTCGGCCACCTCGCATGGACGAGCTCTTCAGGTCCGGGCAGCGGATAGTGCTCTTCGTCAAACAATGGCACTGCGTCCTCGGTGCCGTCGCCGGTCAGGATGGCGCGGAGAGCGCGGAAGTCTTGGAACGATGCGGTCGCGACTGCGGCTTCGTAACGATTCGTGAAGAACGCTCGCCACACGAATTTGCGCAAGAGGTGGCGAGCATTGCCGAGCGCATCGAGTTCGGGCAGATGCTCGTGAAGTGCCGCCAAGATGCGGAGGACCGCCACATTCGGAAGTCGATCGCCGTCGAAGACGTGCTCCTCCTCGAGAAACTCGACCGCGAAGGCGACCCCCGACGTGATTTGCTCCCAGTCGCCAAGCAGTCGGTTGAGATCGAGGCGTAGATAGCTGGCCTGCGTAGGCGCTCTGTCCTCCCGAAGCGCGGCGACCTCGAGGATTAGGTCACTCGGCTCCATGTAGCGGTCCAGCGCGGGAACGCGTTCGACGAGCTTGGCGACGAGGTCGTGAAGAGACTCTCCAGTCCGGCCCTCAAACTGCGCGACGATGATGTCGAACGGGGTGAGCCGAACGAAGGTGGTGTTCATCTTGATGAATACGTCGAGGGCTACGTCCGGTGGCGTGGTCGCTGGCAGCGAAAGAAAGGGGATGTTGTAACTGGCGACATGCTGGCGGAGATCGGTGATCTTCCGCTCTATCGCGAACCTCCGTTCCTGGTCTTCAGGCGTATCGCCCACGACTGCCGCTCGACACCAGTCGCTGATTTCCGCCCCAAGCTCGCCGGGACAAAGAAGTTTCAGCGGTATGTATCCGCGCTCGTGGATTCCCTCCGGCTTGTCTGCCCAGCGGGGGCGACGCTTGTCGTCCTTCATCCACCGCGATTGACCAACGACGCGAACGACCTCGCCTTCGTCGGGTGACTCGAACCGAGTGAAGTAGGTGCGGTCGTCGTAGTCGTCGTGGAGGCTGCGCCATAGTGCCGTGATTCGTTGCTGGCCGTCGAGTAGGTGCTCGGTGGGTTTGTGATCGAAATCATCCGCTCCGACGACCGGGCGACTGACGAACTTTTCTTCATCTCCGACCACGAGCACAAGGGCAGCACCGGCTGGGAGTCCACGGAGCACCGTTTCCAGGAGGTTGATGATCGTGTTGTGGCCCCAAGCCTCATGGCGCTGAAACCGAGGGAGCCGAATCTGCCCGGTTCGAACTTGCGTGAACCAGTCGGGAAGCCGGCGATTTCGGGCCTCTACTGAGATCGCGCGATCCTATGCCTCCAGCCCTGGTTGCGCGCGCTCAGCAGAGGTTTCTATCGAGGGTCCTCGGGTCGTACGAGGAAGATCAGGCGCCCCGCTGCTCCCTCCGCGTGAAAGTAGCCGTGCCGGATGGCGTGGTACTGCCTAAATAGTCCGCGCAGTTAGGGGCGCTACCGGCAAACAGTCGGCGCTTGCGTACTCCCCTTTGCATGGACACGGGCGGAAGGCCCCCCAACTGGCCGCCCACGCCGCCGCGGCCATCGCCCGGCACTCCCGCCGCGGCTGGGGGATCGACAACAGCCAACACAGCGCCAAGCTCGACGCCATCATCGCGTTGTCCATAGCGCTCGATCGCGCCAAGCAGCGCCCAGAGCCGGTCCGGCTCGTCGGCTGGCTCTAATCCGATTACCCGAAAACCCCGCCACCCTCGACCCCGCCACCCACGCGGGCGTATGCTCGCCTCGCACCCTCCACAAGGAGAACAGGGACGGGAAGGACAAAATGAGGCGGTTCAAATACCTGTTTCTCGCGCTCACGGCCTCGGCCTTGGCGCTTGCCGCCGTCCCAGGCTGGCCGGCGGATTTCGCGGTGTTTCGGCTTCTGCTTGACGAATGGGCGCGATTGGTTCAAGGCGGTGCGAAAACCTCAGCCGTAGAGCCGGGCCCCAAAGGAGCTGCTACCGGGCTGCTACCTAGCCGTCGCGCGGCGCTTGGGCGTCTCCGCCCCTTGCTCTTGCTCAGCCTGTCGGAGGCGCGCTTTGGGAGGCGTGCTTTGGCCAACACGCAGGCCCGCTCCAACCCCTTCAGTCGGAACCGGCTCGTCGCCCGCGATCCGTAGACCTCGCCCCCGTAGACATCACGAGGTTCAAAGTCGTAGCGGGCCTCGACCCGCAACTCCTCTAAGCGGCGCGGGGAGGTCTTCGCCCTCAGCGCACGCCGCATATCTGGCGCAGGCGCCTGTAGAGCTGGCGGTCGTTGGGTCGGGCGGGTGAGGCGCTCTGCCGGCGAGCCGTGTCCTCGTGATGGCGAACCGCCAGCGCCAGGGCTGCCAGGCGACGCTCCGCCAACTCGTGCTCCTTCCCCAACCTCTCGGGCTTGGTCCTCGATCCCTCAAAGAACTGCACCGGCGTCATCTCGTCTCCTCACTCCGTGCTGTCGATCTCCCTCGGTCCAGCCGAGCCCGGGAGCGCTAGGTTGGGGCGGCGGTGGCGGTTTCGGCCATTGGTGCCCTTCGCTGGGCCCTCCGGGTTCACCGACAGGCCCTCGTCGCTCCTGGCCTCTGTCGATACGGGCGTCGATACGGGCGAACGGGCCACATGCTCCAAAGGCGGCGGTTAGTAGGCACAAGCAGCTAGTTGCAGCCGCTTGACTATCCGTGCGTCGTAGCGAGAGCCGCGGCACGACACCGCCAAGCTCTACGAGCGGCTGCTGAGAGACGGTTACGCGGCGCAGGCCGCGGGCTCGAGCCACCAGGCACAGGGCACCAGCTAGGGTTGGTCACAGCAGTTCGCTGCAACCAACCACCCCTGAGAGGCGGTCCCGTGGATCCTGTCGGCTACAAGCTGCGTACAACCACGGGCGACCGAGAGACTGCCGCACCATGAGCCCCCTGGTCCCGATGGTGGTCGAGCAGACCTCGCGCGGCGAGCGCGCCTTCGACATCTACTCGCGGCTGCTCAACGAGCGGATCATCTTCCTCG
>JBBPIK010000013.1:0-1132 GCA_038040415.1 Actinomycetota bacterium
AACTCTCCCCTGCTGGAGCGTCGTCACGCCGGTTCTCGACCTGACGCCGGGCCCAGAGTCCGGGCTCTCGCCTTACGCCTGCTTGGGCTCGTTGCGCGGCTCGATTGCGAGCGTGCGCTCCTCTGGAACGCCGCTCTCCAGCTCCCGGGCGCGCTCCAGCTCGGCGTTGAACGCGGCACCCAGCAGCACGGCGAGGTTCGAGATCCACAGCCAGACGAGGAACACGATCACTCCGGCAAGGCTGCCGTAAGCCTTGTTGTAGGAGCCGAAGTTGGCGACGTAGAGCGCAAACCCCGCCGAGGCGGCGATCCAGAGCGAGACCCCCAGGAGGCCGCCGGGCGTGATCCAGCGAAACCCGGGCTGGCGGACGTTGGGAGCCATGTAGTAGAGGACCCCGAGCATCGTGAGCACGATCAGGATGATCACCGGCCACTTTGCGAGGTCCCAAACCGTCAGCACCGTGCCCTCGAGGGCGAAGAGCTCTCCGACCCGCTCGGCCAGCGGCCCGGTGACCACGACGGCGATCGCGCTCACGGCGACCAGCAGGATCAAGAGCAGCGACATCGCAAGTTGCAACGGCCGAAGCTTCCAGAACGGCCGGCCCTCCTCGACCTCGTAGATGACGTTGGAGGCGCGCGAGAAGGCGCCGATGTAGCCCGAGGCCGACCACAGGGCGGCCGCCAAGCCGAGGATCAGCGCGATCCCGGCCGTCCCCTGGCTCGACCCGATCTCCGTAATCGCTCCGCTGACGATGTCGGTCGCCGGGCCCGGGCCGAGCTCATCCAGGTTGTCGAGCACGGACTGCGTGGCCGAGTCGCCCGCCAGGCCGAGAATCGAGACCAGCACCACCAGGGCCGGGAAGATCGACAACACGGCGTAATAGGTGAGAGCCGCGGCCCAATCCGTGAGGTTGCTCTTACGGAACGTGCCGACGGTGCGCTTGAGGACGCCTCCCCACGCCCCCAGGCGTACATCGGTTGGCTTGCGTGGCGTTTCCGTCATGGCTCACGGATCGGCTTCCCGATCGGCCGGCAGTCAAACCGCGGGGTCGTGGGATGGCGAGGGGCAGAATCGAACTGCCGACACCACGATTTTCAGTCGTGTGCTCTACCAACTGAGCTACCTCGCCCGC
>JBBPIK010000013.1:1232-50743 GCA_038040415.1 Actinomycetota bacterium
TGCCGACACCACGATTTTCAGTCGTGTGCTCTACCAACTGAGCTACCTCGCCCGCACGGCTAAGGCTAGCGACGAAGTCGCGGTAGCCGCGTGTCCAACCTGCCGCCCCTTCGGCGCCCGAACCCGGCGGGCGCGCAGCCGAAGGCGAGCGGTCGCCGGATGATTCTGGCTAGCGATCGTCGACCCCCGCGAGGGCCAACTCGACTGCCTCCGCGGCGCTCGAGGCACTCTCGATCCCCGGGCCGCCCTCCATCGCCCCGCCCGGGCTCACCTTCCAGCTCGACAGCGCAACCACCGGACGGCCGAGCTCGCGGGCGAAGGCGATCTCGGACAGTGTTCCCCACTCGCCGCCGATCGCGATCACCGCGTCGCCCGAGGAGACGACGGCGAGGTTCCGCGCGGGCCCGATGCCGGTGGCGACCACGTGGGTGCAGTGCGGATTCGCCTGCTCTTGGGAGCTGCTGGGGATGATGCCGATCACCGTGCCACCGGCGGCGGAGGCGCCGCGCGCGACTCCCTCCATCACCCCGGTCAACCCGCCGCAGACGACCACCGCACCGGCCTCGGCGAGCAGGCGCCCGACCTCCTCTGCCAGCGGCGTCAGCTTCTCGTCCGGAGTGCCCTTGCCGATCACCGCGACCTGCCGTCTGCGTTCCATCAGGCGCGAGGCTGCTCCGGAGCCCGGCTCAGGATCGCGGTCATCAGCTCGAGCGCGCCCTGCTTGTGCAGCGGCTCATTCAGGTTGCCGCACTTGGGGCTCTGGACGCAGGACGGGCACCCGTCGGCGCAGGGGCACTCGCCGATCAGCTTCGCGGCGTCCGCCACCAGCCGCTCGAACCGGTCGAAGCCCCGACGTGCGATTCCCACCCCTCCCGGATAGCCGTCGTAGATGAAGATCGTCGGCCGGCCCGTCTGGAAGTGCACGTTGGTCGACAGGCCCCCGATGTCCCACCGGTCGCACATCGCAAGCAGCGGCAGAACCGCGATCTGGCCGTGCTCGGCGGCGTGGAGCGCCCCCAGCAGGACCTCGGGCGGAAGTGCCGCGGAGCCGGCCAGCTCCTCGCCGAGCACGTACCAGAGCGCCTGGGTGGGGAGGTTCGTCTCCGGCAGGTCCAGCCCGACCATGTCGACCACTTGGTGATCGGAGAGCCGCTTGCGCTGGAAGGCCATCACCTGCTCGGTGACGGAGACCTCGCCGAAGAACAACTCGATGCCCGGGCCCAGCGCAACCGGATCGTCGCTGTCAGCGACGATCCGTCTTGTGTCGTCGCTCTTGGCGACGATCTGTTCTATGAACACCTCGGTCTCCTTCTTCGGCTGCGTGTACCAATCGCCGTCGAAGGGATCGACCACCGCGCGCCGGGCCTCGATGTCGAGCTCGCGCACTTCGTACGAGCGCCCCAGGTGCAGGTAGACGGCGCCGGGATGGACGGTGGTGAAGGCACGCTCGGCCTCGACCGAGCCCAGGAGCTCGCCTGAGGCTCGCTCCACGATCGCGACCGAGTCCGGCGACGCCGAGCGCAGCGAGATGTCGCCGGCCGGGAACCGCGGACCGCGTGGCAGGTAGCGTCCGTCGCGACCGCGCCGCAGCTCGCCGATCGCGACCAGGGTGTCGGCGCGCTCCCGCCACTGCTCGCCGAACACCCCGGCGTCGGCGTCCGAGAGCGGCACCTCGTAGGCCGCGGCGAGCAGGTGGGCGAGCTGGATCCGCTCGTTTTCGTGATCGAGGATCGCCGCCTCCACCGGCCGCTCCAGGAACTCCTCCGGATGGCGGCAGAAGAACTGGTCCAACGCGTCCTCGCCGGCGACGTAGAGGGCCAGTCCCTCGCTGCGCCTCCCCGCCCGTCCCCACATCTGCCGCAGGCTCGCGACCGTGCCCGGGAAGGTGACGCAGATCGCCGCGTCCAGCTCCCCGATGTCGATGCCCAGCTCGAGCGCGTCGGTGGCGACCACCGCAAGCAGCTCGCCGGCCGCCAGCCGAGCCTCGATCTCGCGGCGCTGCTGAGGCGTGTAGCCCGCCCGGTAGGGGGCGATCCGCTCAGCGAGCTGCGGGCGACCCAGCTCCTCGAGCCTGGTGCGAGCGAACCGCTGGATCAGCTCGATCCCGCGCCGGCTGCGCAGGAAGCAGATCGTCCGCACCCCCTCGCCGACCAGGTCAGCGAGCAGCTCCGCGGCCTCAGAGAGGACCGAGCGCCGCGTCATCGATCGCGAGTCGATGACCGGCGGGTTCCAGATCCCGATCCGCCGCCCGGCTCGCGGAGCCCCGTCCGAATCGACCAGGCGGAAGGGCTCGCCGACCAGCCGCTCGGCCAGCTCCACCGGGTTGGCGATCGTGGCCGAGGTGAGGATGAACCGGGGGCTGGCCCCGTACAGGCCCGCAACCCGCCGCAATCGGCGCAGGACGTTCGCGACGTGCGACCCGAACACTCCCCGATAGGTGTGGGCCTCGTCCACGACCACCCAGCCCAGGCCGGCGAGGAAGTCCCCCCAGCTCTTGTGATGGGGCAGGATCCCGACCTGGAGCATGTCGGGGTTGGTGAGGATCAGGTTCGAGCGACGCCGGATCTGTGGCCGGTCCTCGCGCGGCGTGTCGCCGTCGTAGATCGCGTGACGAAGCTGCGGCAGCCCGAGCGCGGACAGCTTCCTCGCCTGGTCCTGGGCGAGGGCCTTGGTCGGGTAGAGGTAGAGGGCCCGGTGGCCGTCGTCGCGGACGAGCCGGTCGAGCACGGGCAGGTTGAAGCACAGCGACTTGCCCGACGCCGTGCCACTGGTGACGATCGCGTTTCCCCCGCCGGCAGCCTCGAGCGCTTCGAGCTGGTGTGAATAGAGCGTCTCGATCCCGCTCGCCGGCAGGGCGGCCGCCAGCTCCGGCGCCAGGGCGGCGGGGAGTCCGGCGCGGTCGGCCGCTGCCGCCGCCTCAAAGCTCTCGGCAACCAGGCGACCGTCTGCTCGCCCGGGCTCTATCGCGCGCTCCCAGCCCGTGGAGGCGGCAAGGCCGGCGCCGGGGCTAGCCATTGGTGGTGGCCGAGGGTCGTGCGGCCTTGGCCCGGCGGTCGCAGATCGCTGCGGCCGTGCGCAACGCGTCCAGCGCGCTTCGGTCGTGCAGCCGCACCATCTCGGCGCCCTCGGCGACGGCGAGAGTCGTCGCCGCGGCGGTCGCCCACTCGCGTTCGGCGGCCGCGACCCGGCCCTCCCAGGATCCCGCCAGCACGGCACCCAGGAAGTCCTTTCGCGACAGGGCCACGAACAATGGGCGGCCGAGCTCGCGCAGCTCACTGAGGCGCCGCAGGATCTCCAAGTCGTCGTCGACCGAGAGGTCGAAGTCAAGGCCCGGGTCGAGCGCGATCTGCTCCTCGTCCACGCCATGCTCGAGCGCCGCCTGGATCCGCTCCCGGAACCAGTCCTTCAGGTGGGCGACCGGATCGCGGTGGCCAGGCGGCTCGCGATCGGCGCGGGGCGGGCCCTCGATGTGCATGAGCACGTAGCCGCAACCCGTATCGGCCACCAGGTCGAGCATCCCTGGGTCGGCGCCGCCGGAGATGTCGTTGACCGCCGCTGCCCCGGCGTCGAGCGCCCGTCTCGCGACTTCGGGCTGAAAGGTGTCGGCGGTCACCGGCACGCCCGCGCGGCGGGCCAGCTCCTCGACCGCGGGGACCAGCCGCGCGGCCTCCCCATCCGCCGAGACCGCGGCCCCGCTGCGGGCCGCCACGGCGCCCACGTCGAGAAGGTCGAACCCGGCCTCGGCCAGCGCCAAGCCGTCCTCCACGGCGCGCTCCGGCGTCTGGGAGCGCGCCCCCTCGAAGAACGAGTCGGCGGTGACGTTGACGATCCCCACCGCCAGAGGCGGCGGGAATTCGAGCAGGCGGTCAGCGAGGCGCCAGCCGGTCATCGGCGCCTAACGTAGCGCGGCGAGCCACTGGTGGTCCGTCCTGTAACTCGCTAGTACCGTTGCCCGGCCGTGTCGCTGCTCTGCGTCTACACCGACCTCGACGGCACCCTGCTCGGGCGCCACGGCTCGCTGTTTCGCGACGCCGAGGGCGACTTCTCCCTGAAGCAGGCGCGGGCGCTGGAGGCATGCCACCGGGCCGGCGTCGAGGTGGTGATCATGTCGGGCCGTCGCGAGGCCCAGGTGATGGCCGACGCCCGCCTGCTCGCCCAAACCTCGTACATCTACGAGGCCGGTTGCGGCGTGGTGATCGACGGAGAGCGGACGCTGATGACCGGAGACTGGGTGCCGGATGGCGACGGGACGCCGGCCGAGAAGATGCTCGCGGCGGGGATCCCGGACCTCCTCTTCGAGCGCTTTGAAGGCAGGCTCGAATGGCACGGCCCCTGGCACGTCGACCGCGTGCTGTCGCATCTGTTTCGCGGCCGCGTCGAGGTCACCGAGGCCAACGCGCTGCTCGCCGAGCACGGCCACGACGACCTCAGGTTTCTCGACAACGGGGCGATCACCCGGCCGATGGAGGGGCTCGAGGGGCCGGGGCACGCCTATCACCTGGTTCCCGGCGGCGCCAGCAAGGCGAAGGCCGTCGCCTTCCACCTCCGCGCTCGCGGCTACGCGCCGGGCGACTGCATCGGGGTGGGCGACTCGCTCGAGGACCTCGACGCCGCCGACGCGGTGGGGCGTTTCTTCGTGGTCGCCAACGGGCCGGAGCACGACCCCGGCCTGCGCGAGGGAATCAGCGGCCGCCCCAACGTCACCGTGACCGAGGGCAGCAACGGCGACGGCGTCTACGAAGCCGTGGTCACGACGCTCGCCGTCGGGCGGTAACGGCTCGCTACCGGCAGAAGGCGTTCCCCGTCGCCGCGTCATCCCGCCGGGCGAGACCCCGGCAGTCGTGCAGCCGATCCAGCCTTGCCGCCAGACCGGCGCGAATGCGGGCGGCCGGCGATCCCGGCCTGGCCGGAAGGAGATTCCGCAGCTCCGCCGGGTCGGCGTCCAGGTCATAGAGCTCAAGGTCGCCGGGCGGGGCGCACTCGCCGCCGCCCCCCGGGGCGAAGCGGGAGTGCTCCGCATAGAGGTGGCGGGTGGTTCGCACGGCCTGGAATCGGCAAATCCCGAAGTCGCCTTCTTGCGATTCGAGGAGGATGGCTCGGTCGCGTGGCCAGGCATCCGCATGGCCCTTGAGCAGCGGCAGCAAGGAGCGCCCATCCATGACCCGGCACCTGTCCGGATTGCGGCAGGGCGTGGCGGCGGCCATCCCGAGCAGGGTGGGCGCGAGATCGATGTTCGCGGTGGCTTGGCTGACCCGTTTGGGCGCCGACTCCCCGCCGAGGACCTTGCGCGGCGCCCAGACGACCAGGGGCACGCGCACCGCCTCTTCGTAGGGAACCGCCTTGCCGCGCAGGCGATGCTGGCCGTCGAGCCAGCCATTGTCGGAGGTGAACACAAGGACCGTGTTGTCGATCTGGCCGGTCTTCCGCAGCGCATCGTGGATCCGCGCCATGGAGCGGTCGACGTCGACCACCGACGCCAGGCGGCAGGCCCGTGAGCGGTTGAGCTTCGCCGCCCTGCGCGGGTCCACCGGCCGCCGAGCCCGGACGAAGAAGGGCTTGTCCGACACATCGCGCTCGCTGAAGGAGCGGGGGGTGGGGAGCGCGTCTGGCTTGAAGCGGCTCTGATCGCCGGGCGCGGGGATCGCGCTGCCGCCGCACCTCCCGGCATGAGCCTCGACTCCAGCGGGCGCCGCGTGCGGCGCGTAGAGGTTGAGCCAGGCAAAGAACGGCCGGCGGGCGGACCGGTTGGCGCGGATGAACCGGAGCGCGCGCCGGGTCAGCACACTATCGACGTAGTCGCGCTCGCGAGCTCCGAAGTGCCGGCGCACGTTGTTGATCGAGAGGTCGTAGTCGAAGTAGGCGTAGGGCGGCAGGAGCGCCTCCCAGTGGTCCCAACCAGGTCCTCGCAGCGCCCCCATGGCGCTGGCGAAGTTCTCGTAGCCGTTCATGAACTTTCCGAACTCAGCCGTTCGGTATCCAGCCCACCGGAGCCACGCCGGCAGCACGTTCTCCTTCTGAGTCAGGTCCGGATAGCCGGGAACGTTGGCCAGGACGCCGTTGTTGTGCCCGTACTCCCCGGTGATGAAAGTGGCGCGGGAGGGACAGCACGATGGCGTCGTGACGACGAAGTCGGTGAATGTCGTTCCGGTCCGGGCAAGGCGCCTCGTGCGCGGCATGGCCTGCCCAAGCGAAGCGGCGTCCTGGTCGTCGCTCATCACGACGACGATGTTCGGGCCGGTGCTCGGGGGGCCCCGGACACCGCCGCTCGTTCGATCCTGGGTGGTCGGCGAGCTTGACCCGCAGCTTGTGAGGGCGAGCACGGCAGCCGTCGCGACCAAGAGCTTCCCGAACATGAGCCGGGCGGCGATCAGTCGAGCCGCGGCGCGGCGGTGCGCCCGCGAATCCTGGCCAGCAGCCGGTCGGTCAGCCGTGGCGCCAGCCCGTTCAGCCCCAGCAGCCGGACCAGCCCCGGCATGTAGAGGGCGCGTGAGTCGCTCTCCACGGCCTCGACGATCGCGTCGGCGACGCGCTGCGGCGGCAGCTCTTGCTCGTTCTCCCGCCAGTCCGGCAGCAGGGCGCGCTCGTGGGCGTGGAGGCCCGTCTCGACCTCGCCGGGAAACACGGTGGTCACGGAGACCCCGGTACCCGAGAGCTCATGCCGCAGCGCCTCGGCGAAGCCGCGGTCGGCTGCCTTGGTGGCGCCGTAGACGGCGGCCCAGGGGAAGGCGCGAATTCCGGCTCCCGAGGACAGGATCACCAGGTGACCGCGAGCCCGGTCGAGCATGTGGGGGAGCGCCGCGCCGGCCGTGTAGATGGTGCCGAGGACGTTGATCCGAACCATCTCCTCGGCTCGCTCGATCTCGGTGTCGACGAAAGGCCCGTAGTGCGCGACACCGGCGTTGGCCACTGCCAGCTCGAGCCCCTCGGCCCGCTTTGCGAACCGATCGATGGCTCGCTGCACCTGGCCGCGCTTGGCGACGTCGGCGACGAGCGCCAAGTGCGGGCCGGCCGGGCTCTCCGGGAGCCGTTCGACGACTTCCTCCAGGCGCTCTCGGTCGCGGGCCACCAGCCCCAGCCGCACCCCCCGCGACGCCAGCGCCAGGCACAGGGCGCGGCCGATGCCGCGCGAGGCGCCGGTGACGATCGCCCTCGTGCCGGGCTCGATCCGCACCGCCGCATCCTCTCACGTTGTCGCTCGTTGCCGACGGGGCTGGTGGTGGGTAGCGGCCACCACTACTATCGGGACGTGACCCAGGAGCAAGCCACGGTCGCCGAGGAGGAATACCTCCAGAGCATGTTCTGGCTGGAGGAGGCGGGCTTGCCGATCACGGGCGCCAACATCGCCCGCGCCATGCGCCTCTCCGCGCCGACCGTCCACGAGATGATCGGCCGGCTGGAGCACGACGGCTACGTTGCGCGCCGGGCCGACAAGTCCCTCGCCTTCACGACCGACGGTCGTCAGCACGCGCAGGCGATCGTCCGGCGCCACCGCCTGATTGAGCGCTTCCTGACCGACGTCCTGGGCGTGCCCTGGGACGAGGTCCACGAGGAAGCCGAGCGGCTCGAGCATGCGATGTCCCCGGTGCTCGAGGAGCGGATGCTGGCGGCGATTGGCGACGCCAAGACCTGCCCGCATGGCCATCCCCTGGTCGAGGGCGCGCGTGAGCAGGGGGCCCTGCTCGCGGACGTCGAGCCCGGTGCTGCCGTCCACGTGCTCAGGTTCGAGAACGAGGCCGAGGAGCTCTTGCACTACCTGAAGCAGGCGGGGCTGCGCCCCGGGCTGGACGGCACGCTCGAAAGCTCCAGCGAAGACGAGGTGGTCGTCGCCTCGGATGACGGCAGCCACGTGGTCTCCCGCAGCGTGGCGGAGACCGTTTCGGTCCGCGCCGATCCCTCGCCCCCCCCGCGGCCGCCCCTGCCCGAGCAGCTCGTGCTGTCGAGCGACCGTTACGGCCGCTGAATCAGAGCTCGCCGCAGATCTGGCGCAGGCGGCGATACAGCGCCTGGTCTGAGGAACGCGTCGAATACTGACGGCGCCTCACCGAGGCTTCGTGCTCGCGGACGGCCGACGCCAGAGCGGAGAAGCGCCGCTCGGCGAGATTGCGCTCGCTCACCGCATCGAGCTTCCGGGTGCCTTCGACCATCGTAATCGGAGTCATCTCGGCCTACCTCCTGAACTTGCGGGACTTCCGTCGCCGGCCGCTTGCCGGTTGAGCGCACGGTAGCGTCGCTTTCTTAGCGTGATGTAACGCCGGCGTAAAAGTTTGCGGGGATCAGGCTGGCCGCGATAGGCCCTCAGGCCGGGCTTGCCGCCCGAAGCCCCTCCAGCGCCGTGGCGATTCTTCCGACGCCCTCGCCGATCTGCTCGGCAGGCACGCTCGCGAACGAGAGGCGCAGGCTCGAGCGCCCTCCCTCCAGCATGAAGTCGCAGCCGGCCATGAACGCCACCCGCTGCTGGAGCGCGGCCGCCAGGAGCTCCTCGCAGTTCACGTCGTCGTTCAGCGTCAGCCAGAGGAAGTAGCCGCCTCCGGGCAACACGAACTCGGCCTCGGGGAGGTGCTCGGAGAGGGCGTCCACCAAAGCATCGCGCCGCTCCCGCAGCGCCCCCTTGACGAAGGCGATGTTCTGATCGAGCGCGCCCGAGCGGCACAGCTCCCAAACCACGGACTCGGCGAGCATGTTCGGCGAGATGTACACCTCGTTGGCGCGCTGGGCGAGCTTCGTGATCTCCTCCTCGGGACCTGCCAGGTAGCCCACCCGAACACCCGGGCTGACCGTCTTCGAGAACGAGGACGAGTGGATCACCCGCCCCGAGCCGTCGAGCGACAGCATCGTCGGCGGCGGTTGATCGTCGAAAGGCAGCTCCCGGTAGGGGTCGTCCTCGAAGATCCAGAAGCCGTGCTCGGCCGCGAGCGAAACGAGGCGCTCGCGCTTGGCCGCCGAGAGCGTGCAGCCGGCGGGGTTGTGGAAGTTCGGGATCAAGTGGACCAGCTTCGGCGGGGGGCCTTCCCCAAGGAGGCGCTCCAGCGCCTCCACGTCGATGCCGTCCTCCTCCAGCGCCACGCCGACGCGCTCGGCGCCGAGTCGCTCCAAGAGGAGCAGCGTGCGGTCGTAGGACGGCTGCTCGACCACAACCCGGTCCCCGGGCTCGATCAGGTGCTGAAACAGCATCGCCCCGGCCTCGAGCGAGCCGTTGGCGATCATCACCTGGGAGGGATCGGGCAGGTCGTGGCGCTCGGCGACCCACTCGCAAAGCCCCGGGTGCCCGATCCCCGTCCCGTAGGACAGCGCCCGCTTCCAATCGTCGGCGAGCGCGCGCTGCGCAGCTTCCCGCACCGCCTCCACGGGCAGGATGTCGGCGCTCGGCGCGCCGCGGGCAAAGCTGATCAGCTCGGCGGCCATCGGCGAACGAGTATAGGAACGGCTCAGGTTCGAGGATGGCTGGCGCGCCGTGGCCGGCCGGGAAGCCTTGGACGCGTCGGCCTGGGACGAGTTGGGACTTTTCGATCCATATGAACGAGAACCCCCAACTCGCCGGAACGAAAGCCAACCGGATAACGGAGCGTGGCTACATTTGTGGGAAGTATGTCTTGACGACACGTATGTCTCGCTGGAGCATCAGCGGGGCGGGAATAGGATCGCCCCGTGGTCCGGGAGTTGGGCGAATCCGTGATTCTGTTCCTAGGAGGAATCGCTCGCCACTTTGCTTGGCTCATCCTCAGCGGCGTCCTGGGCGTACTGGAACTTGTCGAGCGTGCGTCAGGGAGCAACGTAGGCGTGAGCCCCGGGCTTCTTTGGACTGTCCTTGTCGGGGGTGTCGTGGTCGCTGCGGTACTCGCCTATCACGATCTGCGAATGGAGCAGGTGCCGTTCGCGGCCAAAGCCCCTCCGAGGTCGAAGCGGGCGTTTGCTCTGCGTCTGCGGGCGTGGAGAAGGCGCTGTAGCGGCTGCTTGGAGGAACACGGCTTCTTCCACCCCCTTAGAACCGACATTCCCAAGCCCTCCGATGCCAGTCAAGAATCGCAGGCTCTCAAAGAGTGCTGGCATGGAGCTCCCCGCGATGAGCTAATCGAGCTTCATCAGTACGCGCAAGATCGCGGTTGGATCGAGAAGTCGGACTGGCGGCCGCACTTCACCGGCCTGTCCACTACCGATGAGGTTTGGGCGGCGATCGATCGACTGGATGAGCCGATTCCTTGGTTGCAAAAGCGATGGTGGCAGGTATGGCGCTAGGCGTAGACCAAGGTGCGGTCTGTACCACCGGGATCCGTGTCGTGAAGGCATACCTCCCATATGCGATCACAGCCCGGGAGGGGTTGGGCTGCCCTACGCCTCGCGGGCGATGGGTGACATCCAGCCGCGCAGAGCGGCACGATCACACCCAGCGGCCCGGGGGGGAGACTCAGGGGGCATGGGCGGTCGCGGCTCAGGCCCGGGCGCCGATTGCCTCGACCGCCAGCTCGGCGGTTTCGGTAGGTGAGCGGCCCACCTGGACGCCGCGGCCCTCCAGGGCCTCCTTCTTGGCCTCGGCGGTGCCGGAGGACCCGGAGATGATCGCCCCGGCGTGGCCCATCTGCTTGCCGGGCGGGGCGGTGAAGCCGGCGATGTAGGCGACCACCGGCTTCGAGACCTGCTCGGCAATGAAGTCTGCGGCGCGCTCCTCGGCGTCACCGCCGATCTCGCCCACCATCACGATCAGCTCGGTCTCGTCGTCCTCCTCGAACAGGGTGAGCATGTCGATGAAGTCCGAGCCGACGATCGGATCGCCGCCGATGCCGACGATCGTCGAGTTGCCCGCTCCCGCCTGCTTCAGCTCATTGCCGATCTGGTAGGTGAGCGTGCCCGACTTGGAGACGACGCCGATCGAGCCGGGGTCGAAGAACTGCGCCGGGATGATCCCCACGTTCGACTTGCCGGGTGAGAGCACACCCGGGCAGTTGGGGCCGATCAGGCGCACCCCGGCCTCCCTGGCCTTCCAGTAGGCGCCCAGCATGTCGTACACCGGGATCCCCTCGGTGATCGCGATCACCGTGGTCACGCCGGCCTCGATCGCCTCGCTGATCGCGCCCGCAGCGAAACGCGCCGGCACGAAGATCATCGAGGTGTTGGCGCCCTGCTCGGAGACGGCCTCAGCGATCTTGTCGTAGACGGGGATTCCCTCAACGTCCTGGCCACCCTTTCCGGGAGTGACGCCCGCTACGACGTCGGTGCCGTAGGCGCGGTTGCGGAGCCCGTGGAAGCTGCCCTCGCGGCCCGTCAGGCCCGAGATCGCGAGCTTCGTTGACTGATCGACGATGATCGCCACCGATGCGCCTCTCTACGCCTTGGCCAACTCGACCACCCGTTGAGCGGCGTCGAGCATCGTCTTCTCCACGTGCAGATTGGGGAGGCCGGCGTCGGCCAGCAACCCCAGTCCTTCCTCCGAGTTGGTGCCGTCCAGGCGGACCACCAGCGGCATGTCGATGTCCATCCGCGCGAACGCCTCGATGATCCCCTTGGCGATCTCGTCACAGCGGGTGATGCCGCCGAAAATGTTGAAGAGGATGGCGATGACGTTCGCGTCGGAGGTGATCACCTCGAGCGCGTTGACGATCGCCTCCGCCTTCGAGCCGCCCCCGGCGTCCAGGAAGTTGGCCGGCCTGCCACCCGCCTGGGCGACGACGTCGAGCGTCGACATGCAAAGGCCGGCTCCGTTGCCCAGGATGCCGATGTTGCCACCCAGCTTCACGTAGGTGACGCCCTTCTCCTTCGCCATCTGCTCCTGGGGATCCTCGGCCGAGCGGTCGCGCAGCTCCGCCAGCTCCTCGTGCCTGTACAGCGCGCTGTTGTCGATGGTCACCTTGGAGTCGAGCGCGACCACCTCCCGGTCGGAGGTGACGATCAGGGGGTTGACCTCGATCAGGGTCGCGTCCTCCGCGAGCGCGACCTGGTGCAGCTTGACCAGCAGGTTCGCCACCTGGTCGGTCGCGTCCTCGTCGATCCGGGCGTCCATCGACATCTCGCGCCCAAGCTCGTTGGTGAGCTCCTCGCCAGGCTCGACATGGCGCCTGATCAGGGCCGCGGGGTCCGTCTCCGCGACCTCCTCCACGTCCATGCCGCCCATGCGGGAGAGCATCGCGAGCAGCTTCTTCTCCGATCGGTCGAGGATGATCGAGGCGTAGTACTCCGCGTCGATCCTCGAGGCCCGCTCGATCCAGACCTCGTGGACGGTGAAGCCGCGGATGTCCATGCCGATGATTGCCTCGGCATGCTTGAGGACCTCGTCACGATCGTTGGCGATCTTGATCCCGCCCGCCTTGCCGCGCTTGCCGATCCGCACCTGCGCCTTGATCACGCACGGGTAGCCCACCTGCTCGGCCGCCTCCACAGCGGCGGGAACGCTGCCGGCATAGCGACCGTCGGGCACCGGGACGCCGTGCTTGGCGAAGAGCTGCTTTCCCTGATACTCGAGCAGGTCCACTGGGTGCGCGGCAGCCTATCCCACGCCGGGAATGTGCCGCTTGGCATAATCCCGCGCCGCTATGCCGCTACCGAAGCTCAAGGACATCCAGTGGGTCACCGCAGACTGCTACGGGACCCTGATCGACTGGGAGAAGGGGATCACCGATGCTTTCGCTGCGGAGGCGAAGCGCGACGGATTCAGCTTCGACGAGGGGCCCTTGATCGCGCGCTTCCTCGAGATCCAGGCCGAGATCATCCGAGGCTCGTACGAGCTCTACGCTGAGGTGCTGCGGCGAGCGACGGTGCGCGCGGCGCACGAGATCGGCTGGGAGCTCGAGCCCTCGCGCGCCCAGTTCCTGCCCGACAGCGTCGAACGCTGGCTGCCCTTCCGCGAGGCGAACGCGGCCATGGACCGGCTCGGCAAGCGCTACGAGGTCGGGATCGTCTCGAACATCGACGACAAGCTGCTGGGCATCTCGCGGCGACACCTCCGCACCGAGCTGGACCTGGTGGTAACGGCGCAACAGGTCCGCAGCTACAAGCCCGATCCCGCCCACTTCAGGGAGTGCGCGCGTCGTATCGGCGGCAAGAAGGGCTGGCTGCACATCGGCAGCGGCTACGAGACCGACGTCGCGCCGGTGCTGAAGATGAACGTGCCCGTGATCTGGGTCAACCGCAAGGGCGAGAAGCTCGACGGACGCAAGCCGCCAACCGCGACGGTCAAGACCTTCCGCGACGCGGCAAAGAGACTTGGCGCCGGCTGAGCGCGACGCCGCCGACGAAGCAATGGTGGCGCGAGCGCACGAGCGCTTCGCGGTTGAGAGGCGGCACGCACGGCGGCGCGCCGGGCGGCCGGGCGGAGCGCTTCCCAACCTGGTCGTGGTGGGAGGGCTCAAGTGCGGCACCACCAGCCTCCACCACTACCTCGACCTGCATCCAGAGGTCGAGATGTCGCGCCCCAAAGAGCTCAATTTCTTCGTCGGCGAGCTCAACTGGGGGCTGGGGCCGGAGTGGTACGCGAGCCACTTCAGCGGCGGCGCCCCGGTCCGCGGCGAGAGCTCCCCTCACTACACGAACCGACCCCGCTTCGAAGGCGTCGCGGAGCGCATGTGCTCACTGCTGGCCGACGCCCGGTTGGTCTACATGGTGCGCGACCCGATCGATCGAATGCTCTCCCACTACCTCCACAACGTCGGCGGGGGCTACGACGACCGCACTCTCGCCGATGCCTTCGCCGACCTCGACAGCGCCTACGTGAGCCGGAGCCGCTACTTCTTCCAGCTCGAGCCGTACCTGGAGACGTTCGGCGACGAGCGGATCGAGATCGTCGCGCGCGAGGAGCTGAAGCGCGACCGCCCGGCCACGATGCGCCGCGTGTTCGGCTTCCTCGGGGTGGACCCCGGCTTCAGCTCGCAGCAATTCGAGCGCGAGTGGGAAACCGGCACCGCAAAGGCCGGCGGTCGCTTCCGGTTGATGGACCGGGCGGTGCGGCTCCCCGGCCTGAGAACGCTGGACCGCAACTTCGACCGCCTGCCGGAGTCGCTGCGCTGGCTGGTCGAGCGAGTCGTTCACGATCCCGGCGCCGGCGAGGCGCCGAAGCCAGAGGTCCCGGCGTCGCTCAGAGGTGAGCTCGCCGACCTCTTCCGCGACGACGTTGGCCGCCTCGAGCAGGTCGCGGGTCGTCGATTCGGTTGGCTCGACCGAGCTACCTAAGCTGTCGGTATGCGCGTGGCCGTAGCGGCAGACGAGCGGGTGGGGGTCGCCGAGGCGATCGTCGAGGAATTGCGCAGGCGGGGGCACGACCCGATTACGCACGGAGCGCTGAGCGACGGCGAGCGCGACGACTGGGCGTGGGCCAGCGAGGCCGCCGCCCGTGACGTCGCCGAGGGCCGCAGCGAGCAGGCGATCGTCTGCTGCTGGACCGGGACCGGGGCCTCGATCGCGGCCAACAAGGTGCCCGGCGTGCGCGCCGCGCTGTGCGGCGACGCGCCGACGGCCGCCGGCGCCCGCAAGTGGAACGACGCAAACGTGCTCGCGCTCAGCCTGCGCGCCACATCGGAGGCACAGCTCGGAGAGATCCTGGATGCCTGGTTCGAGTCCGACCCCAGCTCCAAGGCGGACGATCGGGCCAACGTCGCCCATCTCGCCGAGATCGAGTCCGGGTAGGGGCGTCCACGGCTCCGGTGGCGGGGTGGCTGCCTATAGCCTCATGCCGTGCACCGCCTGCTTCCCAACCCGGGCCCAACCAGCGTCGAGGGGCAGCTCGACGAGCTCGAACTGGCGAGCAAGGCCGGCGATCCTCGCCCCTATGTGATCACCAATTTCGCGATCACGCTCGACGGCCGGGCGACCCTCCAGGGCCGCTCCGGCGCCATCGGCAGCGACGCCGACACCGAGATGCTGGTCGGACTTCGCACCAAGGTCGACGCCGTGATGATCGGCGCGGGCACGCTGCGGGTCGAGCGCTACGGCCGCATCCTGCCCGACCCCGAAAAGCGCGCTCGGCGCGAGCGGGAGGGGCTTCCCCACGACCCCCTCGCCGTGGTGGTCAGCGGTCGTCTCGACGTCCCTTGGGACGCGCCCCTGTTCAGCGAGGGCGCCGGCGAGGTACTGATCTTCACCACCTCGCAGGCCGAGGCGCCCGAAACCCGGACCCCGGTACACGTCGTCCGTCACCGGGGTGAGGTGGACCTGGCCGCGGCGCTCGCCCAGCTGCGCACCGAGCGAGGCGTCCGAACCCTGCTCTGCGAGGGCGGGCCCACTTTGCACGCCCAGCTGATCGAGGCCGGCCTGGTCGACGAGCTGTTCGTCACCCACGCGCCAAAGCTCGCGGGCGGGGAGGGCCCGAGCCTGGTCACCGGCCTGCCCGAGATCGAGCGGCCGCTGGAGCTCGCCTGGCTCCTGGAGCAAGACGGCGAGCTCTTCGCCCGCTATCGAACGAGCCGCCCGTCCGAGTAACGGTGGCCTCGCCCGGGCCGAGTTGCGATTCATATGGGATCGCAACTCGGCCATCGCGGGCCTAGGTTCGAACCTCGCTCGCGTCGGGCTCGGCCCTCGTGGCCTCTCGCTCGGTGCGATGACGCGACGACAGCTCGTGGATGTAGGCGGCCACCAGGGCCTCGGCGCGACGCTCCGAGGAGCGCCCCGCGGGCCGCCCGCGCTCGACGTCATTCCTGTGTCGGGTCTCACCAGTCGTCATTTGCCGTACCTCCTCGTTCCTCGTAGTTCGAAGTTCGTCAAACATCGTACCAAAGTACGGCAAATGTCGTACAATCCACGCATGATCTCCCACCCGGAGCGCAACCAGATCCAGCTCGAGGGCGTGCTCCACGCCCTCAGCGATCCGGTGCGGCTTCGCATCGCTCTCGAGCTTGCCGAGGCCGGCGGCGAGCGTCGCTGCGGCAGCTTCGAGTGCGCGGTGACCAAGTCCACCATGACTCATCACTTCAAGGTCCTGCGCGAGGCAGGGGTCATCCGGCAGCGTCAGGAGGCCACGCTGCGGCTGACCAGCCTTCGACGCGACGACCTGGACGCTCGCTTCCCGGGCCTTTTGGACCGCATCCTCCAAGCCGCCGAGGAGGAGGCGGTCGTCGGCGCCTGAAGCCCGGCGCCCTCAGACTCTTAGGCCGCAGGGATCCCACCCGCCGCTTCGACCCGCTCCTCCCCGCGGCGGAGCATGCGAAGCGCCAGGATCGTGCCACCCAGCGTCGCTGCCAGACCGCAGCTCACCTGGACGCTGAGCACCCCCTCTCGGGTCCAGTAGACGTCGCGAAGGTCGAGCAGCAGTGCGGCCTCGTCGAACGTGAGACCGATTCCCGCCCCGAACGGGACCGCGAGCAACTGCTCGCTCCGGGGATCGTCGCTGAGCAGCGCCACGGCGCCGGCGCCGAACGCCAGCAGTATCCCCGGTACGAAATGGTGGATGTGGCGACCCCCGAGGCGCACGTTCCCGAACGGCCACCAGCCGCCGCGAATCCCGGCCGTCGAGAGCCTGATCAGTGCGAAGGCGAAGACGAAGCCTGTGAGCATGTTGAAGAGCACGGTCTCGTGCCGGGGCGTGGCCTCGTAGCCCTCTCTCGCGACCGCGACCGTGTCCTGAGTCGCGCGGCCCGCGGTCTCGAGCGCCTGCTCGGCAGTCTCGCGCACGCCGGCGGGAGGCTGGCGCCGCTGCAGGCGCCGACGCGCCAGCCGACCCATCTCGCCCGCCAGCACGCTGCCCGCAGTGGCGATCGCCAGGCCCGCGAGGCCGACGGTCAGCCTGTCGGCCCGGCTGCGATCACGCCGCCGGCCCCGCTGGAGCAGCCGGCTCACAGCCGGACCAGGTTCTTCGCCCCCATCCCCATGCCCCGCGTCACCCCGCGGAAGTCGAGCACCAGCGCCCCCTCGCGCACCACCCGCTCGTAATCCACCTCCGGATGGGCGGTGACGATGGCGACGAGGTCGGCGCGTCCGAGCTCCGCTCCGAGCTCCGCCGAGGCAAGCGAGAACTCCGGCAGCTCCGGGACGTGCGGGTCGTGGTAGACGATCTCGGCGCCCAGCTCGCGCAGGCTCCTGATGATCTTCACCGCCGGCGACTCGCGCAGGTCGCCGACGCCGCCCTTGTAGGCCACTCCCAGCACCAGGATCCGCGAGCCACGGACCGGCTTCAGCTGATCGTTCAGCGTGCGGTCGATCTTCTCCACGCAGAACTGCGGCTGCGCCTGATTGAGCTTGCCGGCCAGCTCGATGAACTCGGTGTAGAAATCGTGCTCGCGAGCCTTGAAGGCCAGGTAGAACGGGTCCACCGGCAGGCAATGGCCGCCCATCCCCGGCCCAGGCTCGAAGCGCATGAAGCCGAACGGCTTAGTGGCCGCGGCGTCGACGACCTCCCAGATGTCGATCCCCATCCGGTCGCAGAGCTGAGCGAGCTCGTTGACCAGCGCGATGTTGACCGAGCGGAAGATGTTCTCGAGCAGCTTGCTCAGCTCGGCCACCTCAGGCGAGGAGACCTCAACAACCTCGTCGCAGATCAGGCGATAGAGCTCTGCGGCGCGCCGGCAGCATTCCTCGGTGATGCCGCCGACCAACTTCGGGGTGGTGCGGATCGTGTGATCGGTGCGGCCGGGGTCGATGCGCTCGGGGGAGTAAGCGAGGTTGAACTCCCGCCCCGCCGCCAGACCCGACTCCTCGAGGATCGGGAGCAGGCGCTCGCGCGTGGTGCCCGGATACGTCGTGGACTCGAGCACCACGAGCCGACCCTCGTGCAGGACGCGTGACAGCTGGGTCGCGGCGTCTACCAGATAGCCGAGGTCGGGCTCGCGGTGGTTGGCGAGCGGCGTGGGCACGCAGATCACGACCGCCTCGCAACCGGCGAGCGCTCTGTACTCGTCGGTTGCGGTGAAACGCTCGGCAACTGCTCGAAGGCGCTCGGAGGGGATGTCCTCGATGTCCGACTCCGAGCGGCGCAGGCGCTCGACGCGGCGCCCGTCCACGTCCACCCCGACGACCTCGCATCCCGCCTCCGCGAAGGCGACCGCCAGCGGCAGGCCCACGTAGCCGAGGCCGATGATCCCGACCTTCATGGCGCGTAAGTGTAGGTTGCTCGGTGGACCCGCCGGTCCGCTTGAGCGTCGATCAGGCGGCAATCAGGTCGCGCAGCGAGGCGACGATCGTCGCCGGGTCACTGCCGACCGTGCTGTCGGAGAGTTGCTCGACCAAGCGGCGGTTCAATTCGAACGTGCGGCCGTCCCGCGCCCCTTCCACCATCGCCGCCGCGGGGATTCGGAGCTTGGCGGCCACCAGGACCGCGGCCAGCGCCAGGTTCGAGGCGGACACGAGCAGCAGCGCGTCGGGCGGGTCGTCGGACAGCAGCCGGTCGAACGCGACCAGAGCGGACGCGAGCTCGGCGATCTCATCGCCTCGTGAGGTGTCGCGGACCCTCTCCGGAGGGGCCTCGACGTTCACTCCCGCGGCCTCGAGTGCCCCCGCCAGCTCGTGTGGCGGGCCCTGCTCACCGACGATCAGGATTCTCATGCGGTAACCCATACCAAGTAAATGGAGTACCCGGCGGCCAGGGACGCATCGCGGATCGGCGCCCGGGTATTAGGGTTCGTGGTTCCGATGAAGCGGCTTTTGGCACCGCTGAGCGTGGGCGCCGGGGCAACCCGGCACCTGATCTGGTATCTGAGCTACCAGATCACGGGCGAGGCCCGCGACGTAGCACGAACTTCTCGCCAGGGGCTCGCCTCACCCACCGGGCGCACATAGACTCCTCTCGTCGGTTCAGTTTCGACCGAGGAGGATGATGGGTTTGGACGGCCTGATGATGGATCGCCCGCTCCTCGTCAAGCAGATCGCGGAGCGAGGTGAGACGGTGTTCGGCCACCGGGAGGTGGTCGCACGGACTCAGGGAGGCGTGGAGCGCTCGACCTACGGACGGGTCGTCGAGCGGGCCCGGCGCCTGGCCAGCTCGCTGGCCGGGCTTGGAGTGGGGCCCGGCGATCGAGTCGCCAGCTTCGCCTGGAACTCGCTCCGCCACCTGGAGCTCTACCTGGCGGTGCCGAGCACGGGGGCCGTGCTGCACACCCTCAACATCCGGCTGTTCGAGGAAGACCTCCGCTACATCGTCCAGCACGCGGACGACCGCCTGATCTTCCTCGACGCTTCGCTGGCGCCCGTGATGCCGCGCTTCGACGGGGCCGGCACGGAGGTCCTGATGCCGGATGGTCCGGGCGAGCGGCAGGGAGCGCTTGACTACGAGGAGCTGGTGGCAGGAGGCGACCCGCATTTCGAATTCCCGGAGCTCGACGAGAACACGGCGGCGGCCATGTGCTACACGAGCGGCACCACCGGCCGGCCGAAGGGGGTGCTGTACTCGCACCGCTCGATCGTCCTCCACACCCTGGGCGCGGCGCTGCCAGACTCGATGGGCGTTCGCGAAGCCGACTCGGTGATGCCCGTGGTGCCGATGTTCCACGCGATGGCCTGGGGCATCCCGTACATCGCCACGATGCTCGGGGCGAGACAGGTCCTGCCCGGTCCCGACCTGACCCCACAGGGGCTGGCCGAGCTGATCGGGGCCGAGGGCGTCACCTGGAGCGCCGGCGTGCCGACTATCTGGAACGGCTTCCTGGAGCTCGATCCACCGCCTGACCTGTCCAGCCTGCGCGAGCTCAAGGCCGGCGGCTCAGCGGTCCCCGAGCCCATGATCCGCGCCTTCGAGGAGCGCTTCGGGGTGCCGCTCGTCCAGGGCTGGGGGATGACCGAGACCAGCCCGCTGGCCGCCACTTCCCGCCTGCCGGCCGGGGTCGAGCTCTCCGACGACGAGGCCTTCGCGCTCAGGGCCAGCCAGGGCCGCGTTCTGCCACTGGTCGAGTTCCGAATCGACCAGGGCTCGGGCGGCGAGCTCCAGGTGCGCGGTCCATGGATCGCGCGCGCCTACTACCGGGATCCGAGCGGCGACGAGAAGTTCACCGACGATGGTTGGCTCCGCACCGGCGACGTGGCCGAGTTGGAGGGCGATGCGTTCATCAGGCTCGTCGACCGCACCAAGGACCTGGTCAAGTCGGGCGGCGAGTGGATCTCCTCGGTCGAGCTCGAGAACGCGATCATGGCCCACCCCGACGTGGTCGAGGCCGCGGTGATCGCCCTCCCCGACGAACGCTGGGGAGAACGACCATGCGCATGCGTGGTCCGCCGCGCCGGCAGTGAGCTCGACGGCGATGGCGTTCGGGAGCACCTCGGCGAGCGGGTCGCCCGGTGGTGGATCCCGGAGCGCTTCGAGTTCATCGACGAGGTGCCCAAGACCTCGGTCGGCAAGTTCGACAAGAAGCTCCTGCGCGCCCGGTTCGCGCCCAGCGAGGCGACGGTCGGCTCCGAGTCGCGCTGATTCCCTGCGTCTCTATCGCCAGGGCGTGTCGCGGCGCTCGCGGGCGGGCCTCACCCCAGCCCGCACGCCGCCCGCGCCCGAGCACGCGTCAGGTAGTTGTCGACCCGCTGAATCCTGGCGTCCCGCATCGTGATCACCTGCCAGAAGTCGAAATCCATCGGAACCCCGCTTCCCGTGCCGCGGGCGTGGAAGTGAACGGAGGCCAGGATCTCCCCGCCCGGGGCCTCGGCAAAGTCCTTGGGCGACATCTCCCACTCCTCCCAGGCGGTGAAGAAGAAGCCCCAGAATTCGATGATCTCCGACGCGCCCGTGAGGGTCTGCGGCGCATCGGGGGCCGCCCCCTCGACGAAGTTCCAGGTGATCTCCTCGTGCATGAACTCCGGGGAGCGCTCCCATTCCCTGCTGTTGAGGGCCTCATAGGCCTCGCGCAACATTTCGATCTGGGCGGACATCGGCATCTACAACGGCAGCAGACGCGAGATCCGCTCGACGGCCGAGGCACCGAGGGAGATCAGCTCCGATCTGTGTATCCGCCCATCATCCCGCGCCCTGACCGGCAGCTCAAGCGGCCGGCGGAGGGCGAACAGCAGGCGATCGAGCGTCCGCGCGGGCGCCAGGATCGCGGGCTCGGAGAGCCTCCACACCGAGCACAGGGGCTGGGTGGAGCCCGATCGGTCCAGGATCCCGTTCACCGCCCGCCGCGCCGCCTCGTTGGCGCCCTCCATGGTGGCCAGGTCGGTATGGGTTCGAACGTAGTCGGAGGCCAGAAACAGGTTCTCGATCGAAGTCTCCGCCTCCGGCCGGTGCTCCCACGAGCCGGCGGTGTTGATCAGCAGGGGCTCGAGGTTGGTCGCCTCGGTCGGATTCGGGTAGACGATGTCCGGGTCGAGGAACCAGCCGAGCACGTTCGCATCGTCCAGGACGTCGATCCCGGCGTCGTTGAGGCTTCCCTTGAGCTGGGCCCAGACCTCGTCGCGCACCTCCTCCTTCGAGCAGAACATCGCCTGCTTGCCGTGGACGATGCCCTTGGCCTCCCAATCGGAGATGTCCACCGAGAGGATGCCCGCAACCCGTCCATCGCCCATTCGCTCGAGGTTCGTTACGCCCCGCCAGAACTGCGCCTGCGAGATCGAAGTCAGGGCCCACGGAGAGTCGATGTAGAGGCTGTGTCCGTGAACCGGGGCAACGTCGCGGTCGAGGTAGAACATGATCCCGTTCATCCAGCGGGTGCGCAACAGGTGCAGCCCGGCGAGCCGCGGGTCCGCCTGCTTCATCTCGTCGTCCGCCAGCAGGCGCATCACCTCGACCGGAACCGCCGCGACGTAGAAGTCGGCCGTGTCCACGAACGGCCGCCCCTGAGCGACGATGCTCACGCCGGTCACCCTGGCGTCGCTCGTGTGGATCGCCTGAACCTGGTGCTCGCTCCGATAGTCGACGCCGAGCGAGCGCAGGTGGGCCAGCCAGGGATCGATCCAGACGTCGTTGGTCGGCCCGTTGAGCACGCTGTCCACGTGGCCTCCGGGGCGGGAGAGATCGAACAGGAGCTGAAGCAGGATCGCGCCCCCCGTACGGGCGCTCATCTCGTGAGCCTTGGCGGCCACCAGCGTGCGGGTTAGCCCGTCGGCGAGGCACTTGCCGTAGGCGGCGGAGCGCGTTTGCGCGCCGGAGAACTCCCACCAGCTCTGGTGCTCGTACTCGGCAAACCGCCGCTGATCGCAGCTCGTCAAGAGGACCAGCAGCCGGTTCACGAAGTAGGCCTGGTCCTGCGGCGGGATCCCGAGCGTCGCGGCGTGGGCGAGCAGGGACCGAAAGCCCACCTCGAGGTCATCCACAGTGGCGGGAAAGCGCGCGGGTGTGACGATCTCCTCTCTGCCCTCCAGCGCCATCTGGACACGGCTCGTTGGGACGAGATTGCCGAACACGCCCTCGCTCTCGCCGCCGAACGGGATCCGCCGCATCGTGTCGGGCAGGTGCCGGTAGAAGCCCGGAAAGAAGCGGAACCCGTGCTCGGCGGGAAGGTCGGGCCGGCCCCCCGTGCCCGAGCCCGGGACGGGCATGCTCCTCGCCTTGCCACCCGGGATCGCACGCGTCTCGTACACGACAACCTCGAAGTCGCGTTCGGCCAGCTCGTGGGCGGCGCTCATGCCGGCGACGCCCCCACCCAGGACGATGACCTTCATTCGCGACTCCATTCTCCCCTGTCAGGGAAAGGGAGGCCTGGCGGGGACGCTTGCGCGACGCTCAGACGTGTGAGAGGGTCGCCGGGTGGCCGCAAACGAGCATCACGATGGTCGAGGCCCATCACTTCGATGAGGATCGAGGACTACGGGCTGATCGGGGACCTGCAGACCGCCGCGTTGGTGGGTCGCAACGGGTCGGTGGATTGGCTGTGCCTGCCGCGGTTTGACTCGGCCTCATGCCTGGCCGCCCTGCTCGGAGACGAGCGCCACGGTCACTGGCGGCTGGCGCCGGCGGGTGAGATCAGCGCCGTCTCGCGCCGCTATCGGCCGGGAACGCTGATCCTGGAGACCGATTTCGAGACCGCCGACGGAGCCGCGCGGGTGATCGACTTCATGCCGCGCCGCGGCGGGCGGGCGCCACAACTCATCCGGATCGTCGAAGGCCTGCGGGGGCGGGTGCCGATACAGATGACGCTCTCGCTCCGCCCCGACTACAGCGGGGTCATTCCCTGGCTGCAGCTCGCTCCCGGCGGCGTCGGGGCCGGCGCGGGACCAGACGCCTTTCGCCTCAGCACACCCCTCCCGCTGCACATCGAGGACGGGACGGTGACGAGCGAGTTTCCGGCGATCGAAGGCGCTCGTGAGCGTTTCGTTCTCAGCTGGCATCCGTCCCACGAGGCGGACCCTCCCGTGGAGGACGCAGACTCGGCGCTTGCCCGCACCGAGGCCGGGTGGCGCGAGTGGTCGGATCGCTGCACGTACGAGGGTCCGTACCGCGACGCCGTGGTGACCTCGCTGATCGCGCTCAAGGCAATGACCAACGAGGTGACGGGAGCGCTGGTCGCCGCCCCAACCACTTCGCTCCCCGAGGAGATCGGCGGCGTGCGCAACTGGGACTACCGCTACTGCTGGCTGCGCGACACCGCTCTGGCGCTGATCGCGCTGCTCACCAACGGCTACACGGAGGAGGCGATTGCATTTCGCAACTACCTCTTGCGGGCAGCCACAGGCGATCCATCCAAGCTCCAGATCATGTACGGGATCGGAGGCGAGCGACGCCTCACCGAGTTCGAGCTCGACGAGCTCCCCGGTTACGAGGGGTCGAGGCCGGTGCGGATCGGCAACGCCGCCTCCGAGCAGTTCCAGCTCGACGTCTACGGCGAGCTGGCGGTTGCGTCACACCTCAGCCAGGTCATGCTGACTCCCCAGCTGGGCGTCCATCATCCGCTCGAGTCGCAGATCGAATGGGAACGCTGGCTGGCGCTGGTCGAACACGTGGAGAGCGTCTGGCGCGAGCCCGACGAGGGCATCTGGGAGGTGCGGGGACCGCGGCGCCACTTCACCCAGTCGAAGGTGATGGCGTGGGTCGTGTTCGATCGCGCCCTGCGGCTCGCCGAGCACTTCGGTCACGACGGGCCAGCCGAGCGCTGGGAGGAGATCCGCGCCGAGATTCACGACCAGGTGTGCGAGCAGGGCTACGACCCCGAGCGCCGCACGTTCACCCAGTACTACGGCTCAAGGGAGCTCGATGCGAGCGTCCTGGTGATCCCGGTGGTGGGATTCCTGTCGGCGGACGACGAGCGCGTCACCGGAACCATCGACGCGATCCAGGGCGACCTCACTCGCGACGGCCTCGTGTCGCGCTACTCGACCGAGCACACTGACGACGGGCTCCCGGGCGACGAGGGGCAGTTCCTTGCCTGCTCGTTCTGGCTGGTAGGGGCGCTGGCGCTCAACGGGCGCCTTGACGAGGCACGCGCCCTCTACGAGCGCCTGCTGGGGCTGAGGAACGACCTCGGCCTGCTCTCCGAAGAGTACGACGTGGAGCGCCGCCGCCAGGTCGGCAACTTCCCGCAGGCCTTCAGCCACCTCGCCCTGATCAACGCCGCCACCGTGCTGACGGTTGCGGAGCAGGGTGACGCGCATCCGCTGGCGGCCGAGCTCAGTCCAAGGTGACCTTGGCCTCACGCCAGCGGCGCGCAAACGGCAGCCGCCAGTGGTTCGGCGCGATCAGCTCGCGGATCGCGCCGGGCCCCCAGGAGCCGGGGGCGTAGAGGAGCACCTCGGGCGGATCCTCGAGCAACGGCGCCGAGACCTCCCAGAGGCGCTCCATCCCGTCGGCGGTGGTGAAGAGCGTGTGGTCGCCACTCATCGCATCCCGGATCAGGCGCTCGTAGGCCTCGAGCGTGTCGTCGTGGTGCTCCATCTCGACCAGCGCGAACTGCATGCTCAGCTTCTCGAGGGTCATCAGCGGCCCCGGTCGCTTGCCGTAGAAGGAGAGCGACAGGCGGGAGGACTCGTCGAGGTCGAAGGTGAGGTGGTCGGGGCCGTACTCACCGACGCCCGAGCCGGCGGGAAACATGCTCTGGGGGGGCTCGTGGAAGGCGATCGAGATGATCCGCGCCCCCTCGGCCATCCGCTTGCCGGTTCGCAGGTAGAAGGGCACGCCCGACCAGCGCCAGTTGTCGATGTGGCATTCCAGGGCGACGAAGGTCTCCGTCTGCGAGTCGGAGGAGACCCCGGGCTCTGAGCGATAGCCCTCGTACTGGCCGCGCACGACCTGCTCCACCTCGAGCGGCCGAAGCGAGCGAAACACCTTGCTCTTCTCCTCGGTGATCGCCAGCGGGGCCAGCGCCGTGGGCGGCTCCATCGCCACGAACGCGAGCACCTGAAGCAGATGGGTGACGACCATGTCGCGGAATGCACCGGTCTGCTCGTAGAAGCCGGCGCGGCCGCCGACGCCCAGCGTCTCGGGCACGTCGATCTGCACATGGTCGATGTGGTTGCGATTCCAGATCGGCTCGAAGAGTCCGTTCGCGAATCGCAACGCGAGGATGTTCTGTGCCGCCTCCTTGCCGAGGAAGTGATCGATGCGGAAGATCTGCGACTCGCCGAACACCTCGTGGACAGTCGCGTTCAACTCACGCGCGCTCTCGAGGTCGGTCCCGAAGGGCTTTTCCATGATCACCTGCGCGCGTTCGACCAGGCCGGCGTCCTTGATCAGCCGCACGACCTGACCGGCGGCCGCGGGTGGGATGCTCAGGTAGTGGAGGCGGCGAGCCTCGTCCCCCAGGGCGCCCTCCGCCCTGGCGACTGCCCTCGCCAAGCCGTCGGCGCCGGCATTGGGGCCGAGGTAGCTGAGGCGGGAGGCGAACGAGTCCAGCTCCTCTGGGCGGACCGCGTGGCGCGCGAACTCCTCACATGCCTGCTTTCCGAACTGGCGAAAGCCGTCATCGTCGAGGTCGTCGAGCGAGGTGCCGACGACCGCGAAGTCGGGCATCAACCCCGCTTGGGAGAGGTGCAGCAGCCCCGGCAAGAGCTTCCGCCGGGCAAGGTCACCGGTGGCCCCGAAGAGCACGATGACATGAGGGTCCAGCGCAGGCAGCGCGGCGGGCGCCACGTCGCTGGGGCCCGTCGTCAGCTCCATCAGCGCGAGGCTGCTTCGCCGGTCGCTCGCTGCTTTCGATGCGCCCCTGCGCCCATGGCTACGAGCCCGAGCACAGCCCACACGATCAGAACCGCAACGTGCCCGCCGGCCCGAGCGCAGTCGAAGAAGGCCGTGCTGCGGAGGGCGTTCCCGCCGGCCCCGGGCGGAAAGAGCTGACCGATGCCGCCGATCGGGCGCGGCAGCAGCTCCGGTGCGGACCCGATCCCCGACCACGGATTGCCGATCAGCACCATGAGCACGGCCGCCACGCCGATACCGGGCAGTCCCAGCAGCGCCACCAGACCCGCCACCACGAGTGCGACCGCGAGCACCGTGAGGCTCAACACGCCGGCGTTCGCAACCCAGCTCCCCTCGATCACGCCAAGCCAGCCCTGGGCGATCGCCACCGCGGCCAGCCCTGCGAGCGCAGAGGCGGCGAGCAGAGCGCCGAGCTGAACGAGCCCCGGCGCGGTGATCGTGGCAACGAGGGCCCCGGTGATGATCCCGGCCAGCAGCAGGGGCAACACCGAGGCGCTCAGGGCCGCGCCGCGCGGATCGTCCGGATCGGCAGGGACGACGTCGACCACCTCCGCAACTGCCTGTTGACTGCTCCCGCCTTCCCCGCCGGGGGTGGCCGCCGCGAACTGCTCCTGCAAGAGCCCCGCCACCGCCGGGCTTCCCGCCGAAGCGGTGAGCAACGTCACCCCCGTGCGTGAGGCCGCGATTGCTCCGTACACCTCCCTGTCCTCGATCGCTGCCCGCGCACTTGCCTCGTCCGCATAGCGATGAACCTCGAAGGCATCCCCGGCTTCGGCCAGCCGCGCTTCGAGCAGAGCGGTTGCTTGCGGAGGCCCGGCGATGCCGAGCGGCAGGTCGCGCGGCTCAAAGCGGGCTTGCGGCCAGGCGAACAGCGTCAGCACGAGCGCGACCAGGGCCGGGACGAGCAGTACCGCGGCGAGGCAGCGATCAGGTGCTTCCCGGTTCGTCAGCGAACCAGACTCTCCATGAATCCTCCTTGATGGGACGAGCGCTGCGTTTGCGCGACTCTATCCCGCGCGCCGCGCGATGCCTATGTCGCTCGGATTACTTTGGGGGCGGAGGGACCAGGCAGGGCACGAGGACCCTGTCATCGGAGAAGGCGAAGGCATCCCCCGTGCCGGTGATGTGGTACTTGACCGCACCAGCCTGGCCGTTGGTGCTTCCGATCTTCTTCTGATTCGGGGTCGCGCCGGGGGCCTGGGTGTACTTGATCTTCGTCCCGTGAGGAAACGGTCCAAAGATCGTCCCGCTCCCGCCGTCCTTGACCCAGATGGAGCTCACCCCGGTATTCGTCGTCAGCTTGTAGAAGCCATCGTCGTTCTGACCGCCCCTCGGTCCGGGCATGGTGGTGGACCCTGCCGGCGGCGTGTTTTGTCCGTGCGGATTGGTGGTCTCGGTACAGGCCGCCCGATGCGCCTGCGCCGTCCCGGCAAACAGGGCCAGGGCTCCGAGCGAAGCCAACGTCGCGAGTGTTGCAACCCGTCTCATCCTGATCCTCCTTATGCGTATCACCCCGGGGCCCGGAGCCTGGTCGATAGCTCCCTACCCAGATCGGGGTAGATCAATCGTCCGCGGCTTGCGGGAGCCGTCCCCTGATGGCCCCGGATACGATCCGGCTCACGATCAGCACTCCTCCTACCCAGTACGCCAAGTCCGGTGACGCCTCGATCGCCTACCAGGTCGTCGGCGACGGGCCGATCGACCTGGTCCTGGTCCTCGGCTTCGCCACCCACCTCGAGCTCCAGTGGGAGTCGCCTGCGATGGTGCGTTTCTTCGAGCGGATCAGCTCGTTTTCGCGCCTGATGATCTTCGACAAGCGCGGCACCGGGCTCTCCGACCCCGTCACCGAGGTGCCGACGCTCGAGCAGCGGATCGACGACGTCCGGGCGGTCATGGATGCCGCGGGGTCCGAGCGCGCGGCCCTGTTCGGGATCTCCGAGGGCGGGCCGATGGGCGTCCTGTTCGCGGCCACCCATCCCGAACGGGTGAGCGCTCTTGTGCTCTACGGCGCCATGGGGCGCACCACCGAGGCGCCTGACTACCCCTGGGCCTCGCCGGCGGAGGCGCTTCGCGAGTCCGCCGCCGAGTTCCTCGTCCCCAACTGGGGGCAAGACGCAACAGGGATGGTGGAGCTGTTCGCTCCGAGCCTGGAGGACGATCCCCAGACGGCGGAGTTCACAGCGCGCATGGAGCGCACGGCCGCGAGCCCGGCGATGGTTCAGCAGATCTTCGAGATGTTTTTGGACATCGACGTGCGAGCCATCCTGCCCACAATCCGAATTCCGACGCTCGTCCTCCACCGGCGCGGGGACCGGGTGGTCAATCGAGGCGCAGGAGAGCAACTCGCCGCGCGGATCCCAGCCGCCCGATACGTGGAGCTTCCTGGGATCGACCATCTGCCCTGGGCCGGCGACTCGGAGGCCGTGCTCGGGGAGATCGAGGAGTTCCTGACCGGCGCCCGCTCGGTGCCCGAGCCCGACCGCGTGCTGGCAACGGTGATGTTCACGGACATCGTCGGCTCCACCGAGCGAGCGGCGGAGGTCGGGGACGCGCGCTGGCGCGAGCTGCTCTCAGCGCATCAGGCAGGCGTGCGACGCGAGCTGGGGCGATTCAACGGCCGCGAGGTGAAGACGCTTGGCGACGGCTATCTCGCCACCTTCGACGGACCGGCCCGGGGAATCCGATGCGGGCGCGCCATCGATGAGGCAGCCCGCTCACTTGGCCTGGAGGTGCGCATCGGCCTTCACTGCGGCGAGGTCGAGTTGATGGGGGAGGACGTCGGTGGGATCGCGGTCCACATCGCGGCACGCATCGGAGCTCTCGCCGCTGGGGGCGAAGTGCTCGTCTCCAGCACCGTCAAGGATCTCGTTGCCGGATCGGGGATTGTGTTCGCGGACCGGGGGACGAAGCATCTCAAGGGAATACCCGACGAATGGCGGCTGTTCGCGGTTGCTCCGTAGCTCGTAGCTAGGGCCGTGCCTCCGCGGCCCCGACGGGGACGCGCTCCGCGTCCAGTCGCGGCAGGATCCGCTCCAGCCAGTTCGGGATCCACCAGTTGCGCTTGCCGAGCAGCTGCATCACGGCGGGAACGAGCACCATCCGCACCACGGTGGCGTCGAGGAAGATCGCCGAGGCGAGCCCGATCCCGAACAGCTTCAGGAACACGTCCGGCGCCGTCACGAAGGCGAGGAAGACGACGACCATGATCGCCGCCGCCGCGGTGATCACGCGCGCGGTCTTCGCCAGGCCGTCGGCAACCGCGCGTCGCGTGTCCCCATGCCTCAGGTACTCCTCGCGGATCCGCGAGATCAGGAAGACCTCGTAGTCCATCGAGAGGCCGAAGAGGATCGCGAACATCATCACCGGCATGAACGGCGCAATCGGCACCTCGTGATCGATTCCGATCAGCCCGCCGACCGCCCCGCCCTTCGCCACCAAGGTCATCACGCCGTAGGCGGCGCCGACCGAGAGCAGGTTCATCACCGCGGCCTTGAGCGAGATCAGGGGTGAGTGGAAGGCGACCAGCAGGAGCAGGAAGGAGAGCCCGACGACGGCGGCTATGAACACCGGCATGCGGCCCAGGATGAAGTCGCTCTGGTCCTCGAGCGCCGCGGTCACGCCTCCGACCTCGGCTGTGATTCCGGTGCCCTGGAGCTCCTGCGGAATGACGTTGTCGCGCAGGTGGTTGACCAGGTCCTCGGTCTCCTTGTCCTGCGGTGAGCCCTCGGGGATCACGTTGACGATCGCCGCGTTGCCCTCCGGGTTTATCACCGGCGCCGGGACGAAGGCGACCCCGGGCTCGCTGCGAAGCCCGTCCGCAAAGGAGCGGATCGCGGCCTCCGCGCCCGGATTGGGGGGCAGGTCGGCGGCGATCACCAGTGGCCCGTTCGTGCCGGGCCCGAATCCCTCGGTGGTCAGGTCGTAGTTCTGGCGGGTCATGGTGTCCGGCGGGTCGTTGCCCGCGTCGGGGAAGCCCAGGCGCATGCCGAGCGCTGGGGCTGCCAGCGCGAGCAATATGGCCGTGGCGGCGATCGCGGCGGTCCAAGGCCGCCGCTGGACCGCGTGGCTCCAGCGCGCGGCGGGCGACTCGCCGTCTCCCTCGGTCTTCAGCGCCCGGCCGAGGAAGGGGATCCGCAGGCGGTCGACCCTCGGGCCGAGGTATGAGAGGAGCGCCGGCAGCAGCGTGACCGCAGCGAGCATTACGACCAGGACGGCGAAGGAAGCCGAGAGGGCGACGCCGTACATGTAGGGCAGGCCAGTCAGGGCGAGTCCGAGGACGGCGATCACGACGGTGGCGCCAGCGATGATCACGCTGCGCCCGGCGGTGGTGACGGCCTCCACCACGGCATCGTGGCGGTCCTTGCCCTCCTTCATCGCCGCCCGGAACCGGGTCAGGACGAGCAACGAGTAATCGACGCCGACCCCGATCCCGATCAGCCCGGACACCGCCGTGGTCCAGTCGGGGACGTCGACGACGTTGGCGAGCAGCACGATCAGGCCCCCGGACGTGATGCCGAGGCCGACGAGCGCGATCACGAGCGGCAGGCCGGCGGCGACCACCGAGCCGAAGGCGATCAGCAGCACGATCGTGGCCCCGAGGAGCCCGACCCCCTCCGGGCTGCCCGACTCCTGCGCCTGGTAGATCGGATCCCCGCCGAGCTCGATCTCCAGCCCGTCGCCACTGTTCTTCTCGGCTGCGGCGACCAGCTTCTCGCCGTCCTCCTTGGGGACCTCCCAGCCGTTGACCGTCAACGGGAGAATGGTCGATCCGATCGTGCCGTCCTGCGAGAACCGGGGCTCGGTGTGCTCAGCGACGTGATCGACCTGCTCGGCTTCGGCAAAGAAGGCGTTGACGCGCTCCCGGGCGCCGGGGCTGTTGGCGCCGGCCTCGTCCTTCCAAACGACGTTGATCTCTTGGCCGGAGTAGCCCTCGAACCGCTCCTGGGTGAGCTCGCTTGCCGCCTTCGACTCCGAGCCCGGCGTGTGGTAGTCGGCCTCGTATTCCCCGGCCAGCGAGGAGCCCACGCCGATGATCACGACCGCCGCAACAACCCAGGCGACGACCATGCGGCCGCGCCGGCGGTAGGCGAGGTCGGCAAGACGGGTCAGGAAACGCGTCATTCGGGAGTCCCTTTCTCGGCTGACGAGTCGTTTACGGGCTCAAAGATAGACAGGAGGTGGCTGCCGGTTATTTGATCTAGGTCACACAGACCAGCGCGACGGCCGCGAACGTCAATTGCCATACGCCCTTAGACCGCTGGGGCGTCGCGAACTCATCGCTCGGACGAGCTCTTGCCCTCAATGCGACCGGATCCCTACACACGCAGTCAACGTGTGTAGTGCATCAGGCCCTCGTTCCCGGGGCCGTCGTCCGGATCCTGGTCGAAGACGCTCAATGGATCGGCTTCCTGCTCGGCTCGGGGGGAACGGTCGACAAGCCACCGGTTGTAGACCCGAGCAATGCTCCCGAAGCGAGGGAACCCCCGTTTCTGATCGAGCTCCATGCGTCTGGGGTGGCCGAGCGCCTTCACTGATCAGCGCACCAGCGCATCAGTCGTCACCACGGCACATCCATCAGTCGTCGCACAACGGCACATCGTTTCCTCCTGCCTGGGCAAAGCAGCCTGCGCCGCAAGGTACGCCCGCCCAACGGCGACCTTGCGTCACGGGTGTTGCGCAAATGTGTCGCCGGTGTAAACGACCAGCTCTTTGCGAGAAACGCTCAGGCGAGCGAGATGTTGTGGTTGCCGCTGACCACGCCGTCCGGGTCGTAGCGGCGCTTCACGTCGCGCAGCCGCTCCAGCGTCTCGGGAGCGAAGATCGCCTCCAGGTCGGTGGGGCGGTCGGCGAAGTTGAAGTAGCGACTCTCCGGCGCCCAGGGCTTCAGCGCCTCGCAGATGGTGTCTATCTGCTGGTTGATCGCCTCGCCCATCTCGCGGCTCATCGGCAGGCCGATGCCGCAGAACACGTACTCGGCGTCGAGGTGCGACAGCGCACCAGCTCCGTTCGCCGGCTCGCCGAGCGCACCGCCGCACTGGCGAAGCTCGGCGGAGAGAAGCGGCGAGCCCGAGTCCGGCCCGGCCGTCTCGATGAACGAGTCGATCGCCTCCTGCGGCGCCTCGCGAAGCGAAGCCGTGTAGACGAGGCCGGGCACCGGCTCCTCGGGCTCCATGTGGACCGCGGGGAGCCCTGAGGGAGGCATGGTCTGGAACGTGTCCATCACCGGCTCTCCCAGCTCCCGAATCGGTTGGATCAGATCCGCACCCTCCGACTCCGGCCCCGCGTAACAGGCGCCGAGCGTGATCAGCGGCGTGTCCTGGAGCGGCTCCGGAATCTGCGGCAGCGGCGGCAGGCGCAGGAACCGCACGATCGAAGTGACGTCGTCGGGCAGGGCCGCAGCCCATTGGAAGTAGCTATCGATGATCTCGCTGGGGCGCTCGTCGGCCGGATAGATGACGCTGCCGGCGAAGACCTCCGGCAGCTCAGCCAGATCGAACTCGATCGCGGTGACGAGCCCGAAGCTTCCGCCGCCGCCCCGCAGGGCCCAGAACAGGTCGGCGTCGTTGTCGGCGTCCACCCGGCGCTTCACACCGTCGGCGGTCACCAGCTCGATCGCCTGCACGTGGTTGCAGGCAAGGCCGTAGCGCCGCGCGAGCCAGCCGAAGCCGCCACCAGTCGTGTACCCGACGATGCCGATGTCGGGTGCCGAGCCCGAGAAGTTCGCCAGGCCGTGCTCGCCGGCGGCGGGATTGGCCTCCATCCAGAGCACCCCAGCCTCGTAGCGGCCGACGCGCTTGTTGGGGTCGATATCGATGCCTTTCATGCGCTCAGTCCTGAGCAGGATCGAGCCGTCCAGCGGCCCGCGGGGGCCGGCGCCGTGGCCCGTGCCCTGGGCCGCGATGCCGAGGCCGTTCGCTCGCGCAAAGTTCACCGCAGCGACGACGTCGTCGGCGCTCTCGGCGTAGGCGACGGCCGCCGGGTTCTGGTCGGCCGCGAGGTTCCAAGCGGCACGCGCCTGATCCCAGCGCTCCTCCCCCGGAAACACAACGGTCCCTGCGAAATTCCCGTCCAAAGCCTTGTCCACCGTCTTCTGCCCCACTCGCTCTCCTTACGTGTCGGACCTATGAAACTGGCAAGCCATGGGCCGTGAAGGGCTCGAACCTTCAACCTTGAGCTTAAGAGGCTCCTGCTCTACCAGTTGAGCTAACGGCCCGGCGGTCGGGATGGTAACGGCGGGGTGGCGGGGGGCCTAGGGCGCGGTTCCGGCGCCGCCGAACGGGTTTTGGAGCGGGTTGTCGCCGGGAGGCGCGTCCTTCTGGGCCTTTGCCTGCTGCTTCTTCAGCTTCAGGGCCTGCTTGCGGATCTGGTCCAGATCCTGCTTGATCTGGCTCCGCTGCGCCTTCGGCGCCTCCGCCTCGGCCTTGGTTGCCGCCTGATCTCCTTCCGAGATGTCGCCGGCCAGGTAGAGGTAGTAGGCGACGTCGTCCCAGGCGCCCGAATTGGGTTGGTCCTCGGCCACGATCCGCTGTGCCTCCGCCGCCCCTTGGGCGTCGCCGAGGTAGTAGTAAGCCTGCACCATCTGGGTGGCGATTGCGGAGTTCGGCTTGCCCTTGTTGACCTCGAGGTACTTCTCCCAGGCGTCGGCCGCATTGCCCAGTTCGGTGTGACCGTCCTCACTGATGCTGGGCACACCCGTGTCGGGATCGGTGCTGATGCCCTCCTTTCCCTTGTACCACTGGTACTTGGAGAGCTTCAGCAGAGCGGCGGTGTCCTTCGGGTCCTTCACGAGCTGCTCGTTGGCGCTGTCGATCTGGTCGTCGTACTGGGAGCTCAGCGAAGCGCCCGTGTCACCGCTTCCTCCGACTCCAAAGGCGTCGAAGAGGCCCCCCGGCGCGTCGCTGCCGATCGAGAAGCCGACGAAGCCGACCAGGAAAAGGGCCGCCAGCGTGGCGTAGACCACCTGGACGACCCGCCTGCGCTTGCCGCGTAGGTCGAAGAGCACGTCCGCCAGCCTAGCTCGCCGGGCTCGCGGGCGGCTCGGGCTCCGGAGCGGAGGTCGCCGGCTCGGCCGGCGTGCCCACCAGGCGCGCCAGGACCAGCGAGAGCTCGAACAGCGCCAGCAAAGGGGCCAGCTCGATCAGCATCGTCACCGGGTCGGTGCCGGGCAGGAGCATCGCCGCCACGGCCAGGATCAGGTAGGCGTAGCGGCGATTGTGCGAGAGCTGCTGCGGGGTGACAATGCCTAGCCGCGTTACCGCGACCACCCCCATCGGCACCTGGAACATCAGGCCGAGCGCGATCAGGGTGAGGATGAAGAAGCTGTAGTACTCGCTGGCCCGCACCTGGATGTTGAAATCGTCCTGGTTGAAGTTGAGGAGGAACTCGGTGGCCGCCGGGACGACCACGAAGTAGGAGAACACGACGCCCGCGATGAACAGCACCGGGACCGAGAGCAGGAAGGGAAGGGCGACGCGCTTCTCGGTCGGCTTCAGCGCCGGCAGCATGAAAGCGTAGGCCTGGTACAGCAAGACCGGCAGGGCGACCAGGATCCCGGCGTAGATCGAGAGCTTGAGGGTGGTCATGAACGGCTCGGTGACGCCGAAGGTGATCGGCACCCGGTCGCCTGGCAGCGGCTTGTTGGCGATCTCGAGCAGCAGGTCGTTCTGCCAGAAGCACAGCCCGCAGGCGACCACCAGTACCGCCAACGAGGCGAAGATCCGGTTTCGCAGCTCGTCGAGATGCTCGACGAGCGACATCTGCTCGTCGAACTTGGCGGCCCGCAGTCGGGGCGCAGCCACTTAGGAGCGGCGGTCGGTTACGACCTCGGTCTCGACGGGCTCGCCAGGCTGCTCCGCACCCTCGATCCGAGCGGGCTGCGACGACTCGTCATCGTCATCGTCCTTGCCGGAGATCGAGGATCTGAACTCGCGGATGCCGCGGCCCATCGAGCGTCCCAGCTCCGGCAGGCGCTTTGGCCCGAAGATGAGCAGGGCGATGATCAGGACGATCGCCACTTCGAGGGGTCCCACGCTTGGCATCAGGACAAATGGTATCGGCGCGGGGTGCTAGCGCTTGAAGTTGAGGTAGAAGCGGCTTGGCGTGGGCTCGGCCTGGCCCTGGTACTTGCTGCCCGCCTCGCCTGAGCCGTAGGGGCGCTCGACGGCCGAGTCCAGGCGCATGAACGAGATCTGCCCGATCGGCATGCCGTAATAGATGGTCACGGGGAGGTTGGCGACGTTGGACAGCTCCAGGGTCAGGTTTCCCACGAAACCCGCATCCACGAAGCCAGCGGTGCTGTGTATGAGCAGGCCCAGGCGGCCCAAAGAGCTCTTGCCCTCCAGCCTGGACACGATGTCGTCGGGGAGCTGTACGCGCTCCAGCGTCTGGGCGAGCACGAACTCGCCCGGATGGAGGATGAATGGCTCGTCCCCCTCGACCTCGACTAGCTCAGTCAGATCCTCCATCGGCTGGCGAACGTCGATGAACGGATAGCGCGCGTTGTGGAAGACGCGGAAGCGACGGTCGACGCGCACGTCCACGCTCGACGGCTGCACCATCGCCTCGTCGAACGGGTCGATGACGATCCGCCCGGCCTCGATCTCCGCCTTGATGCTGCGGTCGCTGAGGACCATACGGAGTGAGTCTATTCCCGCCCGCGGGCGCCCCGGCACGCACTCCGGCGGCTGAGCAGGTACCTGGATGTGCCTCGGCTCCCGTGCCTAAAGCTCCTTGGGCCCTCCGCCGATAGAGCACCCGAAGTGGCAGAGAGGCCGACAGCGAAGCAGCACGATCGAGCCTTCCCTGAGGGGGGACTCGAGCCGAGCGTCTTCGAGACTCGACTGGCGAGCACCACCCGCCGGCGGCGCGATGACCTCCACATCTGCCCCTCGTGCAGCTCTGACCTGGTCTACCCGACCGACTGGGCGCCGGTGAGCAACCGGCACTGGGAGGTCGCCCTCCGCTGCCCCTCGTGCGAATGGAACGGCGGCGGCAGCTACAGCCAGGACATCGTCGACCGCTTCGACGAGGTGCTCGAGCGGGGCACCGAGTCGGTGCTCGAGGATCTGAGCATCCTCACCCGGGCGAACATGGAGGACCAGATCGATCGCTTCGTCTCCGCCCTGACCGCGGACCAGATCCTCCCCGAAGACTTCTAGGAATACCGCTCGACCACGCCGTCGGCGACCAGCTCGAGGAGCCGTCGCTGGTCGGGGTCGAGTGCCGAGCGCTCCAGGGCGCGCTTGGCGAGCTCCACCCGCCTGCGGGCACCGGCCCTGACCTGGTCGAGGACGCCTGTCGCCGCGATCCGGTCGCAGACCACCTCCACCCCCTCGGCGTCGAGTCCTCGCAGATCCAGCTCGGCCAGGCGCTGATCGCACTCGCGGGCCAGGATCAAGGGCAGGGTCACGGTGCCGTCCAGCAGGTCGGTCCCGCGGGCCTTGCCCGTCCGCTCCGGCGGGCCCGTGACGTCGAGCAAGTCGTCGAGGAGCTGAAAGGCGAGGCCGATCTCGCGACCGAAGACCTCGAGCGCGGCGAGTGGATCACCACGGCCGACGGCCGGCGGCACGGAGTCGTCCAGCCGCCCGATCACGCAGGCGCACTCGAACAGTCGGCCCGTCTTCAATTCGCAGCGCTCCAGGTATCGCTCGGCGGGGATCGCGCCGTCGAAAGCGTCGCGCCGCTGGGCCAGCTCCCCAAGCGCCAGCGCCACCGAGGCCCTGGAGAGGAGCTCCACCTGCCGCCGGCTGCCGTCCCTCCCGAGCTCTGCGAAGGCACGCGAGAACAGCAGATCCCCGACCGCAAGCGCGCGGTGGCGGCCGGAGCGGGCCACCACGGTCGGGTGGCCGCGGCGAAGCGGCGCCGCGTCGAGGACGTCGTCATGTACCAGGGTCGCCATGTGGACGAGCTCGATCGCGGTCGCCCCGCGAATAGCGGCCTCGCCTCCGCGCGGCCCGGCGCTGAGCAGGACCAGCATCGGGCGTAGGCGCTTGCCTCCGGCCGCCAGCGTCGCCCCCGCGTCCGCGGCGAGAGCTTCGCCATGGCCCTCGACCAATCCCCCCAGGCGCTCCTCGACCGCCTCCAAGCGGGCGGGCAGCCACGCGCCGGCTGCCTCCAGCACCAGCGTCACCGGGGGCGGGACCGCGGTCCGGTTCACCCCTCTTTCACCCCCGAGTGGATCGCGATGATCCCGCCGGCGAGCAGCAGGTAGCGAATCCGCTCCAGACCGGCGTCGTGCATCACCGCCGCCAAGCCCTCGGGCGGCGGGAAGCGCTTCACCGACTCGGGCAGGTACGCATAGGCGTCGCGATCGCCCGCCAAAGCGCCCAGCAACGGCACTAGACGATCAAACCAGAGCGAACAGAAGGTCGACAGCGGACGGCGGCGTGGCTGCGTGATCTCCAGGATCACGGCGCGGCCCCCTGGCCTCAGCACGCGGACCATCTCGGCAAGCCCTCGCTCGAGGTCGACCAGGTTCCGCACCCCGAAGCCCGCCGTGACGGCGTCAAACGACCCCTCCGGGTAGGGGAGCTCGAGGGCGTCGGCCCACTCGAACCTGGCCTGCGCCACGCCGCGATTGACGGCCTTGCGCCGCGCCAGCTCCAGCATCCGCTCCGAGAAGTCGCAGCCCACCACGGCGCCGTCGGCACCGACGCGCCGCGCCAGAGCGAACGCCAGGTCCCCGGTGCCGCAGCAGAGGTCGAGGGCGCTGCCGCCCAGTGACAGCTCGGCGCGGTCGGCCGCTCGCTCGCGCCAGCGATGATGCATGCCGGCGGTCATCGCCGTGTTCATGAGGTCGTAGACGCCCGCGATGCGATCGAACATCGTCCGGACCTCCCTTGCGAACTCCGGCGAGGAGCGTGACGGCCGGCCGACCACCGGACCTGACTGAGCACCGACCACGGGCTGAGGGGCTACTTCAGCGACGCCAGGAAGTCCGACACCTGGTTCAGCTCTTTCTGCGACAAGCAGCCCACGTTGGAGCCCGGAGCGCAGCTCGTGAAGGAGGGCATGATCCCCGGGCCCGCCTCAAGCGAGCGCAGGATCGCGCTGCGGGGAATCTGGGCCCCGATCTCGGTCAGCTCCGGGCCCAGGGTCCCGTTGCCGTTGTCGCCGATGGTGTGGCAGGCGAGGCAGCCATTCTGGGCGACCAGCTCCTTGCCCGCCTCGTATTGCGGCGCCACCTCCATGTCGATCTTCGTCGGCGGCCCGGCGATGGCGCCCGCGTAGGTGAGGTACGCCATCGAAACCAGCGTCAGCACCAGCACGGCCATCGCGATCGGCCGCCGCTCGGGCCGGCGTTCCGGGCCGCGGTCGAAGAACGGCAAGAGCAGCAGCACGACCATGCCGATCGTCGGCACCCCGATCGTCGCCAGCGGCGTCAGCTCAGCGGGCTTGATCACCCGGAGGACCTCGAACAGGAAGAAGAAGTACCAATCGGGTCGCGGCGTGTAGGTGGTGGTCGTGGGGTCGGCCTTGGGGCCCAGCTCGGCGCCGAGCACGACGGCCATCAGAGCGATCACCAGGACGACGATCAGGGCCATCGTCGAGTCCTTCATCACCGCGTAGGGGAAGAAGGGCTTGCCCTCCTTCTTCAGCAGCTCGTAGTCGCGGAGGTAGGCCTCCTTCTCGGCCCGGTTCAAACCCTCTCCTCCTTGACCGTCGCCTTGGTGCGCTTCGGCTCCAACCAGGGCGGCGCCGTGGTGCCGAGCTTCACCACCAGGTACAGGTGGGCGCCGATCAAGGCGATGATCAACCCCGGCACCAGCAGCATGTGGATCGAGTAGAAGCGGGCCAGCGTCGTCTGCTCGAACTCGGCGCCGCCTCTCAAGAAGTCGGCGAGGTAGGGCCCCACCACCGGCCCGGTGCCGGTGATGTTGAAGGCGACCTCGGTGGCCCAGAAGGACTCCTGGTCGAAGGGCAACAGGTAGCCGGTGAAGCCCATCACCATGGTCAGGATCAGCAGCACGACGCCGATCACCCAGTTGAGCTCACGCGGGTACTTGTAGGCGCCGAAGACGAAGGTGCGCGCCATGTGGAGCCAGATCAGGATGACCATCACGCTGGCGCCCCACTTGTGCATGCCGCGCACGAACTCGCCCAGGAAGACCTCGTTGGTGAGGTGGACGACCGAGCCGTAGGCCTGGGTCGTGGACGGCGTGTAGAACATCGCCAGGAAGACGCCTGTCACCGCCTGCACCACAAACGCGAATAGCGTTGCCGACCCGAGCGTGTAGAACCAGTTGGTGCCCTTGGGCACCTTCCGGAACAGCATCCCCGACAGGAAGCTGGCGCCACCTGTGCGCTCGTCGACCCAGCCGACCAGGTCGGCGGGCGTCTCCTTGAGACGGTCCACGGGGCCGGCGCCGTCGCCGACGCCTGGCTTCTGCGGCTTGCGCAGCGGGCCGGGGATCAGCATGTCGGGGAGCTTCATCGCGGGCTCTCGATCACGGAGGCGGCGCGGTGGAGGGGCGCGGTGGATAGAGGACGTTCCAGATCCCGCCCGTGAACTCGCCCGGGTCGCGGGCCCGAACCGGCTCGAGCTGCGAGGTGACGCTGTAGCGGGGGCCGAGCTGCACCTGGCCGTCGCGCACCCGCGTCTGGAAGCGGTCCAGCGGCCGCACGGGAGGGCCGCCGATCACCTTGCCCTCGAAGTCGTACACGCCGCCATGGCAGGGGCAGATGAAGTTGCCGGCCGCGGAGACGAAGCGCACCGGGCAGCCGAGGTGCGCGCAACGGGTCGAGAGCGCGATGTACGTGCCGGCGCGCTCGTCCGAGAACGCCTCAGGATTGCCATCCCGCACGTAGGCGGTGGTCTTGCCCGCCTCGCCGATTCCCTCGACCAGGGTGAAGACGACCGGCCTGTAGGTGTCGGCGGTGAACCGGCTGACGGGGCCGACGCTCTCCCAGCGCTCCTCCGGGCGGTCGAAGATCGGCGCCACCGCGAAGCCGACCGCGGGCAAGACGATCACCGCCCCGGCGAGACCGCCGACCGCCTGGCCGGCGACCGTGAACGCCTTGCGCCGGTTCATCGACTCGCCTTCGAAGTAGCCAGGCGGATCCGGCGTCGGCACACCGCCGGCGCCAGCGGAACCGTTGCTCTTGTCGGCGGCGTCGGCCACGTTCAGGCGGGCAGGTCCTGGTCGGGATCGAAGCCTATCGCCTCCGCCGCGCGCTCCAACCGATCCCCGAGACTGGATTCCTGGGCCGTCTGGCGGGCGCTCAGCCACAGCGCCGAGGGGGCGCCGGGCCGCCCCTCGCGAAGGGCCGACTTTCCCTGCTCGTGATCGGGTGTGGTGCCCGAGGCCACCACCGTCACCGAGGCCAGCCAAACGGCGTCCGCCGCCCGCGCGCCGGCTGCGGCCTCGTCCATGGGCGCATCGTGAAGCTGCGCCGAGAGCGAGATCAGGTCGGACAGCTCGCGGATCGCCTCGAGGTCACCCAGCGTGGCCAGCCGCTCGAGACCCAGCGCGTAGAGGTAGTCGCCCGCCAGCAGGGCCAGATCGGCGTCGGCGCCGACCACGATGCGGGGCTTCCCGTAGTGGAGGAGGTAGCCCTCGCGGACCGACTCGATCAGCAGGGAGTACTCGCCCGGCGCCTCCGCGGCGCGCGGGCCCGCGGCGGCCAGCAGGCCGAGCGCCGGCTCGGCGCCCCCGGGGTCGGCCACCTGCGGCGAGATCACCGACTCTTCGGTGCGAAGCTGCGCCGACAGCGCCGACAGCGCGGCCTCGGGCGAACTCATAGGCGGGCGAGATTACGGAAGCGGCGAGCTGGCCGGGGCACGAAGGCCGGCGACGATGATCTCCAGGTAGCGCTCCCAGCTCGTCGCGTGGTCGAAGGAGCCGGGGCCCGTGGCTCGCCCCAGGCCGCACATCAGCATGGCGATGTCCTGAGCGCGGATGTCGGGTCGCAGCTCGCCGGCGGCCTGGGCTCGCTCGACCAGCGCCGCCGTTGCCTCCATCAAGTCGTCCTTCTCGCGCTGCGCACCCTGAAACGCGTCCCGCTCGGCCATCGCCTCGGAGAGCAGGCGGTCGTTCGCCCCCAGCTCCGCCGACCGGCGCAGGTAGTCACGAAAGCCCTCCCAGGCATCGGGGACCTCGAGCGCCTCGCGTGCCCACTCGGTGAGCCGGATGAAGCGATCCGCCGCCAGCGCCTGGAGCAGCGCCTCCTTGGTGGGGAAGTGGCGATACACCGTGCCCACACCCAGGTCCGCCGCCCGGGCAATGTCGTCCATCTGCGCCTCCAGGCCGTTGGCGGCGAACTGCCTCCTGGCCGCGACCAGGATCCGCTCGCGGTTGCGGCGGGCATCGGCGCGCTGCGTGCGTACGCCGGCGGTGGCGGTAGCGGTTTGGGGAGTCAAGTCGATTCTCTAGGTGGCGATTCGTCGTATCTGTGACGGCCTTCACGCAACCGGAACCCCAGTTCCGTATAGTGCCCTAACCGAAACCGGAACTCAGGTTCCTATTATCGCACAGGCTACGGTTGAAGCTCAGAGGAGGACCACGATGATGACCACCGCCCAGGAGTTCGAGCGCCGACGCTGGATCGCCCTCGCGTTGCTGTGCTTCGCCCAGTTCATCGTCGTCCTCGACGCGTCGATCGTGAATGTCGCGCTGCCCTCGATCGGCGAGGGGCTCGACTTCTCCCAGGAGAACCTCGCCTGGGTGGTGAACGCGTACGTGCTCACCTTCGGTGGCTTCCTGCTGCTCGGCGGGCGAATGGCCGACCTGCTGGGACGCCGGCGGGTATTCATCTCCGGACTGCTCCTGGTCGCCGCCGCCTCGCTCGCGGCGGGCTTCGCCGCCACCGAAGGCCAGTTGATCGCGGCCCGGGCCGCCCAGGGCCTCGGCGCCGCGATCATCTCCCCGTCGGCGCTGTCGATCGTGACCACCACGTTCCGCGACGGCGCGGAGCGCAACAAGGCGCTGGGCGCCTGGGGCGCGGTCGCCGGAGCGGGCGGCGCCGCCGGGGTGCTCTTCGGGGGGATCCTCACTGACACCCTCGGCTGGGAATGGGTTCTGTGGGTGAACGTGCCGGTGGCGCTCGCGGTCGCCGCGCTCTCCCCGCGGCTGATCGCCGAGAGCCGCTCCGAGTCGGCGACGCGCCACTTCGACGCCGCCGGCGCGGTGAGCGTCACGGCCGGCCTCTCGATCCTCGTCTACGCGATCGTCGACGCGACCGACGCCGGCTGGGGCTCGCTGCAGACGCTCGGTCTGATCGGCGTGGCCGCGGCGCTGCTGGGGACCTTCATCGCGATCGAGCGCCGCTCGCAAGCGCCGCTGATGCCGTTCCGGATCTTCCGTCTCCGGACCCTGACCGGCGCCAACGTGGTCGGACTCCTCGTCGGCGGGTCGCTGTTCTCGATGTTCTTCTTCATCACCCTCTACATGCAGCAGGTGCTGGGCTACAGCGCGATCGAGGCGGGGCTCTCCTACCTGCCGCTGGCAGCGTCGATCATCATCGCCTCGGCGATCGCCTCAGTGCTGGTGACGCGGATCGGCTTCAAGCCCGTGCTCGCGACCGGGATGGCGATGATCGCCCTCGCGCTGCTCTGGTTCTCGCAGGTCTCGGTTGGCGGTGGCTACGTCTCCGACATCCTCGGGCCCTCGGTGCTGGCCGCCTTTGGCCTCGGATTCGCCTTCGTGACGACCACGATCGCCGCTGTCTCGGGGGTGCGCGACCAGGAATCCGGGCTCGCGAGCGGGCTGATCAACACCTCGCAACAGATCGGCGGCGCGTTGGGGCTGGCCGTGCTGGCGACGATCGCCAATTCCCGGACCGACGACGTCATGGCCTCGGCGGGGGGCGATCCCTCCGCGCTCACGAACGCGCTCACCGAGGGCTTCCAGGCGGCGTTCCTCGGCGGTGCGATGATCGCCACACTCGGATTGGTGCTGACGCTGGCGCTGATCCGCGGCCGCGACAGCCGCGCCCACGTCGAGCTCGCCAGGCCCCCGGCGAGCGATCGCCTGGCCGAGGAAGCCGCCTAGAGACGCCGATGGTCGAGTTGCGCTCGATAGAGGAGCGCAAGTCGACCATCGCGGTCCATGATGAATCCAAGCGGGCTGAGCTGGGTGGCGCAGGCAGAGCGGCCTGGGTCATCTGGGACGAGTTGGGACTTTTCGATCCATATGAACGAGAACCCCCAACTCGCCGGAGCGGGCAGACACCTACCCAGCCCATTGTGTCGTGGCCGCAGTTTCGTCCCACGAGATGCGAGAGCGGGGCGCCGCCTAGGCGAACGCCTCGGAGAAGGCCTCTGAGGCAGCCTGGGCGGTGCGGTCGATCGCAGCCTCGTCATGAGCCAGGGAGACGAACCACGCCTCGAACTGGGAGGCAGGCGGATACACCCCACGTTCCAGCAGCGCCCGGCAAAAGCGGCCGTACGCCTCCAGGTCGCAGGCCGTGGCGCCGGCGAAGTCGTGGACGGGCTCGGCGCTGAAGAACGGCGTCACGAGCCCGCAGGCCGAGACCACGCGGACCGGGCGGTCACCGGCCGCCTCGCGAAGAGCGGCCGCGAGGCTTTCGGTGAGCGCCGCCAGCCTCTGGTAGGCGGCGGCGTCGAGCTCGCTCAGGGTCGCCAAGCCCGCGGCCACCGCAAGTGGATTGCCCGCCAGGGTCCCCGCTTGGTAGACGTCGCCCGCCGGCGCCACCATCTCCATCAGCTCCCGCCGCCCCCCATAGGCGGCGGCCGGCAGGCCACCGCCCAGCACCTTGCCCATGATCGTCAGGTCGGCGTTGACCCCGTACAGCTCCTGGGCACCCCCCCGCGCCACTCGGAAGCCCGAGATCACCTCGTCCAGAACCAGCAGCGCCCCGGCCGCCTTGGCCTGCTCGCTCAAGAAGCCCAGGAAGCCGTCGGCCGGGGGCACCACGCCCATGTTTGCCGGCACAGGCTCGGCCAGAATCGCCGCCACCGGCTGCTCGGCGATTGCCGCCGCCAGGGCGTCGCGGTCGTTCCAGGGGACGACGATCGTGTCGGCGGCCTGCGCCGCCGTCACCCCCGGGCTCGCCGGGATCCCCTGCGTCGCCAGGCCCGAGCCGGCCTCGGCCAGCAGCCCGTCGACGTGCCCGTGGTAGGCGCCGGCGAACTTGACCACCGTGTCTCGCTTTGTCGCCGCCCGCGCCAGGCGGACGGCGCTCATCGAGGCCTCGGTCCCCGAGTTGACCATCCGGACCATCTCCACCGACCCGAACCGCTCGCAGACCTCCGCCGCCAGCGCCACCTCCCCCTCTGTGGGCGCCCCGTAGCCCGTCCCCAGCTCGGCCGCGCGGCGCACCGCCTCCACCACCGCCGGATGGGCGTGGCCGAGGATCAGCGGCCCCCAGGAGCAGACCCAGTCCACGTAGCGGTTGGCGTCCACGTCGATCAGCTCGCAGCCCTCGCCGCGCTCGGCGAAGACCGGGTGGTCACGACCGATGGAGCGCATCGCCCGCACCGGCGAGTTGACCCCGCCCGGCATCAGCCCAAGGGCGCGGCGATACAGCTCCTCAGACCTAGTGGTCACCCTCGTACCTCGGGCTCCGGGGAGCCTGCGGCGCTCAGGAGTGCTGAGCCTCCCAGTCGGCGTAGTCCTCGGTGAAATAGTGCAGCCTCACCTTCTTGAACTCGGTCGAGGAGTAGAGGACCGCGCGGTCGTCGCCATGCAGGCCATGCTCGTCGGCGATCCGATCGAGGACCGCGTCGCACTCCTGCTTGGAGCGCCCGTGGGCCATGGTGAACACCGAGTAGGGCCAGTCGTCGTAGGTGGGCCGCTGGTAGCAGTGGGAGACCCCCCGCACGGCTGCCATCTTGCCGCCCACCTCGAGCACCTGATCGGACGGGACCCGCCACACGCCCATCCCGTTGGCCGAGAACCCGGCGCGCCGGTGGAAGAGGATCGCCGCCACACGCCGCAGCAGCTTTCGCTCCACCATCCGCTCGAGATGCTCCAGGAACCGGCCGACCGGCATCCCGACCTGCTCGGCCGCCGCGTCGTAGGGGCGGTCCGTGACCGCCATCGGCCCCTGGAGGGCCCGGATCACTGCTACGTCCACCTCGTCGTAGGGCTGCGCCTCCAGCTCGCGCGGCGGCGTCGCGGCGACCGTGGCCTCCAGCGCCTCGGTCCCCCGCTCCATCTCGAGGTTCATGTTGATCTTGAACAGGGTGAGCGTGGGGAGCTGGCGGATCGACTCGGCGCCCGTTGCGGCGCTCAGCACCTCCAGGGTGCCGTCCAGCCCCAACCCCGAGTCGGGGGGCGTGGCGATCGTGAACCAGAGGTTGAACTCGTGGGTGCGCAGGTAGTTGTGTGAGACGCCGGGATGGGAGTTGATGATCCGCGCGGCGCGCTGCGGGTTCTCGGAGTCGACCTTGGCGGCGACCAGCATCGACGCATAGCCGAGCGCCCGGGTGTCGAAGATCGGGGTGATCTCGCGGATGATCCGCTCGTCGAGCAGCCGCTGGGTGCGGGCCTTGACCTCGTCCAGAGGCAGCTCGGCCCGGCGGGCGACGGCCCCGAACGGCTCGGGCTCGAGCGGGAAGCTCGACTGGAGCAGGTTCAAAAGCAGCTTGTCGACCGCGTCGAGCGGCACCGCGGCGCCCGCCTTACGCGAGCGAGCCTTGGGCCGCGGCGCGCGGAGCGGCGCGCTGGCCCCGCTCAAAGCCAAGCCGCGGCTTCCTTCGCGTAGTAGGTGAACACCAGATCCGCACCCGCGCGGCGGATGGCGGTCAGCGTTTCGAGCACTGCGGACCGTTCGTCGAGCCAGCCGTTCCGGGCGGCAGCCTTGAGCATCGAGTACTCGCCGGAGACGTGGAAGGCCGCGACTGGGGCGCCGGTCTCCTCCTTCACCAGGCGGATCACGTCGAGGTAGGGGGTGGCGGGCTTCACCATCACCACGTCGGCACCCTCGGCGAGGTCGAGCTTGGCCTCGCGGACGCCCTCGAGCGCGTTTGCAGGGTCCATCTGGTAGCCGCGGCGATCGCCGAACTCCGGGGTGGACTCGGCCGCCTCGCGGAACGGCCCATAGAAGGCGGAGGCGTATTTGGCGCTGTAGGCGACGATCGCGACGTTCGGGTGGCCATCCTCGTCGAGCTGCGAGCGGATTGCCCCCACGCGGCCATCCATCATGTCGCTGGGCGCCACCACGTCAGCTCCCGCGTTGGCGTGGGAGATCGCCGTCTTGGCGAGCAGCTCGATGGTCAGGTCGTTGTCGACCTCGCCCTCACGGACCACGCCGCAATGGCCGTGCGACGTGTACTCGCACAGGCAGACGTCGGTGATTACGACCAGGTCGGGATGGGCGTCCTTGAGCGCCCGGACGGCCATCTGCACGACGCCCTCCGAATCGTAGGCGCCGGAGCCCGCCTCGTCCTTGGAGGCCGGGATGCCGAACAGGATCACGGCGCCGATTCCGGTCGCCTGGAGCTCGGTCGCCTCGGCGACCAGCTCGGAGATCGAGAAGCGCTCGATGCCGGGCATCGAGGGCACCTCCTGCCGCAGCCCCTCGCCTGCCACAACGAACAGGGGTTGCACCAGATGCCGCGGCGACAGCTCGGTCTCCCGCACGAGCTCGCGCAGCGGCCTGGTCCGCCGCAGCCTCCGCATTCGCGTGGCGGGAAAGCTCACGAGGGTGATTCTAGGCGCAGACTCTCAGGAGGCGAAGCGGCGCAACGCCAGCCGCGCCAGCGCCCCGTACGCGACGGCGAGGATCGCCAGGTGGAGGATCGGCAGGCCAAGGCCGGGACCGGCAGCGTCCAGGCCCCCCGAGATCGCGTCGAGTGCCGGGTCGAACGGGAACAGCGCCCGGGCCACCTTGATCACGTCGAACAGCGTGGGGCTCACGGTCCCGGAGCCGACCAGGGAAACGAAGGCGATGGGCAGGGAGATCATGAAGGCGAGCAGCGAGCTCGCGCGGACCTCGCGGGCGGCTCCGCCGATCGCCGCCCCGAAGGCGGCAAAGGCGGCGCCGCCCGCCACGATCGCCGCCCCGAACAGGGGGAAGCGGCCCCAGTCGACGTCGACAAACAGCGACAAGCCGGCCAGCATCAAAAGCGTTACCAGGATCGACAGCGCCACCCCCAGCCCCACCTTCTCGATTAGGAGCGCCGTCCGCCCCACCAGCCCACGGGTCAGTCGCGGAAAGACGTTCTCCTCGCGCTCCAGTGCGAGCGAGCCGGCAACCAGCAGCACGGTGACGAACATCAAGGTCACCGTGGTTGCGACGGAGATCGCGAACGAGTCGAGGCTGGGCGGGGAGCCCGAGACGACCTCCTTTTCAACCTCGATCGGGTGGGCGATCACGCTCAGCACCGGATCGGCGAGGTCGAGGTTCCGGCGCGCGAGCCGCGAGAACTGGATCACCTGGTCGAGCGCCTCGGCGAAAGGGCTACCGGCGGGCAGCTCCGGTCGCAGCGCCTCGAGGATGCGCTGGGTGTTCTCGAGGCCGAGCACGTTGAACGTCTGCCCAAGCAGCTCGAAGTGACCGCCTCTGAGCAGGAGGCCGAGGTAGTTCGCGGAGATCTCCGTCACCTGCTCCGAGATCCTCAGGTTGGCCTCCGTGACCAGCGAGCCGATCCGGTCGTCCACCAGCCGCGCCTTCACCGGGTCCTCCTCGTTGACCAGCACTCGCACGGTCGGCTGCGAGGGCGCCAGCGAGCTCAGCGAGCCGAGCTCTTGGATCAGGTCCGCGGGCAGGATCAGGGCCGCCAGCGCGTCGCCGGAGCGGACCATGTCACGTGCCTCCTCTTCGCTGGCGACCGGGATGCACTCAATCCGCGAGCAGAGCTCGCTGCGGGCCCCCGCGATATCGAACTCGGTGCCGGCGAGCACGAGCTGCTGGCCCTCGGGCACCTGGTTCAGGAAGGCGACCCTGGGCGTCTGGGGACCGCGCGACAGCGCGAAGCCGATCAGCACGGCGATTACGACCGGATAGACCACGAGCAGCGTCGTGACCAGCGGGGAGCGGCGCAGGATCTGAAGATCCTTGATGAACAGCCAGCGCATCTACGATCTCAGGTGACCCGGATTGGCATCAATGGCCTCGATCCCGCAGAAAGGCAACGAACGCCTGCTCGAAGTCGCGGGCGCCCGACTCGGGTACGGCCGCGTGCAGCTCGGCTGAGGTGCCGTCGAACAGCCCCTCGCCATCGGCGAGCACCAGCAGGCGCTGGCCATAGCGCTCGGCCTCGGCGATGTTGTGAGTGGAGAAGATCACCGTGGTGCCCCCGCCGGCAAGGCCGAGGACGAACTCCCAAAGGCGCTCCCGCTGACGGGGGTCGAGCCCGGCGCTTGGCTCGTCGAGGAGCAAGACGAGCGGCTGAGCGAGGAGGCCGATCGCGATGTTGATCCGTTGCTGGTTCCCTCCCGACAGTGCCCCGACCTGGTCGTTCCGGCGGTCGGCGAGCCCCGCTTGGTCGAGCATCTGCTCGACCGCCTTGTCGGTGTCGGGGACCTTCTCGAGGTGCGCAAACAGGCGCAGGTTCTCCATCACCGTGAGCCGCCGGTAAACCGCCGCCTGCTGCGGGATCCAGCCGATCTCGCCGGGATCTCGGCTGACGGTCCCGCCGTCTTGGCGCCTGATCCCGGCGAGAATCGACAGCAGCGTGGTCTTGCCGGCGCCGTTGGGACCGATCACCGCGAGCAGCTCGCCCCGGCGCGCCTCGAAGCTGACTCCCTTGAGCGCCTCGCGCTCACCGAAGCGCTTCACGAGCTGGCGGGTCTCGATCACGACCCGGTCGTCCGTGGACCGACCCGTGGTGGCGGATTCACCGAACACGCAGAGGAAAGCTAGTGGAGGCGCAACTTCCACCGGCGCGGCTTGTTAGTTGGGCGAGGTACGGAGGGCTGATGAGCACGACAGCGTCGCAACAGGTAGAGCGACCAAGTGGGGCGCCGCCGCTGAGCAGCGCAAAGCGGCCGCGGTTGATCCGGCAGGCCAGCGCCTGGCTGCCCGAGCGAGCTCCCGAGCCGCTTCCACTGCAAGACCTCGAGCTGGCTGATGGGCTCCGTTGGGTCGACATCTACGGCGGCGACCTGGGCACCAGCGAGGTGCTTGCGCTGCTCGCACCCATTTGCCGCGGCCAGCTGACGGAGAAGATGGTGCGCGACCTGATCAGCCCAAAGCGATTTGCAGTCGGGGGGAGCTACGGCAACAGCGAGGTGATCATCACGTCTGGCTTCCGGATTCGCCATCTGGATTCAGGCGCAAACGGAACCAACGCGACGAACGGCAACGGAAGCAATCCCACCAACGGCCGCCCTGTCGCCTCAGTCTTCGAGCCTCTGCAGCTCCTGGTCGGCGACGACTGGCTGCTGAGCTGCTGGCATCCCGCGCGAGTGTTCCGTGGTCTGTGCGATCCGGTCCACGTGGCCGACGAGTCCTCGAGCGGCCTCTATCTGGCCGTGGCCAAGCGTTGGCCGACCAGCAACGCTCAGAACACCGCGGGCCTCGCCAAGCTCGTGCGGCGCGAGCTCGCCGTGGCCTCGGGCTATCAGCCGCCGATCAACTGACGCCGAGCGAGCCGACTCGTGCGGTCCGCAGGGGGGACCGCACGAGTCGGCACGCCCGCAAACGGCCACGC
>JBBPIK010000014.1:0-49871 GCA_038040415.1 Actinomycetota bacterium
CCGGAGATCGCCGTCGAGGAGGCGATCTGGCTGGCCGCGGACGTGATCCGGAGCTAGTGGGCCGTCACACAACCTTGCACCCGAAACCGCGGCCGCAGATCGCCGCCATGCTGCGTCCTCAGTCGCCCGAGTAGCGCTGCTACTCGGGCTCCCTGCGTCCTTGCCCGGCGACGCCTGCGCCTCGCGGTTTCAGGCACAACGTTATGTGACGACCCACTAGCGGTCACGCCGACCGCTCGCCTTCTCAGGGGTACAATAAGCGCGACGTAGATTCCGGCGAACGGAGACCCTCGTGCCCGAGCAATTGCTGGAGACCGAGGCGGGCGATTCGTCGCTTCAGCCGGTCGATGCCCTGGAGGCGGCGCTGGGCGTCGGCTCCGGACGCGTCGATGCCCTCACCGAGCGCCGGGCCCGCCAGGACCTTCGCGGGCAGATCGCACTGCTGGAGAAGCGCCTCGGCGAGCTGTTCGCTTCCGCCTTCCCCCGTCAGGGGATCGAGTGGACGGTCGGCGCGGTGGGCGGGCCTCGGGTGCTCGGGGTCGCCGAGCTGGAGCGGGTGCGCGACGCGCTCGCCGCCAGGCTCCGCGAGGCGGGCGCCGAGCTCGGGCGCCAAAGCGAGGTCGAGGAGCACAATCGCGGCTTGATGGAGGCGATGATCGCCGAGCCCCACCGCTACCGGTGGGTCCGGGTGTCCAACGAGGACGTCGGCGAGCGCGGCTGCCGGCACTGGCATTCGCGGCCTCGCTGGGGCATCCTGGGGATGCTGCTGGGTTGGTGGCGGGTCAAGCTCTCCTCCGGCTGTCCGTTAGCCCAGGGGCCACGGCCCCTGCAAACCGGCGCATCTCAGCCGACTCGATCGATCGTCTCGCTCACGTAGGTTTGAACTACGCTCGCTTCGCACATCGATTAGCGCCGCAGGCGCGGTGCGAGCGCGCGAAGCGCGCGAGATCGACCGACCTGCTTGGTTTTCGGGGCCGATGAGCAAAAAACGTCGCAAGCGCCGTCCGCGCCCCGCCCCGGCGAAGTCCCCGGCGGCTGAGTCGGCTGCTGCGAAGTCGACGGAGGCCCCCCGCAGGCGTCGCGCGCAACCGATAGACGACGAGCGACCGCCGGCGCCCTGGGGCTCCTTTCCGCTGGTCGAGCTGGTCGTGTTGGTGGCGCTCGTGATGCTCGTCGTCGGGTTCGTCGTCCAAGGCGGGCGGGGGACGGTGCTGATCGGGGTAGGGCTCGTGCTCGGAGCCCTCGCCGGGGTCGAGCTGTCGATCCGAGAGCACTTCGCGGGCTACCGCTCGCACACCCTGGTGCTCTCGGGGGCGCTCGCGATGGCCGTGCTGGGCGCGCTCGCCTTTCTCACCGGGGGCGCGGTCTGGTTTCCCCTAGCGCTCGCCGCTGCGATCGCGGCCTTCGCGCTCGCCGCCTGGGGGCTGACCCGGGCGTTCACGCGCCGTTCCGGGCAGGCCTTCAAGGTACGCTGAAGGGTGCGCCGAGGCGCCCGGCGTGACCGCCGAGGCGCCTCCTAGCGCCGCCGCAGTGCCTTGGCCTGGAGCTCTCCGGCCAGCACCCCGCGCTGGCGCTCCGTGAGCCGTCCCAGCTCGCGATTCTCGTTCAAGGCCAACGAGGAGAGGAACTTGCGGGCGCGGGCGCGACCCCAGCGCCGTTGACTGCGCAAGAGCTCGCCCACGGTCATGGTCTCGACCTCCCAGGGGCAAGTTCGAACCACCTCGGGCACGTCGGCGTGACCGGCGAGAATGGCGCGCTTGAGCGAGGCCCTAGCGAGCCGGACGCGGTTGGCGTGCGCGAGAGCTTGCATGTGCTGTGGCGCGGATACCGTTGCGGCAACTGACATCGTCACTCCTTCCTCCGAGCATTCAACGAGGATCTGATTCGGGCGCTCCCCCAGCCAAGACGGACGAGGCTGGATTAGGCGGAACGAAATATCTCTTTTCCGTTCCGGTGGCCTCCTGCCCCGAGGCGCATCCGGCGTGCGCGGGAAACTAGACAAGGGCGCAAGGGGGCGCAAATCAGAACCCCTCTTGACCGGTCCAGTCGTTCGCTAAGAGCAAGGTTTTCTTGCTCTCAGTTGGCTTGTCCGAAATTGGACAAGGGGAAACTACCCATAACGGGGGAGGCAAAAGTCGCGACCCGCGTTACTCCGAGCCGGCTAACTCGAGCGTGGGAGATCCGGGAAGTCTTGGATCACCCGGTCGAAGATCTCGAGCGCCCGGTCGATGTGGTCGCGCTCGTGGGTCGCCATCAGGCTGGTGCGTAACAGCGCACCGCCCGGGGCGACCGCGGGGTGAAGCGCGACATTCGTGTAGACCCCGGCCTCGAACAGCGCCTTCCACAGCATCACCGCCTGCCAGTCATCGCCGACCAGGACCGGAACCACCGGGGTGATCGCCGTCGACCCGTCCGGAAGCCGGCCGGGCTCGACGACCACGAGGCCCAGCTCGCCGAGGCCCCTGCGCAGGTAGGCGGCATTGTCGAGCAGCCGAGCGAACAGCGGGCGCCCCTCGCGACGGCAGATGCGGATCGCCTCCAGCGCGGCCCCGAGCGAAGCGGGGACCGCCGCGGCCGTGAACACGAAGGCTCGCGCCGAGATCCGCAGGTACTCGATCACGTCGGCTGGGCCGGCGACGAAGCCACCGCACGAGGCGAGGCTCTTCGAAAACGTGCCCATTCGCAGGTCGACCCGGTCCTCCAGCCCGTAGAGCTCGCAGACGCCGGCGCCCCGCTCGCCCAGGACGCCCACGGCGTGCGCCTCGTCGACCATCAGCCGGGCACCGTGGCGCTCCGTGCGCTCGACGATCTCCGGCAGCGGGCAGATGTCGCCCTCCATCGAGAAGACCCCGTCCACGACCACGAGCGCGCCACCCCCATCGGCGTTGGCGCGCTCGAGCATCTTCTCGAGCTTGTCCATCTGGTTGTGGCGGAAGGGGCGCAGCTTCGCCCCCGACAGACGGCAGCCGTCGAGGATCGAGGCGTGGTCCCCCGAGTCGCAGATCACCGTGTCGCCGGGCTCGAGGATTGTTCCGATCGTGCCCAGGTTGGCCTGGTAGCCGGTGGTGAAGACGATCGCGTCCTCGGTCTGCATCCACTCGACGATCTCCCGTTCGAGCTCGACGTGCAGGGGGATGGTCCCGTTCAGAAGCCGCGAACCGGTGAGCGCGGTGCCGTAGCGCTCGAGCGCCTCTCGGGCCGCCGCCTTCACCCTCGGGTCGCCGGTCAGGCCGAGGTAGTTGTTGGAGCCGAGCATGATCACGCCGCCGTCGGCGGCGTTGCGGCCCTCCATTTCGACCAGCGGCCCCGCCTCGGAGGTCATCAGCCGGAAGTAGGGGAGTAGATCGGCCTGCTTGGCGGCCTCCAGCTGCTCCTTGCGGTCGTGGCTGCGCGCCTTCTCGAACACGTCGGCGGGCGCGCGAATCGCCTCGCTCATGGATCAGAGTCTTCCATGCCCGTGTCATAGAGTGGCGCCCGAATGGCCGCGCTCGAAGTTCGCCCCGTGCAAGGCCGCCGCGACCTGACCGCCTTCATCAAGCTGCCGTTCCGGCTCCATCGCGGCACGCCCTGGGTGCCGCCCCTGATCATGGAGCGGCGCCAGTTCCTCGACCGGCACAAGAACCCGTTCTTCGAGCACGCGGAGGCCGAGTACTTCCTGGCCGAGCGCGACGGCGAGGTGGTCGGGCGCATCAGCGCCCACGTGGACGAGCGCTGGACCCAGTTCCAGGGCGGCAACGACGGCATGTTCGGGTTCTTCGAGTCGGAGAACGACCCCGAGGTGGCCCGGGCGCTGGTCGAGGCCGCCACGGAGTGGGTACGCGCACGGGGGCGCGATCGGATGCTCGGCCCCATGGACTTCACCACCAACGACGAGTGCGGCCTGTTGGTCGACGGCCACGACCTCGAGCCGCTGATCCTGGAGCCCTGGCACCCCTCCTACTACCGGGAGCTGCTCGAGGGGCTGGGAATGACCAAGGGCATGGACCTGTGGATGTGGCGCCTGGCGATGGGGGAGCTGAAGCAGGGCGACCATTTCCACAATCTCATCCACCAGGCGGCCCAGGCGGCGGCCACCGAGCACGGCGTGGCCATCCGCCAGATGAGAAAGCGCGACCTGGAGGCCGAGATTGCCCGCTTCATGGACGTCTACAACGAGGCCTGGGGGACCAACTGGGGCTTCGTGCCCATCACCGAGGAGGAGGTTCGCTTCCAGTCCAAGAACCTGAAGCCGATCCTGGACGAGAACTGGGCGATGATCGCGGAGCGCGAGGGCGAGGTGGTGGGCGCCGCGCTGACGCTGCCGGACGTCAACCAGGTGCTGGCAAAGATGAACGGGCGGCTTCTGCCGCTCGGCTGGTGGCGCTTCCTGACCGGCCGGCGCAAGATCGACCGGGTTCGGGTGTTGGCGCTCGGCGTCAAGCCCCGCTACCAGCACCTTGGCGTCGCCGCCGCCCTCTACGTGCGCCACGTCGAGGTTGCCGCACGAGTGCGGCAGAAATGGGGCGAGATGGGGTGGATCCTGGAGGTCAATGAGCCGATGAACCGCGCCATGGAGGGGATGGGCGGCACCGTGGTGAAGCGCTACCGGCTCTATGAGCTGCCGCTCTCCGGTTAGCGCCCAACCCACCTATAGACTGGCGGCCATGCCCCAGGAAGTCGTGCTCGAGGCGGAGGCGGTCGAGGAGCCGGCCGCGGACCAAGGCGAGGCGGTCGAGGAGCCGGCCCGGCTCCCGGAGCCGGCCCGCCGCACCGAGGTCGAGGCCTGGCGAGGTGAGATGAGGACCGCGGCGATCGCCGCCGCCGGCGGCTTGGTGGCGGGTGCCGCCACGGTCGCTGCGGTGCGGGCCGTGCGTTCAAGCGCCGCGCCGCGCCGTCAGCGTTCGCGGCGGGGGCTCCGCCGCCGGCAGGATCCGCCGAGGATCATCGCCAGCCGGTCATTCATGGTCGACCTCCACGTCCTGGGCGACAGGTAGTCCCGTGCCCGGCGGTGCGCCGCCGGCGCCCACCGGCGCGAGCCTCGAGGTCGAGGTGTCCCCCCCGTGGCCCTACCGGCTGCCGGCGAGCGGTGGGGGGGATGCCGTGATGCGCGTCCGCCGGGGGATCGTCACACGCCTGCTCCACGTGGATGGCGTTCCAGTCGTGGTGCGCGCGGCCCAGCGGCGCGACGGGCAGGTGCGGTTTCGCGCGGAGGGCGAGCCGGCCGAGTGCCGGCGGGTGGCGATCGAGCGGATGCGCTTCGCGCTCGGCGTCGACGACGACTATCGCCCGCTCTATGACCGCTTTCGCTCGGACCCCTTGCTTGGCCCGGCGATCCGGCGCCGCCCCTGGCACCGGCCCCGGCGCCGCCCCTGGCCCTGGGAGGCGCTCGCCTGGGCCATCACCAAGCAGCTGATCGAATCGTCGCGGGCGGCGCAGATCCAGCGGCGCATGGTGTTTCGCTGGGGGTCGCCGGCACCGGGGCCCGACGGCATGGAGCTCCGGGACGCGCCGAGTCCCGAGCTGCTCGCCGGATGCGCCCCGGCCGAGCTCGCCGCGCTGGACCTGGCGCCGGCCCGAGCGCTGGCCCTGATCCGCGCCGCCCGGGAGGTTGCGAAGGGCCGGGTCGATCTCGCCGACCCAGGCGGCGATCGCCGCCTGCTGGCGATCCCCGAGATCGGCCCCTGGACGGTCCAGTGCCTGGGCCTCTACGGTCGTGGCGAGCCCGACTCGCTGCCTGCCGGGGACCTCGACTTCATCAAGCTGGTGGGGCGATTGGCCGGGCTCGGCCGCCGCGCCACCGTGGGCGAGGTGGAGGAGTTCTTCGCCCCGTACGCCCCGTATCGCGGCCTCGCCGGCTCCCTGATCCTCGCCGCCCACCACAAGGCGATCGCCGCCGGACCGCCGCTTCGCCTGGCCGCCTGACGCGCGGCGCCGGTCGGGCTCAGTGGCCGTGGTAGGGGTGGACCACCGCATGGCCCTTGCCGCGGGCGATCATGTAGCGATTCGCTAAAAAAGCGAACGGGTAGGCGACCGCGAAGCCCAACGCCACGGCGAAGTAGAGGACGGGATCCCCAATTCCGGCCTCCATTGCACCCGGATAGACCAGCACGAAGGCGTTGTCGATCACTTCCATGACCGTGATCGAGACGGTGTCGGCTGCGAGCGCGGTCGAGACCACAACACCGGCGGCGAGGCCGGCTCGAACCAACGGCATCGCCGTCAGGCCGAAGCCAAACATGTAGGCGAGACCCACGGCAAGCGCGATCTGTCCGAGGTCCCCCCATCCGAGACCCGTCGCGATAGCCATTCCCAGGATCTCGCCGATCGCACAGCCGGTCAGGCAGTGCGTGGTCGCGCTGACCGCGAGCTGGTTCAGGCTCACTCGGGGATCTTGCCGGGCAGCAGGTCGTTGGTCAGCACATCGCCGCTGCTGGGCAGGGCCTCGATCAGGCCGTGGTCGGCGAAGAACTGCGCGAACCGCTGCCATTGCTCGGGGTCCATGTGGCCGTAGGGCTGCCCCTTGCCCTTCGGCAGCAGCAGGGGCAGCGTCTTTCGCACCTCGGCGGCGGTGAACCTGGGGTTGAGGCCCTCGGCGGCGTCGAGCACCGCCTCGGTTGCCGCGGCCGGGTCGGCGACGGCCGCCTTGGTGCCGCGCTCCAGCGCCGCGATGAACAGGCGAACGTTCTGCGCCTCGTCCTCGAGGCGGTCCGAGTTCGCGACCAGGACCAGCTCATCGTAGGTCGGAATGCCGAGCCTGTCGACCGGGATCACTGTCGGCCCCTTGCCACGCAGCCTCAGGTCCACACCCTCGACGTTGAGGAAGCCACCGAGCATCGCGTCGGCGCGCCCGGAGAGGATCGCCGGCAACAGGCCCTGCTGGACGTTGACTACGTCGACGTCGCCCTTGGTCAGGCCGGAGCGCTCGAGGATCGTGCCCAGGTAGTCCTCCTGGTATGGGATGCCGGCGGTGGCCACCGTCTTGCCGCGCAGGTCCTTGACCCTGCGTATCCCGGAGCCTTCGAGCCAGATCAGGGAGGTGAGCGGCGTTCCCACCACGGCCGCGACGGCCTTCACAGGCAGGCCCTGGTCGCGGGCGAGGAGCACTTCGGGCTCGTACGAGATCGCGAGGTCCACCCGGCCGGCGGCAACCTGCTTGATCGGCGCCGACGGATCCGAGGGGACCCGGGGGCGGACGTCGAGGCCGGTGTCGCCGAAGTAGCCGCGCTCGATCGCCGCATAAAGGCCGGCGTGGTCGGCGTTCACGTAGAAGTCGAGCGCCACGTCGAAGGGCTCCGGATTGCCCGAAGTGACGTCCTCCGACTTCTCGCCGCAGCCGGCGGCCAGCGCCAGGGCGGCGGCGGCCAGCGCCAGGGCGGCGGTGAGAAGCCTCGTGCGTTTGTTCCTCAACGGTCCTCCTTTTCCGGTGGCCTGCTCAACTTCTGGCCCCGTTCGGCCCCCACCAGGCGACCCTTCGCTCCAGGGCCGCGAGCAAGGCGAACAGAGCGATAGCGATCCCGGAGAGCACGGCCACAGCGGCGAACGTCCGCGCCGTCTGGAGCTGAGCCGAGGCCTCCAGGATCAGGTGGCCGAGGCCCGAGCTGGAGCCGGCCCACTCGCCGAACACGGCGCCGATCACCGCCACTGCGACGGCGATCTTGGCGCCGCTGAAGAGGTAAGGGAGGGCTGTTGGCGCCTCGATCCGGCGAAGAGTCTGCCAGCGGCTGGAGTCCAGGGTGCGCATCATCTTCACCAGGTCGGGGTTGACGGAGCCGAGCCCGTCAAGGGTGTTGACGGTGATCGGGAAGAAGCAGATCAAGGCGATGATCGCCAGCTTCGGGCCAATTCCGAAGCCAAGCCAGACGACCAGGATCGGGGCGACGACGACGATTGGCACCGTCTGGGAGGCGACGAGCAGGGGGTAGAAGGCGCGTCGCAGGGTCGGCGAGAGGTGCAGGACGATCGCAAAGGCGACCCCGGCGGCCACCGAGAGCGCAAAGCCGGCGATCACCTCCTGGAGGGTGACCCAGGCGTTCTCGGTCAGCAGCCGCCTGTCCTGCCACAGCGCTTCGGCGATCTCGCTCGGGGAGGGGACCAGGAAGGGCTCGAGCTTGAGGGCGTCGGCGATCACCTCCAGGCGCGCCGCCAGCTCCCAGGCGCCGAGCAGGGCGGCGACGATCGCCAGCGGCGGCAGCCAGCGCCTCATCGCGCCCCCCCGCTCAGCGCCGCGAGCGCGCGCTCACGCGCCGACGTGAAGCCCTGGGAGGTGACGGCGTCCAGGCGCGGCAGCGCTCGAGGCTGGGGCGCGGCCAGCTCGGCGAGCTGGCTTGCGGGCCGGGCAGAGAGCACCGCCACGCGATCGGACAGATAGAGCGCCTCCTCGACGTCGTGGGTGACCAGGATCGCGGTTCGCGCCTCGGTCGCCAGCGCCTTCGCCAGCCACTCCTGCATCTCCCCCCGTGTGATCGCGTCCAGCGAAGCGAACGGCTCGTCCAGCAGCAGCACGGGCTTGCCGGCCAGCAGCGTGCGCAGAAAGGCGACTCGCTGCCGCATGCCGCCGGAGAGCTCGGCGGGACGCGCGCGCTCGAAGCCCGCCAGCCCAAAGCGCTCGAACAGCGGGTGGGCGACCCGGCGGGCCTCGGCGCGCGAGGCGCCGCGGTTTCGCAGCGCCAGCGCCGCGTTGTCGATCGCGGCCAGCCAGGGCAGCAGCAGGTCGCGCTGGGGCATGTACGCACAGCGGGCGAGGCGGCCGGCGGGCGAGGCGGCTCCCTCGACCTCGATCGTCCCGGCCTGGGGCACGCGCAGGCCGCTGACCAGCTCCAGCAGCGTCGACTTGCCGCAGCCCGAAGGGCCGACGATGCCGAGCACCTCGCCCGCCCTCAAAACCAGGTCCAGGCGCTCGATCACGCGAAGCGCGCCGAATGCGTGCGCCAAGCCTTTGATCTCGACCGCCGCGCCCGAGGCGGCGGGTACGGCGCCCACCCGAGCGTCGCCCCCGTCCGCCGCTGCCTGGGCGGCCCTTTGAACCGCGAGAGGCTCCGCTATGGGAGCCTCGGAAGTCGTTCGCATTAGCTCCCTCCGCGCGCATTACCGCGACAGGTTCCGAGGGTCGGCGCCGGGGACCGTTGTTGTCTGGGGCGCCATCTCAGCCCGCTTACCCGCGAGCTCCCCTGATGTCTCGCTGACGAAGTCTAGTGGGGAAGGGTCAGAGCGACCTGCTGGTCTTAGTGACCTGTATAGTGACCATATGGCCATAAGGCTAACCGCAACGGAGGCGAAGGCGAAGATCCTCGCCTTGCTCGACGATGTGGCGACCGGTGAGGAAGTGGAGATCACCAAGCGCGGTCGCCCCGTCGCGCGACTGGTGCCCGCGAGGGGTTCCCACGCGCTCAGGGGCGAGCTTGCGGAGGTCGCGATGAGCGCGGCTTCTGACGATCAGCTGTTCAGCACCGACGCAGCCTGGGATCTTCCCTGACCACCGTCTTGCTCGACAGCCACGTGGTTCACTGGTGGGCCGCCGAGCCCGAGCGCGTGAGCGAGCGGGCGAGCGCGACGCTCGGCGATGCAGGCGACCTGGCGGTCTCCGCGATTTCCTGGTTCGAGTTGGCGTGGCTCGCCAGGCACGAGCGGATCGTCGTGACGATCCCGATCCGCTCCTGGCTCGAGCGCCTCGCCGCGGGGGTCCGTACCGTCGGCATCACGCCGGCGATCGCGGACGCGGCCGTCTCGCTTCCATCCTCCTTTCCGGGCGACCCTGCCGATCGCCTCATTTACGCGACTGCGATCGAGTACGGCTGGCAGCTGATCACGAAGGACAAGAAGCTCCGTCGCCATCGCCACCCGGGGACATTGACGGTCTGGTGAGCTGACCAGGTTCACTCGGCCATCGGTGTGCCCCCGGCGACCACGTTCACGAAGTTCTCCAGGTGGCGGGTGGTCCAGCACTCGAAGGCGGCTGTGCAATGGCGCTCATACGCGGCCATCACCGAGTCGCCGTAGTTCCAGTAAAGGCGTGGCTCCGGATTGAGCCAGAAGGTGCGCCCGGCGCGCTCGCAGACGCTCGCGAAGACCTTGGCGTGGGGCTCGCGGCCGTTGGTGCGGGCGTCGCCGAGCACGATCACCGTCGAGCGCGGGCCGAGATCGTCGACGATCTGCTCCAGGAACTCGAGCCACACGCGTCCGTAGTCGGTGTAGCCGGAGACGTCCGCGACGCCGCCCTCTCGGCTGATCCGGTTCGAGATCGCGCGGAAATCGCGCTCCCGCTCGAAGACGTCGGTGACCTCGGAGATCCGCTCGATGAACACGAAGCTGCGCAGCTTGCGGAACGAGTCGTGCAGGGCGTGCAGCACGGACAGGAAGAAGACGCTCGCCGAGGTGACGGAGGTCGAGACGTCGCAGAGCACGTAGATCTCCGGGCGCCGGGGATGCCGTGGCCGGTACTTGAGCCGCAGCGGCACCCCGCCCGTTTCGAGCGAGGCGCGCATCGTGCGACGCACATCGACGGCGGCGGTGCGGCGGCGGCCTCGGCGCTCGTGGCCCAGCGTCGCCAGCCGGCGCTTGAGCTGCGCGACTGCCCGGTGCACGGCGGCCAGGTCCTGCGCCGCGCTGGTGGGCAGCGCTCGATCGAGTTGGGCGAGCGGGCGGGCGGGCGGCAGCTTCTCGGTGCGCTCGATCAGCGCCCGCTCCAGCTCTCGGCGCAGGTGACGCTCGAAGCGGTTGATCTGCTCGCGATCCAGTGACGGCTCCTCCGCCTTGACTCCCCCCTGCGCCTGGAGGCCGAGGGTGCGCCGGATGCGCTGCACGTCGACGCCGATCACGCCGGAGCCCTCCCCCGGGCGGCCGAAGGCGGAGATCGCCAGGCGCGCCAGGTCGCGCATCTCGCCGTCGCGCCCCTCCGCGATCGCCTGACGGACCGCCTCCCGCAGCTCGTCGAGATCGAGGCGCTCACCGCCCTCGTAGCGGCGACCCTCGCCGATGCCCCGGTCGAGCGCCTCCTGCTCGGTCGCGCGGAAGAAGAAGCGATCGAAGAGCAACTCGAAGACGCGGCGGTCCTCCTGGGACTTGGCGACCGTGGCGGCCAGAGCCTCACGGAAGTCGTCCTGCTGTTCCCACGGCACCGTTTCGAGCGCTGAGAACGCGTCGAGGATCTCCGAGGTCCCGACCGCAAGGCCCTCGCGGCGCAGCTCGTCGCAGAAGGCTACGACGCGCGGGGCGAGGCCCGACGGCCCCTCGTCAGCTTGCGGCCTCGACATCGAGCCGCCCCCCGCCAAGCTTCACCCCGACGCGCTCTGCCACCAGGTCCATGTCGGTGCGGTGCTTGACGATGATGCTCATCGTGCGCTCGAAGACCGAGCCATCCAGGTCGTCTGCGCCGAGCAGCAGCAGGGCGCGCGCCCAGTCGATCGACTCGGCGATCGATGGCGGCTTCTTGAGGTCGAGCTGACGCACCATGTGGACCACCTCCACCAGGCGGCGGGCGAGCCGTTCGTCGATCTCGGGCGAGTGCAGGCGAACGATCTCCAGCTCGCGCTCGATCTCCGGGTAGTCGAGCCACAGGTAGAGGCAGCGTCGCTTCAGCGCCTCGGTCAGCTCGCGCGAGTTGTTCGAGGTCAGCAGCACGATCGGATGGGTGCGCGCCTCGATCACACCCAGCTCCGGAATCGAGATCTGGAAGTCCGACAGGACCTCGAGCAGCATCGCCTCGAACTCCTGGTCGGTCTTGTCGATCTCGTCGATCAGCAGCACCACCGGCTCAGTGGAGGCGATCGCCTGCAGCAGCGGCCTGGTGAGCAGGAACTCCTCGGCGAAGATGTCCCCCATCATCTTTCCGGCCGTGTCCTCGTCTGCGACTCCGGCCGCGGCCGGGTCTGTGGCAGGCTGCTCGTCCAGGCCGCTCTCGGCCTGGATCCGCAGCAGCTGCTTGCGGTAGTTCCACTCGTAGAGCGCCTTGGCCTCGTCGAGGCCCTCGTAGCACTGGAGGCGGATCAGTGGGCGCTCGGTCGCCCGCGACATCGCCTTTGCCAGCTCGGTCTTTCCCACCCCGGCCGGGCCCTCGACCAGCACGGGCTTTCCGAGCCGCTGCGCCAGGTAGGCGACCAGCGCCGCGGGCTCGTCGGCGAGGTATCCGACCCGTCCCAGCGCCTCCTTGACCTCGGCCACGGAGCTTGGCTGTGGTGTAGCGGGCACCCAGCCGATGATAATGGCGCCATGCCGGTTGCAGGGATCCTCCCCGAGTCCATCGGTCCCTACGTGTCCTTGATGATGATCGGCTTTGCGATCGGCATCCTCGGCCACTTGAGCCGCTCGCGATGGCTGATCGCGCTGGGGATCATCCTCGTCTTCCTGGCCGCAGCCGGGTTCCCGCTGGTGCTCAACGTGTTCAGCGACCAGCCGGAGCCTCCCGGGCAGCGCGTGCCTGAGCCCTACTGACGTGAGAGGATCGCGAGCATGGGCCGCCTCGACGAGCTCGACCTCTCCCTGTCGCTGACCCGCAAGGAGGAAGCGCGGGCCCTCGACCACGCCTGGGAGCGGCTCGCCCAGCTCCGCCTGACCCTGGGCGGCCAGATCGGCGAGCGCCGGCTCGGGCCGCCGGTGTGCGTGGTGTTCGAGGGCTGGGATGCCTCAGGCAAGGGCGGGGCGATCAAGCGGCTCGTGGCCCAGATGGACCCCCGTCACGTGCGCGTGGTCCAGTTCGCAGCCCCGACGCCCGACGAGAAGCGCCATCACTTCCTGGCGCGGTTCTTCCAGGTGCTGCCGGGCTGGGGCGGGATGGCCATCTTCGACCGCTCCTGGTACGGGCGAGTGCTGGTCGAGCGCGTCGAGGGCTTCGCCACCCGCGAGCAGTGGCTTCGCGCCTACGACGAGATCAACGGGTTCGAGCGGACGCTCGCGGAGGAGGGGATGATTCTGGTCAAGCTCTGGCTCCAGATCTCCGACGAGGAGCAGCTGAAACGCTTCGAGCGGCGAAAGAAGGACCTGCTGAAGGCGTGGAAGCTGACCGACGAGGATTGGCGCAACCGCGACAAGCGCGGCGCCTACGTGGAGGCGGTCGAGGGCATGCTCGCCCGCACCGACCAGCCCTATGCCCCGTGGAGCCTGATCGAGGGCGACTCGAAGCGCTATGCCCGCGTGAAGGTGATGGAGACGGTAGTCGAGCGCATCGAGGCGGGCATGAAGCAGTGGGGCATGGAGCCCCCGCCGCCGCTGGGCCGGGCCGCGGACGACTGAGAGGTCGCAGGCGCGACGCGTGGCGGACCGGCTGGACCTTGTGTCCAATCGCGAGGCCCAAGGTCTGGACACGTGGCTACAGACACCGCCCGATCTGGGCCTCAGACTGGCCGGGTTCGACCAGCGAGCGTGGAGAAGGCGTGCCTGCGAAGCGACAAATCGTCACCTTCGGCGGCGGGGGGTTCTCGATGGAGGCCGGCAACCCACTGCTCGACGAGTTCGTGCTCGAGCTCACCGGTCGGCCTCATCCACGCGTCTGTTTCCTGCCGCAGGCGAGCGGTGACGCGGACCACTACATCGTCCGTTTCTATCGTGCCTTTCCGGCGGACCGCTGCCTGCCGTCACACCTGTCGCTGTTCCGTCGACTGCGCTCGCCGCGCGAGCCCCGCAGGCACCTGCTCGACCAGGACCTGATCTACGTCGGCGGCGGCAGCGTCAGGAGCCTGCTCGGCGTCTGGCGGGCCCACGGCATCGATCGCATCCTGCGAGAGGCCTGGCACCGCGGCGTGGTCCTCTGCGGCCTCTCAGCCGGGTCGCTCTGCTGGTTCGCCGAAGGCGTGAGCACGTTTCACGGCCCGCCGGAGCGGGTCGAGGGGCTCGGCTTGCTGCCGTGGAGCAACACGGTGCATTACTCGAGTGAGCACGATCGACGCGAGGCCTACCACCGCTGGTTGCGTGACGGCATGCGAACGGGATATGCCGCCGACGACGGGGCGGCCCTGCACTTCATCGGTGACGAGCTTGCTCAGGTCGTGGCCTCGCGCGGCGACGCTCGCGGCTATCGCGTCGAGTGCCGCGCTGGACGCGTCGTCACCACCCAGCTCGCGACCCGTTACCTGGGTAACGGCGAAGCGATCCCGCTGGTGAGGACGGCGCAGGCCGAGGGTGCTCCGGCCTAGTGGTCATGTGGGCACCACCGGGCCCCGGATGCTGATCCTTGCGCTTGGCGGCCATGAGTTCTCGCGGCGTCGCGGGAATGAGGCCCTGCGCGACTACATGCTCGCGCTGGTCGAAACCGAGAGGCCGCGGATCTGCCTGTTGCCGACGGCGAGCGGTGACACGCAGGAGCAGATCGCCGCCTTCCGCCGCTCGATGGGGAGCCTGGACTGCCAAGTCTCGGATCTGTCCCTGTTCAGGCTCGAGGGCGGGCGCGGCGTGCTCCGAGAGCATCTCCTGCAGCAGGACATCATCTACGTCGGCGGCGGCAGCTTGGTCAACATGCTCGCGGTCTGGCGCGCCCACGGGATCGACCGCCTTCTCCGAGAGGCGTGGCAGGCCGGAACGCTGCTCTGCGGTCAAAGCGCAGGGGCGATGTGCTGGTTCGAGTGGGGCATCACGCGCTCCACGGGGGTGGCTCGCCCTGCTCGTGGCCTTGGCCTGCTGCCCGGAACCCTGTCCGTCCACCATCACCGGGACCCCGACCGCCGGCGGGCGCTGCTCCAAGCCGTCTCGCTCGTGATCCCGCCCGGCTACGGAGTCGACGACCAAGCGGGGCTGCTGTTCCGGGGCACCGAGCTGGCGGATGCGGTCAGCGCCAGGCCCGGGGCGGGTGTGTGGCGGGTCGAGAGCGCCGGAGGGGGCGGCTGGTCGGAGGCGGAGCTGGCGACTCGGCGCCTCTCCGACCCGCGCTCGGCGATCGACGAGCCGGATGCGCACGTGGCTGAGCTGCGGTGCACCGTTGCGGCCCGGTCGGGGGCGCGCAGGCGGTTCTAGCGCGGCAGGGTGGGCGCGATGATCCGATATGCCTTGATGCCGAGACCGAGCCGCTCGCGATCCTCGCCCTGGCTCGCGTCCAGCCCGGTGAGCTCCTTCACGCGCCCCAGGCGGTGGGCGACGGTGTGGCGGTGCGCATACACCGCGCGCGCGGTGGCGTTCATGTTGCAGTCGTTGGCCAGGTAGGCCTCGACCGTGCCCAGGAGGTCGGTGCGGTACTGGCGGTCGTGGGCCACGAGCGGCTCAACGGTGTCCTCGTAGAAGCGCCGCACCTCGTCCGGGTCGGTGGCCAGGGCGCGAAACAGGAGCCGGTAGACGCCGTTCCCGATCCCCTGCTCCAGCTGGTCGGCCAGGCGCTCGTCGGTTGCGATCACCTCCAGCATCAGCTCCGCCTCGGCGACCGCACGCCCCAGCTCGCCCGGGGTTGCGCAAAAGGAGGAGTGCGCCGCCGGCCCGTGCGGGCGCAGCCGGCTCGCCAGGGCGCGCGCCGACGCCTGGGTGCGCTCCGGTGCGTCGTCGTCGCCGAGCGCGGGGAGGATCGCGTAGATCCGGTCCCCGAGGGGCTCGGCGATCGCACCCTGGTGCTCGGCGCAGATCAGGGCGGCGGCGTGGCGGGGGCGCGACGAGCGCACCTCGGCGACCATGGCGACCGCGCCGCGCCCGACGTCGCAGCCGAGGCGTGCGGCGCGGCGGGCTGTTTCAGAGGTCTCGACGCGCCCGGCCCGCAGGTCCTCGAGCAGGTTGCCGCGAACCTCGTCGGCCATCTCGTCGCGAGCCTCGTTGACGGCAACCTCCGCCAGCGCCGCCGTGCGCAGGATCTCCTGGCGGTCCACGGCGACCGCCGGCAGGCCGTTGGTGGAGGCGTGCAGGGCGAGCACGTAGCCAATCGACCGCTCGCCGGCGCGCACCTCGTGCTCGAGCTCCACCTGCCGGGGGGCCGTCGGCGCTTCTCCACGAAGCCGTTCGGCCGCAAACTCCTCGAGCTCCGAGAGCGGCAGATCGGCGGAGGATCCGTCGGCGAGCCCGCGGGCCGGAAGCACGATCGCAACCGGTCCGCCCGCCTCCTCCGCCGCCAGCTCGGCGATCCCGCGCAAACCCTCCCCGCCCAGCAGCGCGGCGAGCATCCTGGCGTGGAGATCGCGCATCCCCAACCCGCTCCGGCCCGCCGGCACCTGGCTCAGAGGATGGGCAGGTAGCGCTCGAGCTCCCACCTGGTCACCTGGACCCGGTACTCCTCCCACTCCTCTCGCTTCAGGTCCACGTAGCGCTCGAAGATGTGGTCCCCCAGCGTCTTGCGGACCAGCGCCGACGCCGCCAGCTCCTCGATCGCCTCGCCGAGGGTCTCGGGGAGCTGCTCGATGCCGCGCGCAACGCGCTCGTCGTGGGTCAGGTCGTAGAGGTTGGTCTCCATCGGCTCGGGGCATTCGTAGCCCTGCTCGATCCCATCCAGCCCCGCGTGCAGCATCGCCGCGAAGGTCAGGTACGGGTTGCACGAGGGGTCGGGGCAGCGCAGCTCGCAGCGCGTCGCCTGCTCCTTGCCCGGGTGGTAGACCGGGACGCGGACCAGGGCGGAGCGGTTTCGCTGCGACCAGGCGCAATAGACCGGCGCCTCATAGCCCGGGACAAGGCGCTTGTAGCTGTTCACGTTGGGCGCGAACAGGGCGGAGATCTCACGCGCGTGTCGCAGCAGGCCGGCGATGTACACCTTCGCCGCGCCCGACAGGTGGTAGGTGTCGTCGGGATCGAAAAAGGAGTTCGACCCTCCAGAGAACAGCGACTGGTGCGTGTGCATCCCCGAGCCGTTCTCGCCGAACAGGGGCTTGGGCATGAAGGTCGCGTAGACACCGTGCTGGTTGGCGATCTCCTTGACCACGATCCGGTAGGTCATTGCGTTGTCGGACATCCGCAGCCCCTCGGCGAAGCGCATGTCGATCTCGTGCTGTGAGGGCCCGACCTCGTGGTGCGTGTACTCCACCGGGATCCCGACCGCCTTCAGCGCATTGACCGTGTCGCGGCGCAGATCGGAGGCGGCGTCGAGCGTCGTCAGGTCGAAGTAGCCGCCCTTGTCGAGGATCGTCGGCACCCCGGAATCGTCGAGCTCGTCGCTTGCGAAGTAGAAGTACTCGAGCTCCGGACCGATGTTGTAGGTGTCGAAGCCCATCTCCTCGGCGCGGGCGAGCGCGCGGCGCATGACGAAGCGTGGATCGCCCTCGTATGGCTCGCCGCCTGGCTTCAGGATGTCGCAGAACATCCTCGCGACGTTGCCCTTGTTGCCGTCGGTCCGCCACGGCAACACGGCGTAGGTGTCCGGGTCGGGCATGGCGATCATGTCCGACTCCTCGATTCGGTTGAAGCCGGTGATCGAGGAGCCGTCGAAGCCCATGCCCTCGGCCAGCGCCCCCTCGAGCTCCTCGCGACCGACAGCGAAGCTCTTCAGCTGCCCCATGATGTCGGTGAACCAGAGGCGAATGAACTCGACCCCGTCCTCGTCGACTCGTCGCAGCGCCTCGTCCTGGCCGGTGCCCGGCTTGGTGATGGCTTCCATCTGTCGGTGTCTCCTTTGTTCTTCCGTTTCGTTGCCTAGGCCGGGAGCTCCGCCTCGGTGTGCGCCTGGAGGACGGCCTCACCTTCCTCGCCGGTTCGGATGCGGATCGCTTCGTCGACGGGGCTGACGAACACCTTCCCGTCGCCGACCTCACCCGTGCGGGCATGCTTGAGGATGGTCTCGACGACCACCGGCTTGTCCTTGTCGTCGACGACGACCTCGAGTTTCAACTTCGGTCGCACGTTGACGGTCAGGGTGGAGCCGCGGTAGTGCTCGACGATTCCCTTCTGGCGGCCGGAGCCCTTGACCTCGCCGATCGAGAGTGAGGGGAATCCCTTCTCGAGCAGCTCGGCGCGGATTGGCTCGAACGCCTCGTGGCGAATGTAGGCCGTGATCATCTTCATTGCTCGTTCCTCCTATGTCTCGGCCGGCCGCTCGGCCGTCATTGCGGTGGCGGTTGCCCCAGCAGGCGGGCTTGGGGCCGGAATGGGCGCGGCGCCCGGGTACTCCGGCTGCGGAATGAACTGCTCCGGATAGCCGTACATGCCGTGCTCGGAGATGTCGAGACCAGCGTCCTCCTCCTGCTCCGAGACCCGGAGGCCGTACGTCTTCTTGATCACCCAGAACGTCGCGAAGCTGAGCGAGAAGGCGAACAGGAAAGCGATCGCGAACCCGATGCACTGCGCGGCGAGCTGCGTGAAGTGACCTGAGTACACGAGGCCGCCCTCCGGGTCGCCGAAGGCGTTGTACTGGGCGAGCCTCGGTGCGGTGAAGATCCCGCACGAGACCGTTCCCCAGATCCCCGCCAGCCCGTGCGCCGACAGGGCGCCGACCGGGTCGTCGATCAGCTTGTCGATCGCGTAGACGCCGAGCACCACGATCACCCCGGCGACCGCGCCGATGATCGGCGCCGCCCAGATCTCCACGTAGCCGGACGGGGCGGTGATCGCCACCAGTGCGGCGATCGCGCCGTTGCCGGCCATGCCGATGTCGATCGCCCCGCTCCTGAACCTGGCGGTGGCGACCGCGCCCAGCACCCCTGCCGCCGCGGCGAGGTTGGTGATCATGAGGATCTCGGCGAAGCGCCCGTCCAGCGCGTTCAGGGTGGAGCCCGGGTTGAACCCGAACCACCCCAGCCACAGGATCAGGACGCCCAGCCCGAACAGCGGCATGCTGTGGCCCGGGATCGCGCGAGGCTTGCCGTCCCGCCCGTACTTGCCCTTCCGGGGCCCGAGCAGCAGCAGGGCGGCCAAGGCGCCGCTGGCGCCGATCAGGTGGACGGCGGTGGAGCCCGCGAAGTCCTGCATCCCGGCGATCGAGGTGCCCAGCCAGTGGCCGTTCTGGAGGAAGCCGCCGCCGAACACCCAGTGGGCGCCGATCGGATAGATGATCGTCGCGAAGACCGCCGAGTAGATGATGTAGACCCCGAACTTGATCCGCTCCAGGGTGGTGCCCCAGACGATCGCCAGGGAGACGGCGCAGAAGACGAACTGGAAGAACCACTTCGACTCGATCGTGGCGTCGGAGAGCGCCATCACCGGGAAGCTGGGGTGGAACAGGGTCACGCCGTCCGCGGTCGTGCTGTACGCGCCGAGGTCGGAGAAGAAGAAGCCCCCGTCGTGCCCGATGAAGCTGCCGAGCGGCCCACCGAAGGCGAACGCGAAGCCGACCGCCCACCAGCAGATGGCGGCGATGCCGAAGTTGGTGAGGATCTTGGCCACCACGGTGCCCGCGTTCTTGGCCCGGGAGAAGCCGATCTCCAGGAAGGCGAAGCCCGCCTGCATGAACATCACCAGCGAGCCGGCGAGGATCACCCAGATCGTGTTGATGCCGACCGACGGCTCCAGCTTGCCGGCGATCGCCCTGTTGAGATCCGTGGCGTCGGCGAACGCCGTGCCGGGAATGGCCAGCAGGGCCAGCGCCGCGAGCGGCAACAACGCGAGATACCTTCTTCTCATCCGTGCTTCCTCCTAGGCCCACCGGGCACCGTGGCCCGGTGGTCGCGGTTTCTAGACCGGATGGGAAGGTAGGCGCGAGCGGCCGCGAAGTCTCTAGCCCTGTGTCGAGACTTCTGCCGCGCGCTTTGTACCGATGGTCGAATCCCCCTGCACTCGCGCGTGGCCCGGATGGCCAGGCGGAGGGAGTACATGGGACGCGTGCTTCAAACGGTGACGCCAGCCGAGGCGGGCGCGGGCGCGACCTCTAGCTGTCCGCCTTCCCTGCCCATCTCAAGCACCGCGGGGTCGCCACCCAGCTCCTCCCAGCGGCGGCGGGCGGTGGCATGGAAATCGTCCAGGAAGTCGTCGGAGTGCAGGGGGTCGTGGTGGAAGAGCAGGAGCCGCTTGGCGCCGACGCGGTTGGCGAAGGTCAGGGTGTCGTCGATCCGGGAGTGGCCCCAGCCGATGTGCTCGGGGTACTCCTCGTCGGTGTACTGGCAGTCGTGGATCAAGAGGTCGGCGTCGCGGGCCAGGTCGTAGCCGGAGATCCACTCCGGCTCCAGCTCGGCGAGGCTCGCTCCCAGCGCGGGCTCGTGGTCGGGGATGTAGCAAAGGGTTGTGTCTCCCTCGGTGATCCGGAAGCCGAGGGTCGGGCCGCGGTGGTTTACGGCCTCGGTGTGGATCGCCGCCGAGCCGATCTGCCACTCGCTCGGGGGCGTGTCGCGAAAGGAGACCGAGCAGGGCAGCTCGCGCACCTCGACCGGCGACAGCGGAGCCGAGATGTAGCGGGCGACCCGGTCCTCCAGCGAGGCTTCCGGCGAGGCGGGCCCCCAGATCGTGATCTCCACACCGGAGCGGAAGCAGGGCGGGAAGAACATCAGGCCCTGGATGTGGTCAAGGTGAAGGTGGGTGAGCAGGATGTTGACCTTGGGCGCCGTGGCCAGGTCGAGGCCAAGCGTGCGAATGCCGGTGCCGGCGTCGAGGATCAGGTCCTCGCCGCTGCCGAGGGTGAGCTGCACGCAGGACGTGTTGCCTCCGTAGCGGTTCATCTTCGGCCCCGGGGCGGGGACCGAGCCTCGCGCCCCCCAGACCTTGACCTTCATCGCTGCACCTCCTCGCCGTGCTTCGAGTTCAAGGGCCAGAAGAGGATCATCGCCCCGGAGGATCCCTCCTCCGAGGCGACGATCGGGAAGGTACTGGACTCGATCTCGTGGTCCGTTCCGCTCACCGAACGCAGCCGGTAGACGCCGTGTTCCGGCCGGCCCTCGCGGACGGCTTGGGTCCCTGGCAGCTCGTCCAGCGGGATCGGCCTGCCATCGTCGTCTAAGGGCCCGTAGGTGGAGATCCATTGCTCCGGGTCCATGCGCCCCGCATCCTCGAACGACCGCCCCAGCACCGCGCCCGCGGCCTCGTTGTAGAAGACCAGCGCACCATGCTGGTCCAGTAGGAAGGCGGGCGTCGAGATGCTCGTCAGCAGATTGCGGGCCAGGATCAGCTCGAGGGGCTTCTGAGAGCGAGCTGCCATCCGTCCATTCTTCCATCCCGCGGTCCCAAGCAGGCGCTTTCCTCTCGCATACCGCAATGAAGGCCTCACGGCAGAGGCGGACGTACGGTCGACGGCGCTATGGCGGTGGCGTGTGGGCTCTCAGCGCGAGCAGCTCCTGAAGCGAGGCGTCGAGCCCGGCGGCGAGCTCGGCGACGCCCGGCACGGCGCCTGGGTCCGTGCAGAAGCCGAAGCCCATCCGCCCTGCCAGCGAGACCGCCGAGGCTCGCAGCGCGTGCCGGTCGGCGGGCTCGGCGACCGAGTAGAGCTCGGCGACGCGTCCCGTGAGCACGTGGACGGGCTCCCTGGGGCCGGGCACGTTGGAGACGGAGAGCGCGAACTCCCGCGGGCCGGAGGACAGCTCGGAGGCGACCCGGTGGAGGGGCCGGATGTGCGAGAGGCTGTGGAAGAAGGCGTAGAGCTCGTCCGCGTCGTGGTGCTGCTTGCGGCTGAGGGTCTCGGCGTTGATCGCCGCCAATCGCTTCCGCGGGTCGGGCTCCGCGACGGGCAGGTCGCAGAACAGGAACGAGTCGCGGTTGCCGAGCTGGTCGGGGCTCTCGCCGTGGTGGTGCATGCTGACCGGGATCTGGACGCGCATCGCCTGCATCGGCTCGTGGTGAGCGCCCAACCAGCGACGGATTGCTCCGGCGACCACGGCCAGCACGACGTCGTTGATCGTCACCCCGCTGCCTGCGGCGTGCTCGACTGCCTTCAGGTCGGCGAGCTCGCAGGCGGTGAACGCCACCTCGCGGTCGCCGCCGATGCGGCGATCGAATGGCGAGTGGCCACCCAGCGGCCAGAGCTCACGCCGCAGGGTCGCCGGGAGCGCGGCCAGCTCGCCGCGGGCATCGCGCCAGCGGCGTGGCGAGGTGGCCGCCCGGGCGCCGCCGGCCAGGGCGCCGCCGGCGTCGCGCAACCGGCTGCCTGTGCCGGAGGCGAGCAGTCGCAACCGCCCCGGCGCGGGCTGTGGCCGCCATGCCCCGGGCACCTGGTCATCGCCCCCCTCGTCCGTGTCCCAGAGCAGCTGGGAGAGCATCCGCAGGAAGGTGACCCCGTCCGCGAGGCAGTGGTGGACCCGGATCACCAGCGCGGTGCGGCCGTCCTCGAGCGGGCCCGCGACGTCCACGCACCACAGCGGTCGCGCGTGATCGAGGCGCTCGGCCATCAGGCTTCCGACCAATCGCATGAGCTGGGCGCGGTCGCCCACCCCCGCAGCCGCGCGCACGTGGTTGCGCAGGTCGAACTCCGAGTCGTCCACCCAGGTCGGGGGGGCGAGCCGCAAAGGCGTCGGCGCCAGGCGTTGCCGGGCGCGGGGCAGGTTTCCAAGCCGCGCCTCTACCCGCCTGCGCACGCGCTCCACGGTCAGCGGCTGCCCGTCGAGCCCCGGCTCGACGATCGCCAGCTTCAGCGTGTGGCCGGCGATCGCGTCGGACTCGAGCCGCAGGATGCGGGTGTCGTCGGCGCTCAGTCGCTCCATTGTGTGAGCGGGTGTTGCCTGCGACGTTCGCCGCCAGGACCGTCAGTAGTACCCGCCGGCGCCGCCACCGTTCCCTGGGTCGTCGCCGCTCGAGCCACCGCTGCCACCGCCAGCGCCGCCTTCGCCCGTGACGGTGATCTCACCTTCCATGTCGCGTTCGCGGTGGCCGTCGACCGGGCAGTAAAACTCGTACCTGCCGGGCTTCGACAGATCGACGGTGAGCGTGCCGCTCTTGCCCGGACCCAGGTCCTGGTCGAGCTCTTGCTCGCCCTCCGGCCCCTCGATTTCCAGGTTGTGGTCAACGCTGCCCTCGTTCGTGACCTTGAACGAAACGGTGCCGGCTTGCACGGTGGGGTCGGAGGGGTCGAGCTGGTACTCGGTCTCGCTGACGTTTACAGCCTGCGCGCCGGCGCTCGGCGTGCCCGCCACCGGGGTCGTCTCGTTGTCGTCATCCCCACAGCCCGCGATCGCCACCGCCGCGAGCACTGCACCCACGGAGGCCAGAGATAGCTTGACTCGCATGCGATTGGTCTCCCCTCTGTCGTTCGACTGGCTCATGAAGCAGCGCCGGCGCTCCGGGTGGGGGGCAGGGGGGCAACGTAGGTCCTGGAGCCGACCCGCAGGCCGATCGCGGTGGCATCGTCGGGCGCCAGGGCGGAGCTGAGGTGCTCGCCCTCTCCTTCGTATACGTAGCGAAACGACCCGGCGGGCACTCGCTTGCCGTCGGAGCGGCGGAGCCACACCTGGCACAGGGTGCCGGTCCGAAAGCCGTACACCTTGACGCTCACCTCGCTACCCCAGGGGCGGGGCGCGAGAGTGGCCTCGGCGAAGGTGTCGCGCGGCAGCGATCGGAAGGCGACCGTCTGGGAGGGGGTGCTCTGGTCCGAGCCCACCATGCCCGAGACGACGATGACGGCGGCCGCCACGACCGCGGCCGCCGCGGCCGCCAGGCCAAGCCTGAGGCGGGTTCGCCGCCGGCGTTCTGTGCCGCGCTCGGCCGCGATGCGACGGACGATGTGCTCGCCGAGCCCGGGCGGTGGCGCGGGCATGGGCGCGAGGCGCTCGGGATCGACGCGCTCCAGCAGCGAGGCCACCGGGGCAAGGGCCTCGACCTCTGCGCGGCACGCGGGACAGCCATCGAGATGAGCCTCGATGGCAAACCGCTCATCCTCGGAAAGCTGGCCCAGGACCAGCGCGCCGATCCGCTCACGCCACTCGCGGCACCCCTCAGCCTTCATAGCCCATCTCCTCGAGCGCGTTGCGAAGCGCCTTCAGGCCGTAGTACACGCGGCTTTTGATCGTCCCCTCGGGCACTCCCAGCTCCACCGCGACCTCGGCGTAGGGACGCCCGCGAAGATACGTCTCGACCAGGACGCGGCGATGCTGCTCGCCAACCCGGCGCAGGGCTTCCTCGACCTGCCAGGTGAGCAGCATGTTCTCGAACGGCTCGTGGCCCTGCTCGGGCGGGTCGCCGCCAACCGTGGGCCTTGCCGCGCGGGCCCGGCCGAGATCGGCCACCACGTTGCGAAGGATGGCGAACAGCCAGGTTCGCAGCGAGCCAAGCTCGGGATCGAAGCGATCGCCCGCCCGCCAGGCGCGCAGGAAAGTGTCCTGAACCGCCTCCTCGGCGAGCGCCGCATCGCCGAGCGACCGGAGGGCGAAGCCGTAGAGTTCCCCGGCGTGGGCTGCGTAGGCCTCACGTACCCCCTGCTCCTGGGTCAGGAAGGCATCAGCCATGATTCCGGCGGTCTGGCTCGTGGATCTGCACGCCTGTCCGTAATACTGCCGTCCGGCGGACCGAGTTCAAGCGGGGCTCCCGGGCACTGTTTCGGTCAGCCACCTTTCAAGCACCGTCGCCGGCAAACCGATATCTCAGCCTGACATGCGCGCGGGGGAACGAAAGCGCTTTTCCGAGGAGCTCACGGCTGCTCGGCAGAAGATCGGCGGGCTGAAAGAGGAGCTCAGTCGGCTTTCCCAGCGGGATCCGCTGATCCCGAGCCTGCTCGGCCTCGGCGCGTTCCGAACCCAGCTCGAGCTCGACGTTGCGCGCGCCCACCGCTACGAGCGCCCTTTGACGGTTGCCCTGCTCGACATCGACCGGTTTCGGCATCTGAACCTGGAGCACGGCTACGCGGCGGGCGACGCGGTCCTGGTCGCGGTCGGCGGCCTGATCGCGGAGCGGACCCGCGTCCACGATCTCGCCTGCCGGATGGCGGGCGATGAGTTCGGGTTCTTGCTGCCCGAGACCGCCGCCGCCGCGTCGCTGGAGCCGATCGATCGGATTCTGGTCGAGCTCGAGGACCTCGAGGCCGGCGGGATCCGCGGAATCTCGGCCTCGGTCGGCATCGCAGAGCTGGAGGTCGGACAAAAGCCCGAGGCCGTGCTTGCCGCGGCGCGGGCCGCGCTGGAGCAGGCACGCGCCGGCGGGGGCCGGCAGGCCGTGGTCTTCGGTGGCTCCTCGCAAAACGGCGACGCCGTGCTGGAGCTCGGGCATGGCGACGTAATCGCCGCGCTCGCCTCGGCGCTCCAGGAGCGCGACCAGTACACGGGTGACCATTCGGAGAGCGTCGTCGACCTGACTGCGAGGGTGGGCGAGGCGCTGGCGCTGAACGGCGAGGAGATCAGCCGCATTCGCACCGCGGCGCTGCTTCACGACATCGGCAAGGTCGGGGTTCCCGACGAGGTCCTCCACAAGAACGGACCGCTGGACGACCGCGAGTGGGAGATCATGCGCCAGCACCCTGCGATCGGCGAACGCATCCTGCGCGCAATCCCGGGCCTTGGCGACGTGGCTCGCATCGTCCGCCATGAGCACGAGCGCTGGGACGGCAAGGGCTATCCGGACAAGCTCGTCGGCGCCGAGATCCCGGTGGGCAGCCGAATCATCCTCGCCTGCGACGCCTATCACGCGATGGTCTCCGACCGCCCCTATCGCAAGGCGATGGAGCACGCGGATGCGATGGCCGAGCTGTCCGGCCACGCCGGCACCCAGTTCGATCCCGAGGTCGTCCAGGCGCTGGTCGGCTACCTCTTCGGGCGCCGCCAGGCGGGCCTTCCCACTGTCTGACCCTGATAGAACGACCGCGACGGCCCCGGGGGTGAACCCGAGACCGACGCCGGCCGCTAGCCGGTTGCCGTCACGGCAGTTCTAGAGCTTGCCGATCTTGAAGATCTTGGTGCCGCAGTCGGGGCACGTGCCCTGAATCGCCGGGCGACCGTTCTTCATGGTCACCTGCTGTGGATTCTGGATCTCGACCTTCTTGCGTTCCTTCACGCAGTAACCGGTTGGCATCTGTGGGATCTCCTTTCAGGAACCGCGTGTGTGTATGCGTGTGCCGAAGGGCTGCGATGTCTCGCCTGCCCCACGACGCGACCGTAGAGGACTCGCCGGACGCGTGCAGGCACGCCTAGTGCGAATCGTCACAACTTGCAGGGCCGCTGAGCTGGTGCCCAGTCCCTATGGGCCGGACGCCTGGCCGTCCCCAGAGCCGCTGCCGGACGAGCCCTGGGAAGCATCGCCGGACGAGCTGTCGGCGCTCGAAACCTGGCTGCGCAGCTCGTCGATGTCGTCCTGCACCACCTTGAGCTCGCGCCTCGTGGTCGTCTGACGGGTGGAGATGCTGCTCATCTCGTCCTCGAGCTCGGTGAGCCGCCGCTCCAGCGCCTGGACGTCCTCCTCCGCCGCCTGAGAGGCTGATTGCTCGACGGCTGAGATCTGGTCGCGCAGCGACTGGACGTCGCTGTCGGTGGCCGCGTCCTGCTTCAGCGAGAGCGTCAGCACCAGGCCAACGGCGGCCGCCGCAAGCGCCAGCACCGCGATCGCGGTGCCCACGTACGTTCGCACCCCGAGCTTGCGGTCGACCTGCGCGACCCAGGCGCGAAGCCCGTCGATGCGCTCCTGGGGATCGGCGGGCGCCTGGGGCGTCGTCGACGGCTTCGATGTCGTTGGCTTCGGTGTGGCCGACGGCTTGGGTGTAGGCGACGGCTTACCGGCACCACCGTCCTCGGCGGCGGCCGAGCTGGGCGGCGACTCGGCTGCGGGGCTCTCGGTCCGGCGTCGCGTGAATGGAAGGCGTGGACGGCGCATGTGATCTAGGCCGCCCCAGGCTGCGGCTCGGCGACCTCGCCGTCCGCGGGGTCGAGGGGCAGCCCGTGATCCACCCAGGCTTGCAGCCCCCCGGCCAGGTTGTAGGCGTCCCACCCCGCCTGCTTGAAGGCCGCCGCGGCCAGCGCCGAGCGGTTCCCGGACCGGCAGTAGAAAATCACCGGGCGCTCCTTCGAGATCGACTCCGCCTCGCCGGTCAGGTCGTTCAGCTCGATCAGGCGAGCGTTCTCGATCCTGCCCGCCTCCCACTCGTAGTGGCGACGGACGTCGATCACCTCCGCCTCGCCGGCCTCGATCAGCTCGGCGGCCCGCCCAGGCGGGATCTCGGTCTCGGTGGCTGTCTCCTCTGCCACGTCCTCAGCTTAGGGCTATGCGGGTGGGGAACGGTGCGCGGGCCTGATCGAGACAGGCCCCTATTCTCTGCCTTCCGAACTCGACCGAAGGAGCCCCTCCCATGCCCGAAGCCGTGATCGTCGACGCCGTCCGCACCTCGATTGGCCGCGCCTTCAAGGGGTCGCTCGCCCAGCAGCGCCCGGACGAGATGGGAGCCCACGTTGTCGACAGGCTGCTCGAACGTAACCCGGACGTGGAGCCGGCGTCGGTCGAAGACGTCTTCTGTGGCTGCGGCCTGCCCCAGGGCCTCCAGGCATTCAACATCGCCCGGATCATCACGCTGCTCTCCGAGCGCCTGCCGCAGACGGTCAACGGGGTCACCGTGTCGCGCTACTGCTCCTCCAGCCTGGACGCGATCCGCCACGCCGGCAACGCGATCAAGGCCGGGGAAGGCGATACCTACATCGCCGCCGGGGTCGAGTGGGTGAGCCGCTACAACGAGCGCCAGGAGGCGGCCGGCGTGTCCGACCAGAACGAGCGCCTTCAGGGCAAGGACGGGCAGCCCGACGCCTACATCCAGATGGGTGACACGGCGGTGAACGTGGCCAAGAAATACGAGGTCAGCCGGGCCGACATGGACAAGTACGCCCAGCGCTCCCAGGAGCTTGCGGTCGCCTCGCAGGAGTCGGGCTTCTTCGACCGCGAGATCGTCCCCGTGAAGCTCGAGGACGGCACCGAGATCGCCAAGGACGACGGGCCTCGGGCCAGCTCGAGCCTTGAGAAGCTCGCCGAGCTGCCGGAGGCGTTTGAGGGCGGCGGCGGCGTCACGGCCGGCAACTCCTGCCCGCTGAACGACGGCGCCGCCGCGGTGCTGCTGATGTCCGACGCGAAGGCGAAGGAGCTGGGCCTGACGCCGCGGGCGCGGATCGTCACCGCCGCCACCTTCGGCAACGAGCCCGAGCTCATGGGCGTTGCTCCGATCGGGGCGATCAAGAAGGTGCTCGAGCGCGCTCAGATGACGATCGGCGACGTCGACGTGGTGGAGCTGAACGAGGCCTTCGCGGCCCAGGTGATCCCGATCATGGACCAGTGTGGGATCCCGCTCGAGAAGCTGAACACGCACGGCGGGGCGATTGCGCTCGGCCACCCGTTCGGGATGACCGGGGCGCGGATCATGACCACCCTGCTCAACGCGATGGAGACCGACGACCACCAGGTCGGCCTGGAGACGATGTGCGTCGCCGGCGGTCAGGGCAAGGCGATGATCGTCGAGCGGCTGGGCTAGTCCCGAAGCTCCGCCGAGCCGAAACGCACCGCCGTCATCCGGCCGCCTCGGCCTTGCGCAAACCACGGCGCGCGAAGACCAACAGGGTGGCAGCCAGGCCCGCGGCCGCTGCGAAGGCGAGCGCGACGTGGAAGGGGTCGCCGGCCATCAGGCCGCGGCCGGCCTCGACGATCGGGGTCGCCGGGTTTACCTGCGAGACGGTCTCGATCCAGCCCTGGAGCAGGTCGCGTGGCACGTATACCGGGGACGTCATCAGGATGAAGAAGACCGGTAGCTGCATCGCCGGCGCTGCCTGGAGGGTCCGCATTCGCGTCATCATCCCCGCTGCGAAGAGGAACGCGGCGAGATTGACGATCAGTGCGAGACCAACCAGTCCGAAAAGGTCGATCCCGCCGCCACCAACCTCGAGCCCGGTGGCCAGGGCAATCGCGAAGACCGTCGCCCAGACGAACACTGTCCGGATGAGGGCCGCGACCCCGTAGCCCGCGATCACCGCCGAGCGGTCGCCCGCGGCGAGTAGGAGACGCCGGGTGAACCCTGAGTCGAAGTCGGCGGCGATCGAGAAGCCGACGAAGACCCCGCCGAAGGCGGCCGACTGGAGGAGCACGAAGACGAACTGGAAGGCGTTGTAGTCGTAGTAGTCGAAGCCGGGCAGTTCGGCCACTGCCGAGAGCCCGCCCGCGAATGCCATGTAGAAGAAGAGGGGGAAGATGAGCGGCGGCAGGATCAGCGCCGGGCTGCGCACCACGGAGTGCAGGTTGCGCCAGGCCACCGTACGGGCGACGGCGAGATATCGGCCTCGGCGGCTCACGTTTGCACCAACCTCTCACGCAGGGCCGCCGTCGATGCCGCCAGGCCGACCGCGAAGATCGCGATCGCGGTGCCGAAGGCGAGCGCCAGCGCTTCGGCGTCCCAGCCGGTGATCACCAGGCTGCGAAGGCCCTCGATCAGGTAGCTGACGGGGTTGATCGTCGCCACCGTCTGGAACCAGTCCTGGGCGATCAAGTCGCGCGGCAGCGCCGCCGAGCTGAGGAAGAGGAGGATGAACATGAGCGGGAAGAGCCCCTGCACAGCCTCTCCCGAGCCCGTGCGAAGCCCCACGAGGAGCCCGATCGTGCCGAACGCGGCGGCGATCGACAGCGAGAGGACGAACATCACGAGCACGCCCAGTGGCCCAGCCTCGATCTCGGCCCCGGCGGCGAGGCCGGCGGCGAGGAATGTGATCGCCTGGATCGTCCCCACCAGCAGCGCCCCGGTCAGCTGACCGGCGAGCAGCGATGAGCCGCGCATCGGCGTCAGCGAGAGGCGGTTGAAGAAGCCGCTGCCGATGTCCTGGGCGATGTTGGTGCCGGTCGTGTTGGTGGCGAAGATTGCCCCCTGCATGAAGGGAAAGGCGAGCACGAACGCGAGGTAGGAATCGGTGGGGAAGCCCGGGATCTGCGTCGCCGCGTCGAGCCCGGAGGCGTTGATGGCGAGCAGGAAGAGGGGGAAGACGAGCGGCGGCACGATCACGATCGGCTGGCGGGCGGTTCGGATCACCGCGCGCCACGCCATGTAGCGCGCCTGCCTGGGAAGCGGGGTTGCCGCCGCCGTCGCGGACACGTCGAGTCGCTAGGCAGCCACCGGCTCGAACTCGCCGGCCGTCTGCTCGTCGGTCTCCTCGTCGTCCCGCGCGCCCTCGAGCCGGCGGCCGGTCTTCGTCAGGAAGACGTCGTCGAGGCTCGGGGCGTGGATCTCGAGGTTGGCAATCCGGATGCCCTCGCTGTCGAGCGCGCGCACGATCTCAGTCAGCTCCTCGACCCCATCGGTGAGGCGGACCGCGGCCGCGCCGGGCGCCGCCGGCGTCTCCTCGCCGAAGCGGGAAAGCGCTGCGTGCAGGCGTCCGGCGTCGGTGCGGTCGTGGGGGGTGGCTTCGACGGTAGGGCGTCCGATCTCAGCCTTGAGGGCCGCGGGGGTCCCTTCCGCGACGAGCCGGCCGTGGTCGATGATCCCAACGCGGTCGGCGAGCTGGTCGGCCTCCTCCAGGTATTGGGTGGTCAAGAAGACGGTCACCCCCTGCTGCCGCGAGAGGCGGGCGACCTCGTCCCAGAGGGCGGCCCGGCTCTGGATGTCGAGGCCCGTGGTCGGCTCGTCCAGGAACAAGATTCGCGGCTCGTGGACGAGCGCCAGCGCCAGGTCGAGCCGGCGCTTCATGCCGCCGGAATAGCCGCCGACGCGGCGGTCGGCCGCCTCGGCGAGGCCGACCCGCTCCAAAAGCGCGTCACCACGGCGCTTGATCTCCACCGCAGGCAGGCCATGGAGGCCGCCTTGGAGCTTCATGTGCTCCCGCCCGGTGAGCAGCGCGTCGAGCGCGGCTTCCTGGAGCGCTGCGCCGATCGCGTCGCGAACAGCGGGCCCCTCGCTGACGATGTCATGCCCGGCCACCGTCGCCGTGCCGGCGGTGGGAGGGAGCAGGGTGGTCAGCATGTGGACGGTGGTCGACTTCCCGGCCCCGTTCGGGCCCAGGAAACCGTAGATCTCACCCGTCGCCACCTCGAGATCGATGCCGTCGACGGCGCGAGGACCGTTCTTGAACTCGCGCACCAGCCCCTGAGCCTCGATGCCGTTGCTAGCTGCCGTCGATGTCATTGATCCACCTTCCGTCGGCTGGTGTCGGTTGAAGCTTGGACTGCCGGAGGCGATTAGTTGAATCTATCAAATATCCAATCTATGGAGTATGATCGTCCTCGTGGCGATCGAAACCAAGGGCCCGAGCGCTTCGCGGAGGGGCGCCTCGCGAGCAAAGACGGATCTCGGCAGCGAGGCTTGGTCGTTGCTCCAGCGAGTCGTCTTCTCGCAGCGCCCCCGCTGGATGGCGGCGATCCGCGAGTACGACCTCGTGCCGCCCCATTGGATTGCGCTCCAGACCCTGGACGAGCCGAAGCCGATGGGCGAGCTTGCCAAGCAGCTCGCCTGCGACAGCTCCAACGTCACCTGGATCACCGACCGACTCGAGGAGCGCGGGCTGGTCGAGCGTCAGGCCGCCGAACACGATCGACGGGTGAAGCTCCTCGTCTTGACGGAAAAGGGGCGGGCGCTCCGCGCCGAGCTCGAGGAGCGCCTGTCAGAGGCGCCGCCGCCGATCGCCTCCCTGTCGCGGGAGGACCAGCGGATGTTGCGCGACGTGCTGAAACGCGCCGCCGAGAGCTTCGAGGCGGATCGCTGACCGGGGCGGAGATCCGGGTCCGGCTCCAGCCGCGTGCGGGGCGCGAGGAGATCGTCGGAGAGCGCGCCGGAGCAGTGCTCGTTCGGATCACCGAGCCGCCGCTCGAGGGCAGGGCCAACGCCGGGCTGGTGAAGCTGATCGCTAAGCGCGCGGGGGTGGCGAAGGGCAGGGTGAGCATCGTGCGTGGCGCTCGATCGCGCGACAAGCTCGTCCGGGTCGAGGGGATGGGAGAGGCGGGGCTCCGCCGCGCCCTCGGCCTCAAATAGCCCCCACGCCAGCTGCAGCCCCTGCCCCGGTCGAGTTGCGATTCATATGGGATCGCAACTCGACCCGGACGAGCTTGCTTGACGGCCTGCTAGTCGTTGAACAGGGCGTAGCCGTACTCGCCGCGCCTGTAGGCGAGCTTGGCGATCGCCGAGATCCGCTCGTCGTCGTTGCGTTCGAGCTGGTCGAACCGGGAGCGCACGCGACGCGCGGCGCGGGTGCAGAACGTCTCCGCTATGTAGCGCTCCTGGCCCGAGGGCTCCACGCCATGCTCGGCGAAGATCGAGGTCACCCTGGAGAGCACGGCGACCTGGGCGTAGATGTCGGCGATCGAGTCGGCGAGGCGCTTCTGGGCGAACTGGCGGCTGACGATCTCCCGCTTGTGCTTGCGAAGCAGTGACTCGGAGACCTCGCGAAGCTCCTTGACCTGATCGGAGACGGCGTCGGCGTGTCGCTCCAGCTCGGGGTGTGCCTTGGTGATCCGATCCGGGCGCACCTCGCGCTGGATCCGGCCGCCGAAGTACTCGATCAGGACTCCGATCGAGCCGATCGGATCCGAGAGGCCGACCTCGCCGAGGCCCGAGAGCTTCTCGCCCAGCGGCTTCAGGCCGGAGAGCGCGACAAACGCCCGCAGCACGTCGTTGGCGCCCTCGAAGATCGGGAAGATGCGGATGTCGCGCAGCACCTTCTCGAACGGCTCGGTGCGCAGGTAGCCCTCGCCCCCCTTCAGCTGAAGGGTGCGGTTGGCGGCGTACCACAAGAACTCTGTCCCGGAGACCTTGCAGATCGCCGATTCCAGCGAGTAGTCGGGCACGCCGGCGTCGACCAGGCCGCAGGTGAGGTAGCACATCGCCTCCAGCCCGAACAGGTTCGAGACCATCCAGCCGATCTTGTCCTGGACCAGCTCGAAGTCGGCCAGCGGCTGGCCGAACTGGTGGCGATCGGTGACGTGGTCGATCGCCTTGTCGAGCAGCCACTTGGCGGCTCCCACCGAGCCCGTCCCGAGCCCGATGCGACCGTTGTTGAGGATCTCCATCGCGATGTGGAAGCCCTCGCCGGGCTCGCCGAGCACGTTCTCGGGCGGCACCCGCACGTCCTGGAAGCGAAGGCGCCGCAGGTCGTTGCCCCGTAGCCCCATGGTGTCGTAGCGCTCGCCCACCTCGAAGCCCTTCATCCCCTTTTCGACGATCAGCGCGATGTGGCGGTCCTTGCCGTCCACCTCGCAGCGGGCGAAGGTCGTGAACACCGAGCCGGTGCCTCCGTTGCCGATGAAGCGCTTTTCCCCGTTCAGCACCCAGGAGCCGTCGGCTTGCTGGACCGCGCGACTCGAGATCTGGTAGGCGTCCGAGCCGGCGTTCGGCTCGGTGAGCGCGAAGCCGGCCAGCTTGCGCCCGGCGGCCAGGTCGGGGAGGAAGCGCTCCTTCTGCTCCTCCGTGCCGAACAGGTGGATGCCCTTGAAGCCGATCGACTGGTGCACGCCGAGCACGATCGAAAGCGTGGCGTCGATTCGTGCGAAGGCCTCGAACACGCGCGCGTAGCCGGTCTGCGAGAGGCCCTGGCCGCCGTAGCGCTCCGGGACGTAGAGGCCGCACAGGCCACGCTCGCCGAGCTCGCGGATCACGTCGTCGCCGATCCAGCGGTCCTCCTCGATCTTGCGCGGGTCGAGCCGGGAGCCGAGCTCGTCGGCCGCCGCGATCAGCGCCCGCACGTGCTCCTGCTCGTCGGGGTCGGGCTGCGGCCACGGAAACACCAGGTCCTCGTGGATCTCGCCCAGGAACAGCGACTTCGCGAATGAGGAGCACGGTTGCCCTGTCCGCGCTTGCTCGACCCTTGCCTCGGTCGCGGCCTCCATCAACGCGAGGGTACCCGAGGTCGCGCCATCCTCGTGCTCGTGGCCTTTTACGTCTACAGCACGTACAAGTGCACGAACCTTGGCCAGCTACTGGAGCAGCCTCTCGGCCTCGTCCGCGATCAGGCGCGCGAGCGCGAGCGAGGAGGTGGCCGCGGGGGAGGGGGCGTTGCGAACGTGCACCGCTCGCTCGGTGCGATGAACGACGAAATCGTCGACCAGCGAGCCGTCGCGGGCGACGGCCTGGGCGCGAACCCCGGCCGGCCCGGGACGCACGTCGGCCGCCCGCAGCTCGGGGACGAAGCGCCGTAGCTCGCCGACGAACGCCTTGCGGCTGGCGGCCGGGCCGAGCTCGCCCGCGGCGGTGCGCCAGTGATCGCGAAGCAGCCGCCAGGTGCCGGGCCAGGTGAGCGTGTCGGCGAGGTCGCGGGGCCTGACGCGCTCGAGGCGGTAGGCGTCGCGGGCGCCGACCAGGAGCGCCGAGGGGCCGAGGAGCACTTCGCCGTCGATTCGCCGCGTCAAGTGCATGCCGAGAAAGGGAAGATCGGGGTCGGGGACCGGATAGATGCTGCCCCGCACCAGCTCGCGGCGCTCCGGGCGCAGCCGCAGGTAGGCGCCCCGGAAGGGGACTATGCGCGGCTCGGCCGGGGCGCCGCAGGCCGCCGCGAGGCGGTCCGACCAGGCGCCCGCGCAGCAGATCGCCGCAGCGGCCTTGATCTTGCCGGTCGGGTGGGCGATCGCAATCGAGGCGTCGTCGGGTGAGATCGACCCGGCGACGCACCCCGTGACGACGCGCCCATCCCGCCGCTCCAGCTCGGCGGCGAAGCTGGCCGCCACCCGGGTGAAGTCGACCACGCCGGTCGCGGGGGAGTGGAGCGCCGCGATCCCGGTCGCGTGCGGCTCGATCTCGCGCAGCTCGTCGGGGCCGATCCGGCGCAGCCCAGGGACCTCGTTCTCCCTCCCCCTGCGCTCCAGCTCGTCGAGCGCAGCCACCTCGTCCTCGCCGGCGGCGACGATCACCTTGCCGCTTTTCACCGTCGGGATCCCGTGTTCCTCGCAGTAGGAGTAGAGGGCGCGGGCGCCGGCCACGCACAGCCGGGCCTTCAGGGAGCCGGGCCGGTAGTAGATCCCCGCGTGGATCACGCCGCTGGTCCTGCCGCTCTGGTGCGCCGCGATCCTTGACTCGCGCTCCAGCACGACAACCCGCAGGTCGTCGTGGCGCAGGGCCAGCTCCCTTGCTGTGGCCAGGCCGACGATCCCCGCGCCGACCACGACCACGTCGCATTCGCGCGGCGGCTCTGCCGGCGCCCGGGCTCCCACAGTCACCCGCGGGACGCTATCCGGGCACGCATCCGGCGTAGCATCGCCCTCGTGGCCCTGCCCCTGAAGCCGCCCGTGCAGCCCCAGCTGGCGCTCTCCCGAAAGGAGATGCCGGCGGGTGAGGAGTGGGTGTACGAGCCGAAGTTCGATGGCTTTCGGGTGCTCGCCTTCGTCGACGGCGAGGACGTCTACCTTCAGTCGCGCACGGGGAAGCCGCTGCTTCGCTACTTCCCGGAGCTCGTGTTCCCGCCCGGCCGCTACGTGCTGGACGGCGAGCTGGTGATCCTCGACGCCGAGGGCCGGGAGGTGTTCGACGCGCTCCAGAACCGCCTGCACCCGGCGGAGTCGCGTGTGCGGATGCTCGCTGCAGAAACGCCGGCGCTGTTCCGGGCCTTCGACCTCCTCGCCGAGGGGAAGGAAAAGCTTCTGACTCGTCCGTTCGCGGAGCGGCGCGAGCGGCTTGAGTCGATGGTCGCCGGCCTCGGAGGGCGAAAGAAGAACACCGCCGGCTCGATCGAGCTGACGCCGCTGGCGGGCAGTCCCGCCAAGGCCGCTCCCTGGCTCGAGTCGGGCGAGGGCGTGATCGCCAAGGAGCTCGATGCCCCCTACCGCCCCGGCGAGCGCAAGGGGATGGTGAAGGTGAAGCGGGCGCGAACCGCGGACTGCGTGGTCGTCGGTTGGCGACCGGGGAAGGAACAGGGCACCGTGGGCTCCTTGATCCTCGGCCTGTACGAGCGCGGCAAGCTGCGGGTCGTGGGCCACACGTCGGGCTTCCGGGCCAAGGAGAAGCGCGAGCTGGTCGCCAAGCTGGCGCCGTACGAGACCGGCGAGCGGGGCTCAGGCGACCCGAGCCGTTGGTCGCACGACCGCGACCTGGAGTGGATCGAGCTGCGTCCCGAGCTCGTGGTCGAGGTCTCGTTCGACCACGTCAGCGACGGCCGCATCCGCCACGGCACCAAGGTCCTGCGCTGGCGCGACGACAAGCGGCCCAAGGCCTGCAGGTTCGACCAGCTCGAGCAGTAGCCCGGGCGCGCCTAGCGTTTCTTCGCGCGGCTTGGCTGCACCCGCTTCGGCTCGCCCTGCTGCTTGGCGAAGTGCGGCGGCCAGGGCGCGTCGCCGAGGCCCCCGGCCTCGTCGCGCGCCGCGAGCTCGAGCAGGCTTTCGAGTGAGCCGGCGTGCCGGTCGATCTCGGCCGAGGGGTCGCCGACGTCCTTCAGCCGCGCCGGGACGGTGTCGAGCCGAAGCTCGGCCGGATCGACGTCGGACACCTCGTCCCACTCGAGCGGGCAGGAGACGCGGGCGTCGGCCACCGGACGCACGGAGTAGGCGGAGGCCACGGTGCGGTCGCGGGCGTTCTGGTTGTAGTCGACGAAGACCCCGTGGCGCTCCTCCTTCCACCACTTGCTGGTCGCCAGCTTCGGGACCCGGCGCTCGACCTCGCGGGCCAGGGCGAGCGCCGCCCGCCGCACTTCCGTGAAGTCCTGCTCGGGCTGCACCCGGACGTTGACGTGGATGCCGCGCGAGCCGGAGGTCTTGGGGAAGCCCTCCAGGTCGTGCTCGACGAGGACCTCCCGAACGACCATCGCCACCCTGCGGACGTCGTCCCACGAGGCCTCCGGCGTCGGGTCGAGGTCGACGCGCAGCTCGTCCGGGTGGTCGAGGTCGGAGCGGCGCACTGGCCAGGGGTTGAAGTCGATCACCCCGAGATTCACCGCCCAGACCAGATGGGCGGCGTCATTGGCGCAAAGCTCGCGGGCGCTGCGGCCGCTTGGGAAGTGGACGGTGGCGGACTGAAGCCACTCCGGCGCCCCCTTCGGCACCCGCTTCTGGAAGAAGAACTCGCCGCCCGCCCCGTCGACGAATCGCTTCAGCGTCGTCGGCCGCTCGCGCAGGTGCACCAGGGCCGCGTCAGCGGCCTCGACGTAGTAGTTGGCGAGGTCGAGCTTGGTGTGGCCCGCCTGGGGGAAGAAGACCTTGTCCGGGTTCGACAGCCGCACCTCGTGCCCGGCTGCCTCGATGGTGGTGTGCTGGCCTTTGGTTGCCACGGGTGCAAGGATCGTGCCGCATTCGACCGAGAGGAGCCGCATGGAGACGCTCAAGACGATGACCTACGAGCGCGACGGGCGGGTGGCCCGCATCACGCTGGACCGGCCGGAGCGCGGCAACGGGATCACGCTCGAGATGCCGCGCGAGCTGGCCGCCTGCGTCGAGCGGGCCAACCTCGATCCGCAGGTGCACGTGCTGGCGCTGTCCGGGAATGGCTCTGGCTTCTGCGGCGGCTACGACCTGGTCGCCTCGGCTGAAGCCATGAGGGAGGGGTTCGGGGCCGACCACGCGCCCCAGGGCTCGGCGTTGGACCCTGCCGTTCAGGGGGCGAACCACGACCCGGATCGCGTCTGGGACCCGGTCGTGGACTTCCAGATGATGTCGCGGAACGTCCGCGGCTTCATGAGCCTGTTCCACTCCGAGAAGCCGGTGCTGTGCAAGGTGCACGGCTTCTGCGTCGCCGGCGGCACCGACATGGCGCTGTGCTCGGACCTGCTGGTGGTCGAGGACGAGGCGAAGGTCGGCTACCCGCCTGCGCGGGTGTGGGGTGTGCCGACGACGGCGCTCTGGTCCTGGCGGATTGGGCCGGCGAGGGCGAAGCGGCTGCTCCTGACCGGCGACTCGATCTCCGGCACGGAGGCCGCCGAGTGGGGGCTTGCCACGGAGGCGGCGCCCGCGGATCGCCTCGACAGCCGCTTCGAGGCGCTGCTGAGCCGGGTGGCGCGGGTGCCCGTGAACCAGCTCGTGATGCACAAGCTGCTCGTCAACCAGGCGGTCTATGCGCAGGGTCTGCACGCAACGCAAGTCCTTGGCACCTTCTTCGACGGCGTCGCCCGCCACACGCCGGAGGGCTACGAGTTCCAGCGCCGGGCGGCCGAGGCGGGGTGGGGCGAGGCGGTCCGCGAGCGGGATGAGCCCTTCGGCGACGCCGGCCGCTCCACCTTCAAGGGATAGCCGCAGGTACGCTCCGCCGCCATGCCGCAGGGCAACCCAGAGGTCACAGCGGAAGCGCTGCGCGCGCGGGTCGCGGACAGCTTCCCCGCCGACCTGGGAGTGGAGCCGCTCGAGGTCGGCGACGAGCGCACTACCGGGCGAATCGTCGTCGACCGGCGCCACCTGCACCCGGGCGGGCTCGTTCACGGCGGCGCTTGGGTGGCGCTAGCCGACTCGGTCGCGGCCTGGCAGACCTTCCGTCACCTGCCGCCTGGTCACGACTTCACCACCGTCGAGATGAAGCTGAACGTGTTCGCCGCCGGCCGCCCGGGCGACGAGCTGATCGCCACCGCCGAGCACCTCCATACCGGACGCACCACTCACGTGGTCGAGGTCCGCGTCCACTGTGGCGAGCGCCTGGTCGCGAACCTGCTGGTCACCCAGTTCGTGATCGCGCCGTAGCGGGGAGGCCCCACCAGCTACGGAACCCGGTGGACCTCGAACATGTTGGTGCCGAGCTCCTGCCCGGGCAGCCCGGCCGTGATCCCGATCAGGTCGCCGCTCAGGGCGACCCCCTGCTCCCTGGCCAGCCGGGCGCATTCGTCCAGCAGGGTCCGGAGGCTCGTCCAGTCCTCGGCGAGGACGCAGCTGACGCCGAACAGGAGCTGGAGCCGGCGCACGGTCTCGATCCGCGGCGAGACGGCCAGCACCGGAACGCTCGGCCGGTGCGCCGAGACCAGCCGCGCGGTGCGGCCGCTTCGAGTCGGGACCACCACGGCGGCCAGCCCCAGCGTGTAGGTCGAGCCCACAACCCCTCGGGCGACGGAGCCGGCGACGTCTGAGGCGTCGGATGCGGTGCGGTTGAACAGCCAGTCGCCGTACGGGAGGTCCGGCTCGGCTTCGCGGGCGATCCGGTCCATGACTCGCACCGACTCCACGGGATACTCGCCGACGGCTGTCTCCTCCGACAGCATCACCGCGTCCGTTCCCTGATAGATCGCGGCGGCCACGTCTGAGACCTCGGCTCGGGTTGGCCGGGGCGAGGCCACCATCGAGGCCAGCATCTGGGTCGCGGTGATCGATGGCCGCGAGTGGCGCCCCGCCAGCGCCAGGAGCTGCCTCTGGACCACCGGCACGCGCTCGATCGCGATCTCGATCCCCAGGTCGCCGCGGGCCACCATGATCCCGCTCAACGCTGCCCGAATGATCGACTCGGCGTTCTCGGCCGCCTGCGGCTTCTCGATCTTCGCGATCAACGGGATGTCGGCTCCGCCGGAGCGAACACGGTCCTCGACGGGCTCCAGGTCCTCCGCCCGGCGGACGAAGGACACGGCGAGCAGGTCGATGCCCTGCTGAACCGCGAAGTCGACCCAGTCGAGGTCGGTGCGGCTGGCGGACGGCAGGGGCATCTCGGTCCCTGGCATGTTCAGTCCCTGGTGAGAGGCCACCGCGCCCCCGACCTCGACCTCGCAACGAACCGACCCGGACTTCGCCCCGAGCACGCGCAGCCGCACGCGGCCGTCGGCGAGGTAGACCTCGTCGCCCTCGGAGACAGCGGCCGGCAGCCCCTCCCACGAGACCGGCAACTGGCCGGCGTCGCCGATCTCCTCTCCGGTGGTCAGCGTCAGCTCCGAGCCCGCCTGGAGCTCGACCACGCCCCCCTCGACCTCGTCGATTCGCAGCTTCGGGCCCGGCAGGTCGCCGAGCAGGCCGACCTCCTGGCCGGCCAGCTGCGAAGCCTCGCGCGCCATGGCCACGTTGGCGGCGTGCTCCTCGCGACTGCCGTGCGAGAAGTTGAGCCTGAAGACGTCGGCGCCCGCCCGGATCAGCTCCACCATTCGCTCGACGGAGCGCGTGGCGGGCCCGATCGTGGCGACGATCTTGGTCCGCCGCCGGCCCGACGCCGCGGGGTCAGGCGGCGCTTGGCCGGGCTCGGCCGCCACTGCGATCAGGCCCCCGGTCCGGCGGGGGGCAGCCCGGCGGCCTCGAGGGCGGCCGCTCGCGATTCGTACAGGCGGAAACGGGTGACCTTGCCTTGTCGTAGGTCATACACGCTGAAGAAGTCCCGCTCGGTCGGGACGCCGCTGCCTCTGCCGCGCCCGTGCTGGCGGAAGACCAAAACCACCGACTCGCCCGCATCGATGTACTCGCGGTTTTCGACGGTGTAGTCCTCCCAGACGGCGAGCCAATCCGCGAAGAACCGCTCCACGCCCTCATGTCCCCGGTACACCCCGGACATCAGCATCTGGCTTGCGGACGTGTCCCAGATCACGTCGGGGTGGAAGTAGTTGCGCCACGAATCCCGATCCCCCGCCTCGAACAGCGCGGTGAACTCCCTGACGATCTCGACGTTCTGCTCAGAAATTAGGCATCACCTCGGCCATTTCACGGGTCGCGGCGTTCGGGTCGACTGTGCGATTCACCGGACATATTCCGGTGAATCCCACACTGGAGGTAGCTGGCGCACGATCTCGACGGCCCCAGTATCTCGCGAGAACTGCGTTGCGAGAGGCGACATCAGGCCGCCCCTCGTTGTGAGAGGGGCCAATAGGGGTGGAGGTCATCACCCCAGGCGAGCCCCTGGGACGGCTGGCTCGCCGGCCTCGCCGGGAGCAGTCTCGTCGGCCGGCTCCTCGGCCGGCGCATCGAGCGCCTGGATGTAGGGGAGCCGCCAGGCGATCGCCGCCAGCACCAGCCCGACCGCGACCGAGAGCAGGCTCAGGAACCACTGCCCCGCCGACAGCAGCTCGAGGTCGAAGAACTCGCGCACCGGCCCGGCGGCCAGGGCGAGCGCGTACAGGGCCCCGAGCCCGGCGACCATCGCCAGCATGTAGCTCTGGATCGTGATGTGCTCGCGGCCCGGGCCGCGCTCGAGCAGGAGGATGAAGCAGAGCCCGAGAACGATCAGGGTGGTGGTGGCGGCCGTGCGGCCCTCCGCCAGCGAGCCGCCGAAGATCTCGTCGACCATGAAGAAGGAGAGCAGCGAGCCGGCGGCGATCCCGAGCCCCGCCGGCACCGCGAAGGCGGCCAGGGCCCGCAGCAGCCGGCCCCGGTACAGGGGGCCCTCGCTCGGCGCCAGCGCGAGGACGAAGGACGGGATCCCGATCGTCAACGTGGCGGCGATCGTGAGCTGCCGGGGGAGGAAGGGGAAGGCGCCGCCGAAGATCGCCGTGAACAGGATCAGGACCCCGGCATAGACGCTCTTGGTCGCATACAGGCGCGCGAGGCGGTGGATGTTACGGGCGATCCGCCGCCCCTCGGCGACCGCGCGCGGCAGCATCGAGAACTGGTCGCGCATCAGGACGATGTCGGCGATCCCCTTGGTGATCTGGCTTCCGGACCCCATCGCCACCGCGAGCCTCGCCTGCTTCAGCGCCGGGACGTCGTTGACGCCGTCGCCGATCATCGCCGTGAAGCGCCCTCGGTCGCCGAGCGCCCCCACCAATGCCTTCTTCTGCTCCGGCGTGATCCGGCAGAAGATCGTGTTTCGCTCCGCCGCGAGGGCGATCCCGGCCCTGTCGTCGGGCAGCTCGGGCCCCTCGATCACGCCGGCGTCCCCCGGAACGCCCACCGCGTGCGCGACCGCGGTGACCGTCTGCCGGGCGTCGCCGGAGATCAGCTTCAGGTCCACCTGCTGGCGGCGCATGAACTCGATCGTCTCCGCGGCGTCGGGGCGTAGCTGCTCCTCCAACACCACCAGGGCTCGCGGCTCGAGCCGCGGCGGAGGCTGGCTGCCAGGGTCGGCCGGCAGGGCCGCCGACGCCTCGCCGAAGGCGACCACGCGCCGCCCGGCGGCCGTGTGCTCCTCGAGGGTGCGCTCGAGCCTGGGCGTCAACTCGAGCGCTCCGGCCTGGGCGAGCACATCGGGCGCCCCCATCACGTAGCTGCGGGTCGATCCCCGTCCGTCGAGGGTGATGCCGCTCCACTTCCACACCGAGGAGAAGGGCACCTCGGCGACGACAGTCTCCGGCTTGCCCGGGTAGCGCTCGGCGATCGTCTGGAGGGTCCGATTCCGCTCCCCGGCCGAGTGGGCGAAGCGGCCCAGGGCCTCGTGGGCCACGGCCGGCTGGGTCTTGTCCGCCACCTCGACCGAGACCAGGTCGAGGGTGCCGTCGGTGAGCGTCCCGGTCTTGTCGACGCAGATCGTGTCGACGGCGGCCAGCGCCTCGGTCGCCGCTATCTGCTGGACGAGCGTGTCCATCCGCGCCAGGCGGACGGCCGCCACCGCCAGGGTGATGCTCATCAGCAGAACCAAGCCTTCGGGGATCAGCGTCACCAGGCCGGCTGCCGCGGTCTGCGCGGCCTCCTGGAGCTCGACGCTGCGAACCGAGAAGGCGAGCAGCAGGAGCACGGCCAGCGGCACCATCACGATCGTGGTCGCGCTCAGGACGCGGTTGACCTCGAGCTGGAGCGGCGATGGCGGGTGCCGGAAGGCCCTCGCCTCGCCCGCGACCTGCTCGGCATGGCTGTCCTCGCGCACCGCGTCGACCTCGTAGTAGCCGGAGCCGGCCAGGCAGAAGGCGCCCGACAGCACCCGGTCGCCGTCGTGCTTGCGAACCCCGTCGGACTCGCCGGTCAGGATCGACTCGTCGATCGTCAGCCCCCGCGTCGCGGCCACGACTCCGTCGGCGACCAGCTGGTCGCCGGGCTCGACTCGGACCACGTCGCCGGGCACGACCTCCTCGGCGCGCAGCTCGATCAGCTGGCCGTCGCGGACCGCCTTCGCCCTGGGCGCCACCAGGAGCGCGAGCTGGTCGAGCGTCTCCTTGGCCTTCAGCTCCTGGCGGATCCCGATCGCCGAGTTGACCACCGCGATCAGCCCGAAGAGGGCGTCCGCGAACAGCCCCAGGGCCAACAGCAGGATGAAGAAGGCGCCCAGGATGGCGTTGAAGAGGGTGAAGACGTTGCCGGCGACGATGCTTGCCACCGACCGGCTGCTTGGCGGCTCCGGCGGCCCCAGATCGTGCAGCCGCCTCGCCGCCTCGGCGCTGCTCAGCCCGCGCGGGTGCGCCTGCTCGCTCATCCGCGTCCATCTATACCGGAGCCGGCTCACGGGTGGGGGGCTGTCTCAGGCGCAGCGTTCCCCCGGCGACCCACTAGGATCGCCGCGAGCCAGTGTCCGCGGAGGCCACCGACAGCCTCGACGGGCCCGCCGAGGCCCCCTCGGTCGCCTTCCGGCGGGTGACGAAGCGCTATCCAGGCGCCGACGCGCCGGCCGTGGCGGAGCTCGACCTCGAGGTGGGCGGAGGAGAGATCTGCGTCCTGGTCGGGCCCTCGGGATCCGGCAAGACGACCGCCATGCGGATGGTCAACCGGATGGTCGAGATCACCGAGGGCGAGATCCTGGTCGGGGGCCGCTCGGTTCGCGAGCGCTCGCCCGCCGAGCTGCGCCGCGAGATCGGCTACGTGATCCAGCAGATCGGGCTCTTTCCGCACCGGACCGTGGCCGACAACATCGCCACCGTGCCGCGCCTTCTGGGTTGGGAGCGCGAGCGCGTGGAGGCTCGCGTCGAGGAGCTGCTCGAGCTGGTCCGGATCGACCCGGCTTTGCGCGAGCGCTTCCCGGCCCAGCTCTCGGGCGGCCAGCAGCAGCGCGTCGGCGTGGCCCGGGCGCTGGCCGCCAATCCCGGCGTGATGCTGATGGACGAGCCCTTCGGAGCGGTCGACCCGATCAACCGCGAGCGGCTCCAGAACGAGTTCCTTCGCCTCCAGGCCGAGGTGCGAAAGACGATCTTGTTCGTCACCCACGACATCGACGAGGCGATCAAGATGGGCGACCGGGTCGCCGTGCTCCGCGAGGGTGGGCACCTGGCTCAGTACGCGACCCCCGCCGAGCTGCTGATGGCGCCCGCCGACGGCTTCGTCGAGGACTTCGTCGGGGCCGACCGAGCCCTCAAGCGCCTGGCGCTGATGCGGGTCGGCGACATCGACCTCTGGGAGGCGCCCCTGGCCTTCCCGGGACAGGCCACCTCGGAGGTCCGCTCCAAGCTGGCCGGCGCCGAGGTCCCCCATGCGCTGGTGATCGACGGCGAGCGCCGCCCGCTGGGCTGGCTCTCCGACGCCGATCTGCGAGCCGAGACCGTTCCCCAACGGCCCGACACCAGCCCGGAGCCCGTGCTCGAGCGCGACGACGTGATGCGCGACGCGCTCTCGGACCTGCTCCAGGCCGAGACCCGCTACGCGCCGGTCGTCGACGGCGAGGGCCGGATCGCCGGGGTGCTGTCCGTGGAGATCATCTCCGAGTTCCTGACCTCGCCGGACGCGCTCCACGAGGAGCATCCGGCCGCGGAAAGGGCCTTGGGGTGATCTCGTACCTCGCGGTCGAGCTGGGCGGCGCCCTGACGCTGGCGCAGTCGGAGCTGGGGGAGGACTTCTTCCGGGACCGCAGCAATCCGGATTGCGTGCAGCGAAACGGAGCCTTCTGCTTCGAGTGGGCCGCCGACAACCTCGTCGACCGCTACCTCACTCCGACGCTCCAACACCTGGTGCTCGTCTCGGTCTCGGTCGCGCTCGGGTTCGTGATCGCGCTCGGCCTGGCGCTCGTCTCCCACCGCCGCCGCTGGCTTACGCCCGCGATCACGGGCCTCACCGGGGTCCTCTACACCGTGCCCAGCATCGCCTTCTTCGTGCTCCTGCTCCCGGTGACCGGTCGGGGCACCGACACAGCGATCATCGCCCTCACCGCCTACACGCTCCAGATCATCTATCGGAACGCGGTCGCCGGCCTCGCCAACGTCCCCGCCGAGGCGAGGGACTCCGGCCGGGGCATGGGCATGACTCCTCGCCAGCTCCTTTGGGGGGTGGAGCTGCCGCTCGCGCTGCCCGAGATCATCGCCGGGCTGCGCATCGCGACCGTGTCGACGGTGGCGATTGCGACGCTGGCGGTCTTCGCCGGGGCGGGCGGCCTGGGAGCCGAGATCTTCGCCAACCTCACCTTCAAGACCGGCATCATCATCTGCGGCGGGATTGCGATCGGAATGGCGATCGGCTTCGACGCCCTGCTGGTCGGCGTGCAGCGCCTGATCTCGCCGTGGCGGAGGGTGAGGCCGGTGTGATCGCGGCAGCGCTCAGCCTGGCCGTCCCACTGTCATCCGTCCTCGACTCGTTCTCGGGCGCGATCGAGTTCATCTTCCAGCAGCGCCAGTCGGAGTTGGAGTCGGGGTCAGGGGGTACCCAGGTTGGGGGCCTCGACCAGGTGTGGGACCTGATGTGGAGGCACATCGAGGTCAGCGTCCTGGCGCTCGCGGTTTCGCTTGTGCTCGCGCTTCCGATCGGGGTGGTGCTCGGCCACCGTGGCAAGGGGGAGTTCCTGGCGATCGCGATCGGCAACGCCGGACGGGCGGTTCCGGAGCTCGCCCTGATCGCCTTCATGGTCGCGTTCGTCGGCGTCGGCCTGGTCAACCTGACGATCGCTCTGATGGTGCTCGGGATCCCGCCGATCCTCACCAACGCCTTCGTCGGCATCCGCCAGGTCGACCGGGGGGCGGTCGAGGCTGCCCGAGGCATGGGGTTGAGCGCGTCGCAGGTGTTGCGAAAGGTGGAACTGCCGCTCGCCATGCCCACGATCATGACCGGCGTGCGCACGGCGGCGATCAACATCATCGCTACGGCGACGCTCGGCCCCATTGCCGGCCAGCTGACGCTCGGCGACTTCATCATCAGTTCCAGCGTCTACGGCAGCGAGGGCGTGCTGGCCGGGGCGATCCTCGTCGCCGTGCTCGTTGTCGCCGTCGAGCTGGTGCTCGCCGCGGTTCAGCGGCTCCTCACGCCGCGGGGCCTCGCGCTGCAGCGAGCGGGCGCGGGCGCATAGGATTCCCGCGACCCCGCGGGGCGGGGAATGTCCAGCAAACGGAGGGAGGACCCTCGATGAGCGCCAAGATCCCGTTGCGAGCGCTGTTCGCGCTGCTCGCCGCCGCAGTCCTGTCCGTCGGCATCGTGGCGTGCGGCGACGACGACGAGACGCCGACCAACGGCGGGGGCGGGCTGATCGAGTCGAACCCCGACAACTCCGGCGTGCAGATCACTGTCGGGTCGAAGAACTTCGCTGAGCAGTACATCCTGGGCGAGATCTACGCGCAGGGACTCGAGGCCGCGGGTTACGACGTCAGCACCGACCTCAACCTGGGCGACGAGACGATCGCGCTGAAGGCGCTGAAGGCCGACGAGATCGACGGTTATCCCGAGTACACCTCGACCGCCCTGACCTCGTTCTTCGACACCAAGCCGGAGGACGTCCCCGCCGACGCTCAGGAGGCGTATGAGGCCTCGAAGGCGGACTTCGCCGGCGAGGACCTCGTCTCCTACCCACCGGCCCCGTACAACAGCGCCAACGCCGTCGGCACGCTTACCTCGACCGCCGACGAGCTCGGGCTGGAAAACGTCTCGGACCTCGAGGGCCAGTCGCAGGACCTGACGCTCTACGGCTCACCGGAGTGCCGCCAGCGTCCCGACTGCCTGGTGGGGCTCGAGGAAGGCTACGGCCTCCAGTTCAAGTCGTTCACCCCGGTCGACATCGCGTTGCGCTACCCGGTGCTCGACAAGGACCAGGCCGACCTCTCGATCCTGTTCACGAGCGACGCTCTGCTCTTCACGGAACCCGACAAGTACACGATCCTGAAGGACGACCAGGGCCTCTTCCCGGCGGCGAACCCGCTGTTCATCGCCCGGCAGCAGACCGTGGACGAGGCTGGGCCCGATTTCGGCGAGGTGATCGAGCAGGTCCAGCAGAACCTGACGTTGCAGGTGATGCAGGAGCTCAACGCGCGGGTCGAGATTGACAAGGAGAAGCCGGCCGACGTCGCCCGCGACTACCTGGTGTCGTCGGGCTACGTGGAGTAGCGCGCTGAAGCTGGGGCTGAATCTGGGCTACTGGGGCATCGGGCCCCAGGGCGAGGAGGCCGTCGAGGCCGTCCACGCAGCCGAGCGCGCCGGCTTCGACTCGGTCTGGGTGGCGGAGTCGTACGGCTCCGACGTGGTCAGCGTGCTCGCCTGGCTCGCCCCGCAGACCGAGACGATCCAGCTCGGTGGGGCGATCATGCAGGTGCCGGCCAGGGCGCCGGCGGCTGCCGCCATGGCCGGTTGCACGATCGACGCGCTGTCTGGCGGGCGGTTCATCTTCGGCTTCGGCCCCTCCGGGCCGCAGGTCTCCGAGGGCTGGTACGGGGTCCCATACGCCAAGCCCTGGGGCCGCACTCGGGAGTACATCGAGATCGTCCGCCAGATCGTCGCCCGGGAGGGCAGGCTGGAGTACGAGGGTCAGCACTTCAAGCTGCCGCTTCCCGGCGGCGAGGGCAAGGCGCTGAAGCTCAACTTCCACCCGGTCCGCAACCGGATCCCGATCTTCGTCGGCGCCATCGGCCGCAAGTCGGTGGAGATGGCTGCGGAGATCTGCGACGGCTGGATCCCCATCTTCTCCTCGCCGGACGCCTTCCAGTCGACCTGGGGCGAGCACCTCGAGGCCGGGCTGGCGAAGGGCGGGCGCCAGCGCTCCGAGCTCGAGGTCTCGCCAACCGTGCAGGTGGCGATCGACGGCGACCTCGAGGCGGCTCGGACGGTCGTCAAGGCTGGCCTGCTCCTCTACCTGGGCGGCATGGGCAGCCGCAAGACCAACTTCTACGTCGACCTCACGCATCGCTTCGGCTTCGGGGAGGTCGCCGACGAGGTCCAGTCGCTCTACCTCGACGGCAAGCGCGAGGAGGCCTACGCCGCGATCCCGGATGAGCTCGTTGGCGCGACCGCGCTGATCGGCAGCGAAGAGGAGGTCGCGGCGCGACTGGACAGCTACAGGTCAGCCGGGGTGGACCGCCTGATCGCCTCGCCGATCAGCCCCGAGCCCGAGCAGCGCCGGCACACCCTCGAGCGCCTGGCCGAGCTGGCCGGCGTCGCGGCGCCCGCCTGAGTCCACGCGGCTCAAGCTCCGGTTGAATACTCTCTCGCGGCCTTGAAGGTAGGCGTGCCCAAAGAATCCCGGGAGGGCGAGCGCCGCGTGGCGCTGATCCCGGACGCCGTCCGCTCGCTGCGCGGCAAGGAGGTCGAGGTCGCGGTCGAGTCCGGCGCCGGGGAGGGATCCGGCCATCCCGATGCCGAGTATTCGGAGGCCGGCGCGAACGTCGGGTCGGGCGGCGACGCGTGGGGTTCCGACGTGGTGGTCAAAGTCGCGCTGCCCACCACCGAGGAGATCGCCCGGCTTCGCTCGGGGCAGGTCCTGATCGGCCATCTTGCCCCGCTCACCTCCCCGGAGACCAACCGGGCGCTGGCGGAGGCGGGGGTGACCAGCTTCGCGATGGAGGCGATCCCGCGGATCACTCGCGCGCAGGCGATGGATGCGCTCTCCTCGCAGGCGAACGTCGCCGGCTACGCCGCCACCCTGCTCGCAGCGCGCGAGGCCGGTCGCTTCTTCGGCATGATGACCACCGCCGCGGGCACCGTGGCGCCAGCGAAGGTGATGGTGCTGGGGGCGGGCGTGGCCGGCCTCCAGGCGATCGCGACCGCCAAGCGACTGGGTGCCGTGATCACCGGGTTCGACATCCGCCGCGCGGCCTGGGAGCAGATCGCGAGCCTGGGCGGCCGGCCACTGGAGCTCGACTTCATCCCGGATGCGGAGGCCGAGGGCGGCTACGCGCGACCGCTGACCGAGGAGGAGAACGAGCAGGTTCGCGAGTCGCTCGCGGAGGCGGCCAAGCGCCAGGACGTGATCATCACCACGGCCCAGATACCCGGCCGGCCGGCGCCGCTTCTGATCACCGCCGACGCGGTGCGCGGGATGTCGCCGGGCTCGGTGATCGTCGATCTCGCCGGTGACTCCGGCGGGAACTGCGAGCTGTCCAAGCCCGGCGAGACCGTGGTCGAGGGCGGAGTGAAGGTTCTCGCTCCGCTCGACCTGCCCAGCCAGATGGCGACTCACGCCTCGCAGCTCTACGCCAAGAACGTCGAGAACCTGCTTGGTCTGCTGATCTCCGAGGGCAAGCTGAGCCTCGACTTCGAGGACGAGATCGTCGCCGGGGCGTGCATCACTCACGGCGGCGAGATCAAGAACGAGCGGGCCAAGGAAGCCGCCGGGGCTGCGGCGTAGTGGTGATCGCATGGACCTGATCACCGAGTTCACGATCTTCGTCCTCGCGGCCTTCGTCGGCTTCGAGGTGATCTCCAAGGTGCCGACCACGCTGCACACGCCGCTGATGTCGCAGACCAATGCGATTCACGGCATCGTGATGCTCGGGGGGTTGATCGTGATCGGCGCCGCCGACGGGACGCTGGACAAGGTGATCGGCACGATCGCGATCGTCTTCGGGACGATCAACGTCGTCGGCGGCTTCATGGTCACCGACCGGATGCTCGGCATGTTCCGCCGGAAGCCAAAGCCAGAGCCGGCTGAATCCTCCGCTGACGCGTCCGGGTCAGCCGGTCCTGCCGAGGGCTGACATGCCCCTCGCCGCTCTGTCGCCGAGCTCCGAGTTCGTCACGGCCTGTTACATCCTCGCCTTCTCGCTGTTCATCTTCGGCGTCCGCCAGGGGACCCATCCGACCACCGCTCGCCGCGGCAACCTGATCGCCGCCGCCGGGATGGCGGTCGCGGTGGCGATCACGCTGGCGCAGGACGTGGTCGGCAACGGCGTCTTGATCGTAGTCGGGATCCTGATCGGGACCCTGGTTGGCGGTGTCGCCTCGCGGCGGGTCCAAATGACCCAGATGCCGCAGATGGTGGCGCTCTACAACGGCGTCGGCGGCGGCGCCGCGGCGCTGATCGCGTGGGCCGAGTTCCGCCACCGGCTCGAGCTGGGAGGTGAGATCCCGCTCGACGTCTTGATCCCGATCCTCTTCTCGCTGGTGGTCGGTTCGGTCTCGTTCTGGGGTTCGAACATCGCCTTCGCCAAGCTCCAGGAGCTGATCTCCGGTCGCCCCATCAGCTTTCCGGGCCAGCACATCATCAACGGCATCCTGCTCGCCGGAATCCTCGCCGGGTGCATCGTGCTGGCGGCCAGCCACGACTCCGAGCCCTCGCAGGCGCTGTTCATCGCCGTCCTGATCGCCGCGGCGGTGCTGGGCAACCTGTTCGTGTTGCCGATCGGCGGCGCCGACATGCCGGTGGTGATCTCGCTCCTGAACGCGTTCAC
>JBBPIK010000152.1:0-2354 GCA_038040415.1 Actinomycetota bacterium
AGCGGGGCAGCCAGGACTCGAACCTGGAATCGCCGGTTTTGGAGACCGGTGCCGTAACCAGTTTGGCCACTGCCCCTAGCGATGGCGATTGTAGGCGTGCCGCCGCCCGGTCGCCGTCCCTACAGCTTCGCGTTGATGTCGTTGATCGTGCCGTCGAACGTGGTGCTGAACTTGCTCGACGCCTGGCCGATCGCGCCCGCGGCCTCGCGGACCTTGTCCTGGTCGCCGCCGCCGAGGCCGTCGATGTTGTCCTCGAGCACCTTCTTGTAGTCCTCCAGCTGGGTCACGAGCTTGTCGTGCTCGGCGGTCACCTGCTCGGGCGGCTGGATGTCGTCAAGCTTGGCGATGAGGTCGTCGACCAGCGGGATCAGGCCCTCCAGCTTCTTCTGGAAGTCCTCCGGGCCCTTGGGGTTCGCGAGGTCGAGCTTCTGGGACTCCGAAGCGAACTGGCTCTGGGCTTCGTTGACCTGGGTGAGGTAGTCGTTCTTGCCGAGCGCATCGCCGCCGCCGCTGTCCGACTGCCCGGTGTTACCGCCGCCGCCGCCGCCCTTGGACTCCTCGTCGTCGCCTCCGCAGGCCGCCAGGCCTAGCGACACGACCAGTACCGCGAGCAGCGCGGCGAGCCTGCGGGCGGTGCCGCGGCCGGGTCGGATCTCGGTGTCGTGCTCTGCCTGCTGCGTGGTCGTGTGCATCCGGGATGCCTCTCTGAGTCGGAGTCGAAATTCTCGCGGTGCGGAAGATAGTTCCCGGCGGATCGCCGCGGTCCGCCGGTTAGAGTCGGCCGCTCCCGAGGGAGGAGACAGATGGCAAGCATCGAGAGCGTGACGGGCCCGATCGATGCGGGCGAGCTGGGCCCCACCCTGATTCACGAGCACTACCGCACCCGGGACGACGCCAACGCGCAGCAGTGGCCCCACCTCTATGACGAGGACGCGCTCTACTCAGTCGCGGTCGAGGCCGCCAAGGGCGCCGTGGACCGGGGGATCAAGACGATCGGCGAGCCCACGGCGATGTTCCTCGGGCGCGACATCCGCTTCATCGAGCGGGTCGCGAAGGAGGCCGGTCTCCAGACCATCGCCTGCACGGGGATCTACACCTACGAGCACCTTCCGCTGTTCTGGGAGAGCCGCTCCGCGGACGTGATGGCCGCCGCCTTCGTGCACGACTTCGAGCACGGCATCCAGGGCACCGAGATCAAGCCCGGCTTTCTCAAGTGTGCGGCCGACGAGCCCGGCGTGACCGACAACGTGGAGAAGGTCCACCGCGGGTGCGCGCGCGCGAGCAACCAGACCGGCGCGCCGATCATGGCCCACTCGCGGCCGGCGTCGAACACCGGCCCCCGCCAGGTGGAGATCCTGCTCGAGGAGGGTGTGCCACCCGAGAAGATCCAGATCGCACACACCGGCGATACCGACGACCTCGACTACATCGAGCGCCTGCTGGAGACCGGCGTGTGGATCGGCCTCGACCGCTTCGGCATCGAGATGTACCTGCCGATGAAGCGCCGCATACCCACGGCGCTGGCGCTGCTCGAGCGCGGCTACGCCGACCGGATGTTCCTGTCGGCCGACTCCTGCGCCTCGCTCGATTGGTTCCCCGAGGAGACGGTCGAGGTGCTGATGCGCGAGGGCGCCGTGAAGGACTGGACGATCACCCTGGTGCCCGACCAGGTGCTGCCGGCGCTGCGCGAGGGCGGGATGACGCCCGAGCAGGAGAAGACGATGATGGAGGACAACCCGAAGGCGTGGTTGACGGCTTAGCGGGAGCTAGGATCGGAGCCACGCGGGCGTGGTGTAAAGGCTGCATGCGACCCTTCCAAGGTTGAGGAGACGGGTTCAATTCCCGCCGCCCGCTCTAGCTCTGAGTAAGAACTGCGCGTAGAGATCCCAAGCGGCGAGCTGTTCGCTTCCTGTGGCAGTTCGCGCAGACGACCTCGCATTTCTCGATCTCTAAGAGGATGCGTTGCCAGTTGCGGTACGGAAGCGCTGCGCTGATGTTGAAGGCCTTGTCCCTGAGGTGGTCGAACTCCAGTACGACCGGATTGCACTCACCGCAGTCGGCGCAGGGATGCGTCTTGAAGAACTCGATCAAGTACTTGGTGCGCTCGAGCCTGCGTCGCTCCTGCTGGACTCGTGCGCGATCGATGTAGCGCTGCTTGTTGGCCCTGTAGTGCTCTTGTTTGTAGGCCGCGCGGCACGGTCGGCAGAAGCTGTCGCGCTGGTTCCGGGCTCTGCGTCGCCAGGCAAAGTCCTCGGCGGCCTTGGACTCACCGCACCGGTAGCACTTCTGGCTGCTTGACCCGTCCCGCATTACGAACACATGTTCGCCCATTGGTCGGACGGAACTTGCCTTAG
>JBBPIK010000089.1:0-7882 GCA_038040415.1 Actinomycetota bacterium
GCTCCGCGGGGCCGCCCGCTCTCCTCGCCCACTCACGGTGGGCGATCGGGGCGGGCGGCGGCGGGGCCCGCGCTCGCGCGCCCCGCGGCTCCGCGGAGCCACCTACCGGAACGTGATCGCGTTCACGGCCTGCTTGATCTTGTTGACGATCACGTCGGCGAGCTCTGTTCCCTGCTTGCCGTTGAACCCCTTCATAGCCGCCACCATGCCGACCATCAACAGCGAGACCAGCAGGATCAGGCCGACGTACTCGACCGTGCCCTGGCCGCGCTGGCCCTCCAGCGTGGTGACGATTCGCCTGGCGCGGTGAGCGAACCTCACGTGGATGTATGCGGCCAGCTTGTAGAGCATCGACTCCTCCTCGTTCGGGTTTCGGTGATGCTCGCGCCGACCGCGTTACCGGTCCAGACCTGGACGACACAGCTTGCCACCGCCCGTGTGAATGAAGTCGCGCACCCCGGGGGCCGTCAGCGCTCTCGCTTTCACGAGAAGGGGAAGTGAGCTTGGGACCGTGCGGGCGCCCGAAGACCCCTCCAATGATCGAGGAAGGGAAGCGGCGGGCGCCGGCACCCGGCGGATGTCAAGGGGTACCGATCACAGATCCGTAAGGTTCCGCCCGCGATGAGACCACGACGAGCGGCCGAGCAGGCGGCCAGGCGCGCTCTGTGGATGGTTCCGGCGGGGTTTCTGGTGCACTGCGCGGAGGAACTCCCAGCCTTCCCCGAGTGGGCGACGCGACACTTCGGGACGACGACCACGCGCTTCTACATCGCCTCGCATTGCGTGCTCATCCCCGGGATGGTCGGCGTGGTCGCATCGGGTGCCCGACCGGGGGCGACTCGAGGCGGGACCACGCTCGCCGCGGCGGTTGCGTTCGGGCTGATCGCCAACGCGGGGTTCCACGCGGTCGCCATGAGGAGATTCGGCGAGTACTCGCCCGGCGTCGTCACCGGCCTGGGCGTAATGGCGCCCGTCTCGGCCCACGGGCTCTGGCGGCTGCGAGGAGCCGGGGTGCTCGGCAGGGGCGACCTGCTCGCCGCCGCCTTGCTCGGGGCGGGCCTGAATGCCGCCGCGGTCGGCAGCCTCCGCCTCGACGCCCCAAGGCTTAGCGGTTGAGTGCCACGCCGGACCAGGCGATCATTGCGGCCGCCATCGCCACGATGATCATCGCTGCCGCTTCGCGCGCGAAAAGCGGCAGCGCAAGCTCGGGGCCGCCCCTGTCCATGCAAAGGGGAGTAGGCAAGCGCCGACTGTTTGCAGGTAGCGCCCCTAGCTGCGCGGACCATTCAGCCCACCTCGTTGCTGCGCAGTTCACAGGCCAACCTTCGCGCTTCCACATTCACGCGAAGGGGAACCGCGGTCCACAAGCCTGTCAGTCGCTGTCGGCGCCCTCCCTGGCCTCCTCCAGCGTCTCCCATCCCTGCCAGACGATCACGGGGAGCATCAGAAGCGCACCTACCGGATCAGCCCAGCTCCAGCCGAACAGCGCGAACAGACCGACACCGAGGAGCAGCGCGAGTGAGAGGTACGAGCAGACCCAGGTTTCAACGGCGTCCGCCTCCAGCGCGCGGCTTCCCATCTCCCGCCCGGTGCGCTGCTTCCAGTAGGCGAGTGTCGGCATGACGACGAGCGAGACGACCGAGAGCACCAGACCTACGGTCGAGCTCTCCGGTTCCTCGCCGCGCACGAGCGCACCCACTGCCTCATAGGTGATGTAGGCGGCGAGCAGAAAGAAGGTCGCGGCGACCCCATACAGCGCCCGGGTTTCCGCCGCATGATGGGCGGAGGCGTCGTCGCCGGGCCTGGCGGCCCGGAGTCGCCAGACGAGGAAGCTGGCGGAGATCACCTCGATGCCGCTGTCCACCCCGAAGCCGACGAGCGCAACGCTGCCGGCGATCAGCCCGGCGCTGATGGCGACGATGGCCTCAACGACATTCCAGCTGATCGTGAACCACTCGAGGCGGAGCGCCCGGCGATGCAGGTGCCGCTCTACCGCCAAAGCGCCGGCTTCGATCAGGCCGCCTCGCTTATGGTGACGAGCCGGCCGTACCGTTGGCATGCGCGGATGCGGTCACCGCTTCGAAGAAGGATCGGGTCTGTCGCTCTCAACAGCGCTGCGAGTCCAGGGGCGAGGCGGTAATAGACCTCGCGACCCCGCTGCTCACGCTCGACTAGACCGCAGTCCCAGAGACAACTCAAATGCTTAGAAACGCTCGGCTGAGGGAGCCCGGTCGCGGTCGCCAGGTCATTTACGCGGTGGGGGCCGCCCGCTAGAGCCTCGATGAGATGCAGCCGGCGCGGGTCGGCCAGACCATGGAACAGAACGGCGCGCGTTTCGGTGTCGGGCACACGCCCACAATATATGCGCAGAACCGCATATGTGGATTTCGAGACGAGATCGGACGTCGATCCTCGCTTCCGCTTCGCGCGACAAGCGCGCCGCGGCGCGAACAACGGGCGATATCGCCGTACGGCCTGGTCATTCGATCACCTCATTCTCGCGCGTGTGGCGAGCGAACACTGCTATCAACCGCTCGTGAGCCCCGTGCGGAGTCTCAGACATCCGAGGCCCAGGGCGCTACTCGCGGTGGCAGCCGTAGCGCTCGCGCTGGTGCTCGCCGCGTGTGGCAGTGACGGCGACGGACGCGACGAATCAGTGGCAGGGGGACTCGAGCACGTCCACGGCCTCGGCATCAACCCCGAGGACGGCGCCCTCTTCATCGCCACCCACACCGGCCTCTTCGCCTCGCCCGAGGGCGCAGCCCGCGCCGAGCGGGTCGACCAGCAGTTTCAGGACACGATGAGCTTCACCGTCGTCGGACCCGATCACTTCCTCGGCTCGGGCCATCCGGCGCCAGGCGAGGATCGCCCGGCGAACCTCGGCCTGATCGAGTCGACCGACGGCGGCGAGAGCTGGGAGGAAGTCTCGCTCGCCGGCGAGGCCGACTTCCACGTCCTGCGCTACGCGCACGATCGCGTCTACGCGGTCAACGCGCTGACCGGCCTCTTGATGCTGAGCGATGGTGGCGGCGAGAGTTGGACCGAGCGCCGCCCGCCGGCCGCGGTCATCGACCTCGCCGTCGATCCCGACGATCCCAAGCGGATCCTCGCCTCGACCGAGGGCGGCCTGGGGCTTAGCGAGGACGGTGGTCGGCGCTGGCGTCCCCTACCCGGTGAGATCGGCCTCGTCGCCTGGCCCGAGCCGGATCGCCTGTACCTGATCGACGCCAACGGCAGCGTCCAAGTGAGCGAGAACGGCAGCCAGAGGTGGAGCAAGGTCGGCGAGATCGGTGAGCAGCCAGCGGCGCTGGCGGCCGAGAACGCGGAGCGCCTGTACGCGGCGCTTCACGACGGCACCGTTGTGGAGTCGACGGACGGCGGCGCCTCCTGGGAGGTGCGCTCGTCACCGTAGGCGACGGCACGGCGCTTCGACCGACGCCCTCGGCGCTCATCTCCATCGATATCGACCCGGAGCTCAGCCTCGGCTCGCTGACCGCTACCTGACCCACGGCGCACACGAAGCACGGACACACGGACGGCACCGCAACGTTGGAGCGGGCCGCAGCAGCACGGCGCTACGAGCTACTGCCCTGCGCCTCCACCGGACTCCGCTTCGACGATCCAGAACCTCGCCTCCGCTCGCGCCGGCTTTCCGCCGCCCACGGGCTCAAAACGCCCCCGAACGACATACGCGCCGGGCGGGAGTGGGCGGCTCTTCACGCATCCCCACCTGTCCTTCACACATTCGTTCAGCCGCCACGCGAAGAGCCTCTTGACCTGGCCGGGTTCGATCGGCTGCTCGCCCAGGATGTCGCAATGGGTCCCGGGCGGGATCTTGAACTCTCGCCCCGAGGAGTCGGAGTAAGAAAGGAAGCAGGCGGCGTAGAAGGCCTGATAGCGATAGGCCCGGGTACCAGCGTTCTCGATCCTCACGTTGACCCGCTCGCCGGGCGGGTAGGCGTCGTCGAAGAGGAGCTTGATCGGCCCGGTCGATACCTGGGCCGCGTTGTCGTCTGTGGCCCCGTCCTCGTCTGCTCGCAGCAACTGAACGACAGCCACCGCAATGACCGCAGCGATCGCCAGCAGGGTGCCGAGCATGAGGATCCGATGCCGCATCTCGCCCTTCTGGTTGAGACTACGGCCCCAGTGCGAAACCGTCACGCCGCGCGCCGCGGCCGCGCCCCGAGCAGCGCCTGCTCCACGATCCGGATGGCTCCTCTACCGGCCTAGGGACGATTTTGACGCAAGCGCGACCTAGGGGTGGAGCGAATATCGGTACACGTTCCCGGCCACGCCCTCACAACCGACTAAGACAATCCGGCGCGAGCAGGGCCTCCGAAGCACCGCTACCGGCATTCGGATCGGGGGTGTCCGGACGGCTCGCTCGTTCGCGGCCTCAAGTAGCCTTCAGCCGTGGGAGCCGATCCAGGCGTAGGGGTGCTCGCCGCGCTGTCCGCGGGGCTCGTCTCGTTTCTCTCCCCCTGCGTGCTGCCCCTCGTGCCCGGCTACCTGTCGGCGGTCTCCGGAGCGAACGTGAGCGAGCTCGACCGCACCGACTGGCGGCGGATCCTCGCGCCCAGCTTGATCTTCATCGCCTCCTTCTCGGCGATCTTCGTCCTCCTCGGCCTCGCCGCGACGGGCGTCGGCTCGGCGCTGCGCGAGAACCAGGAGACGCTGACCAAGGTCGGCGGCGTGGTGATCATCGTCATGGGGCTGCTCTTCGTCGGCAGCGCCTTCCTTCCCCGCCTCAACCGCGAGTGGCACCTCGACGCGCTGCTCAAGCGCGCCGGCAGCGGTGGTCCGGTTGTCGTCGGCCTCGCCTTCGCGATCGCCTGGTCGCCGTGCATCGGACCGACGCTCGGTTCGATCCTCACCTTGGCTGCAGTCGATGAAACCCCAGGTGACGGAGCCTTCCTCCTCTTGGTCTACTCGCTTGGACTCGGAATCCCCTTCCTGCTCACCGCCGTCGCGTTCTCACGGATGACGACCGCGTTCGCGTTCGTCAAGCGCCACTATTCGGCCGTGATCGCGACCGGTGGAGTGATCCTGATCGGGATGGGGATCCTGTTCCTAACCGGGGAGTTCTTCCGCCTCAACATAGAGGCCCAGAAGCTCACCTCCGAACTGGGGCTAAACCTTTAGTTCTGGCGCGCGATTTCGGCGCGGAGGTACAGCTCTACGGCCCGCGGGTACTCACCAGGGGTCGATCGGACCACGAACCGTCGAGCTGACACCGCCTAAGGTGTAGCGCGATGGCTGGAGTTCGCAAGAACCAGAGTCGGCTCAGCACCAGCGAATGGCAAGCCTTCATTACAGCCATCGACGCGATCCGCAGACCGCGGGCCGCCAAGCCGCGCTACCAGGACTTTGTAGCCCTCCACAACCAGGGCATGGCCGGGCGCGGAATGCACACCTGGGGCGTCCACACAATGGGTCCGGGCCCAATGCGCGGACGCAACTTCCTGACCTGGCACCGCTGGTTTCTGCTCCAGTTCGAGCGTAGGCTGCAGCAAGAGGAACCGGGCGTGACGGTCCCCTACTGGGACTGGATCAGCTATCGCAGGTTGCCGGTGTCGCTCAACCGCCCCGCGCAGCTGCGACGCTGGCGTCTGACGAGGCAGTGGGACAACGATTTCCTACCGACCCGAACTGAGATCACAGCGACCATGCGGCGCAAGAGCTTCGCCGCCTTCCAGAGCCGCCTCGAAGGCCTGCACGGCGGGGTCCACATCGCGGTCGGCGGGCAGATGTCGACGGCGCGCTCGCCGGCCGATCCGCTGTTCTGGTTGCATCACGCCAACATCGATCGCCTCTGGGCTGCCTGGCAGAAGAAGCACCCCGACCAGCGAGCAAACAACCGAAGCGAGGCGCTGAAGCCCAAGCCAATGTTCGGAGTCAAGGTCTCCGAGGTTTGGCACATCTCGAAGCTCGGATACCGGTACCGCTGAAGCAGGACAGGCAATGAGCGAGCCCGGCACTTTCCTCTTTGCCGATCTGGCCGGATTCACGGCCCTGACCGAGGCTCATGGAGACGAGGACGCCGCGGATCTGGCCTCTGACTTCTTTCAGTCGGTTCGCACGCTCCTGCCGGAGTACAGGGCGACGGAGATCAAGGCGATGGGGGACGAGCTGATGATTCGCGCCGAGGACGCCGGCGCCGCGATCCGCCTCGCCCTGTGCATCGTTTGTGAGATCGGTGCCCAGCACGGCTTCCCGACGATCCGGATCGGCGTCCATACCGGGCCGGCGGTTGAGCGCGATGGCGACTGGTTCGGCGCGGCGGTCAACCTGGCCGCCCGGATCGCCGCCGCGGCCACGGGCGGGGAGGTCCTTCTATCCGATCAGACCCGTCAGGCCGCAGGCGAGATCGAGGGGCTCGAACTCGAGCAGCGCGGACGCCGCGAGCTGAGGAACATCCGCGAGCCGGTGCTCCTGTATGCGGCCGTGCGCTCCAGCGAGCGCTCGGGGCGCGGGCTTCCGATCGATCCCGTCTGTCGCATGGCCGTCGATCCCGAGCACTGCGCCGGAAGCCTGCATCACGGCGGAATCGAGTACTTCTTCTGCTCTCTCGGTTGTGTCGAGGCCTTCGCCTCCGAGCCCAGCCAATACGCGCAGCAAGCTCCGACCTAAGGCGTAGGCCCACCCGACGCGCCGGCGCTAGGGTGCCTCGCGCGGTAAAGAGCAAGCGTCCCGAATGCCGTTCTCAGCCGCTCGGTCTGCTCCGCCCCTTCCAGCCCACCGCGCTCGAAGATCGCGGGGAGGGCGCCGGCGGCGTTGTCTCGTGTCTGCTCGAACCCGTCGAAGAGCCGCACCGAGCCGAACAGGACCCGCATCAGCGGGTCGGCCGGCCGGCCCCAGTCGGCCACGTGCAGCTCTCCCCCGGCCCGCAGCACGCGCGCGATCTCGCCCGCCGTCCCCCTCTTGGCTTTCCCCGTCAGGTGGTGAAAGAAGAGCGTCGAGAGAACCACGTCGAAGGACTCATCCTCATAGGGAAGCTCAGTCGAGAAGCCATGATCGAGCCGCAACTCGACCCCTGCCCTCCGGGCCTTTGCGCGGGCGCGCTCCAGGATCTCGGGGTCCCCGTCAAGCCCGATTAGTACGGCCTCCGGCTGGGCTTGCTTGGCCATGATGGCCAGGGTTCCCGTTCCGCATCCGAGGTCGAGCACCCGCTGGCCGGGCTGCAGAGCCGCCTGCTCGAGCAATCGCCGCTTGAAGGTCGCCTCGCGAGTGGTCCAGCGGATCGCGGGGTCGTAGACACGCGTCAGGGCCGAAAAACGAAGTGCAGGGAGATAACGGTCGGATGCCATCTGGCGGACCTCCTAGGGGGCGTGGGCCGGAGCCCGGTCTGTCACGGGGGTGCCGCCGGTGTAACGCCCCGGATCGGCCGCGAACTGATCGCGGCAGTGCGCGGAGCAGAAGTAGTGGGTCGTCCCCGCGTGCTCCAGGCGCAGCGCCTTTGCCCGGTCGACCTTCATCCCGCAGACCGGGTCGGTAACCCCGCGACGAATCGTCAGGTAGAAGAGCGCGCCGAAGACGATCAGCGCAATCAGGTTCAGGACCAGCTTGTAGTTGAGCTCGATGGAGCTGAAGATCTCGCTCTTGGTTGGCCGTGTCTCGGGGATCAGGCCGACGAGGCTGAACAGCCCGTCCACGATCAGGGCGGCGACCACCATGGTCACGAACATCAGCGCCGTGATCCGCAGCGCAAAGGCAGTCCCGTAGTACTTGCGGTAGGCGGCGATGATCGGCAGCACGATCAGGTCGGCGAAGATGAAGGCGATCACGCCCGCGAAGCTGATGCCTCCGGACCACAGCACTGCGGCCAGTGGCACGTTGCCGATCGAGCAGACGAAGCTGAGCACGGCGATCAGCGGCCCGGCGA
>JBBPIK010000153.1:0-2328 GCA_038040415.1 Actinomycetota bacterium
CGGCGGATCTCGTCGTCGATCTCGCGCGCGATCTCGTCCGAGTAGTCGGGCTCGGCGGAGAACTCGCGGCCGAGAAAGGGCATGGAGCGGTCGTGGCCGAACACTCGGGGGCCGAGCCGCTCGGACATCCCGTAGCGCATCACCATCTGCTTGGCCGTCTCGGTGACCTTCTCGAGGTCGTTGGAGGCGCCGGTGGTGATCTCGCTGAAGACGATCTCCTCGGCGGCGCGACCCCCGAGCGTCATCGCCATCGTGTCGGTGAGCTCGGCGCGGGTGGTCAGGAACTTGTCCTCGGTGGGCAGGGAGATCGTGTAGCCGAGCGCCTGGCCGCGGCTGATGATCGAGACCTTGTGGACGGGGTCGCAGTTGGGCAGCAGGTGGCCGACGATCGCGTGACCGAGCTCGTGGTAGGCGGTGACCAACCGCTCCTTCTCGCTCATCACCCGGCTCTTCTTCTCGGGGCCGGCGATCACCCGCATGATCCCCTCCTCGAGCTCGACCATGGTGATCTCGCGGCTGCCCGAGCGCGCGGTGAGCAGGGCCGCCTCGTTGATCAGGTTGGCCAGGTCGGCGCCGGTGAAGCCCGGCGTCTGGCCGGCGAGCGCGTCGAGGTCGATCTCCTTGGCCAGCGGCTTGCCGCGCGTGTGAACGTCGAGGATCTGCTTGCGGCCCTTGCGGTCGGGGCGGTCGACGACGATCTGGCGGTCGAAGCGTCCCGGCCGCAGCAGCGCCGGATCGAGGATGTCCGGCCGGTTGGTGGCGGCGATCAGGATGATGTTGTCCTTCATCTCGAAGCCGTCCATCTCGACCAGCAGCTGGTTGAGGGTCTGCTCGCGCTCGTCATGGCCGCCGCCCATGCCGGCGCCGCGATGCCGCCCCACGGCGTCGATCTCGTCCATGAAGATGATGCAGGGCGAGTTCTGCTTTGCCTGCTCGAACAGGTCGCGGACCCGGCTCGCCCCGACGCCGACGAACATCTCGACGAAGTCCGACCCCGAGATCGAGAAGAACGGCACGCCGGCCTCGCCCGCCACGGCGCGGGCCAGCAGGGTCTTGCCCGTGCCGGGGGGGCCGTACAGCAGGACGCCCTTGGGGATCCGGGCGCCGAGCGCCTGGAACCGCTTCGGGTTCTCGAGGAACTCCTTGATCTCGTGGAGCTCCTGCACCGCCTCGTCGACCCCGGCGACGTCGCGGAAGGTGATCTTCGGCGCGTCCACGGACATCCGCTTGGCGCGCGACTTGCCGAAGCTCATCACCCGCGAGCCGCCTCCCTGCATCTGGTTCATCAGGAAGATCCAGAAGCCGAAGAAGAGGAGGAACGGGAGAATGTAGGTGAGGATCGAGAGGAAGCCCGAGCCGCCGGTTCCCTCGGCGTTCCACTGGACGTGCTTGCGCTCCAGAAGGCTGGTCAGCGTGGTCTCGTAGTTGTCCGGATAGCCGATCGAGTACTCGTTGCCGCTCGTCGGCTGGACCTTGATCGTGTTGTCCTTCGGCTGGAAGGTGACCTCGTCGAACGCGCTCGGCTCGCTCCTGACCTGGTTCTGGAACTCGCTCAGCGACGGCGGCTTCTCCGGCGAGTCCCTGTTGAGCAGCCGCTGCGCGAAGAACGCGAGCACGATCACGATCAGGATCGGGAAGGCGGCGCTGCGGAAGAATCGCCTCATGGCGGATCAGTCGATGGGCGCGGCGACGGGCCTCGCGGGTACGCACAGAGCGGGTGGATGTAGGCGGGGTTTGCGCATCTGGAAGGGGGATCCCTGAGCCCCGGCAACGTTTCAGATCAGCGTACCAGGGTCCTTTCGCCCCGTAGGCGTGCGACCCTTGTCTAGGAGCCCTGCTCGTTCAACACCGCCACGTAGCTCAAGTTCCTGTAGCGCTGTGCGTAATCGAGCCCATAGCCGATCACGTATCGGTCCGGGATCTCGAACCCGAAGTAGCGAATCGGCAGCTCTACGCGACGCCGCGTCGGTTTGGTGAGCAGGGCGCAGACCTCCAGGGAAGCGGGCTCCCGTGCGCGCAGGTTGCGCACCAGGTACTGCAGCGTGAGCCCCGAGTCGACGATGTCCTCGACGATCAGCACGTCGCGGCCCTCGATCGGAGCCTCGAGGTCCTTGAGGATTCGCACCACGCCGGAGGAGTCGGTGGCGGATCCGTAGCTGGAGACGGCCATGAAGTCGACCTCGCAGGGCACCGTCAGCTGCCGCATCAGGTCGGCGATGAACAGCACCGCCCCCTTCAGCACCCCGATCATCACGAGATCGCGGCCCTCGTAGTCGCTTGAGATCTCGGCGCCCAGCTCGGTGATCCGCCGCTCCAGATCGTCGCCGG
>JBBPIK010000154.1:0-2324 GCA_038040415.1 Actinomycetota bacterium
CCAGCACGGCGAGTGGCGTTTCGCCGGGGCCGACTACCAGCGCCAGGCGACTAAGTGGCGATGTCCGACCGGCGAGTGCAAGCCCGCGAGCCGATGGGTGAAGGCCGACCGCCTCCACCCGCTGGTCCCGCGCGAGACGCTTCGCTGGCGCAAGCTCTACCGGGGCCGCGCCGCCGTCGAGCGCGAGTTCGGACGGCTCAAGAACGAGTGGGCGCTACTGCCGCTGCGAGTTCGTGGACTTGAGCGGGTCCAGCTTCACGCCGACCTGACGATCCTCGCCAAGCTGTCCTGCGCCCTCGCCAGGGCGCGAGCCGTACCACTCGCAGCGTAGTCGCCGCCGGGCTTCACCTGCGCGATACCGGATAGGGTCGGCGCACGACCCCGAACATGGAGGATCGCTCGCCATGAGCATCGTTGTCCGCCTCACCCCCGCTTCTTTGACTGCCCAGAAGTACGACGAGGCGCACGCCCGGGTCGAGGAGTCCCTCGGCTGGCCCGCGGACGGGCTCGACTACCACGTCTGCTTCGGCTCGGAGGGGAACCTCCGGGTCAGCGAGATCTGGGACTCGCGAGAGCAGTTCGAGGCGTTCGGTGAGCGCCTCATGCCGGTGCTGGCCGAAGCCGGGATACAGTTCTCGGGTGAGCCGGAGGTGTTCGAGGTCCACAATATCGATAGGCGCTAGTCGCCCAGACGAAGTGATGGGTTGCGGAGTAGGCGTAGCGAGTTTCGCTAGCCGTTTCGCTAGACCCTCCTAGGCCAGCCGCGTGCGCAGCGACTCGCGCTGCTCCTCCTCGACCGCCGCCACCGTGAGCCCGGGCTCACGCCGGTGTGCCATCGACACCTCGGCGGGGGTGGGGAGCGACCCGGGCTCCGGCCAGGACTCCGGGTCCCACAGCTTGGAGCGCACGAACGCCTTCGGGCAGTGCGCGTAGACCTCCTCGGCCTCGATTACGATCGCGGTCCGCGGCGGCTTGCCGACGGGCTCGATCCGCTCCAGCAACTCGGGGTCGGCCGACACGCATGCGCGTCCGTTCACCCGCAGCGTGGTGTCCCGGCCCCCAATCACGAAGATCAATCCCACGCGCCCGTTGTCCACGATGTTCGCCAGCGAGTCCAGGCGCTGGTTGCCGGTGGCGTCCGGAATGGCGAGGCGATGCTCGTCGAGCACCGTCACGAAGCCCGGCTGGCCGCCGCGCGGCGTCACGTCGGCGTGCCCCTCGGCGGAGTGGGTGGCCACGAACACGATCGACGCGCCCCCGATCAGCCGCCGGCTGAGCTCGTCGATGGAGCCGATGTCCTTCCGCACGGCCCGCTCGAGCACCGGCGGGTAAAGCTCGCGGAGCTCCTCCTCGCTCGTCACCGCCGTCTCGAACGGATCGTCCATCGGAAAGAGTCTGGCAGAGGGTTTCCAAGGGGCGATCCCGGCTGCCTCCTAGTCGTCACATTGCTGTCGCAGAGCCGTTACACGCGTCACCCAAGCCGTCCGATCCCCCTGCCAGCCTCTTGAACGGATTCGAACGATTCGGCATCCCTGCCGAATCGTTCCCCAGAAATTTCGAGGAGACGCAAATGGACAAGGAACAGGAGAAGGCCGCAAAGGCCCGCGACGCCGCGCTGAACAGCGCGATCACGCAGATTCAGCGCGAGTTCGGCGAGGGATCGATCATGAAGATGGGCGACGAGGCATTCGCGGTCAGCGTTGCGGCGATTCCCACGGGTGCGCTGTCGCTGGACCTCGCCCTGGGGGTGGGCGGCCTGCCGCGCGGACGGATCGTCGAGATCTTCGGTCCGGAGGCCTCGGGCAAGACCACCCTGGTCTACCACGTGCTCGCCGAGGCCCAGAAGCTGGGCGGCATCTGCGCTTTCATCGACGCTGAGCACGCGATGGATCCCGAGTACGCCAAGCGCATCGGGGTCGACGTGGACGAGATGTTGGTCTCCCAGCCCGACAACGGCGAGCAGGCGCTGGAGATCGCCGATCTACTCATCCGCTCGGGCACGATCGACGTGGTCGCGATCGACTCGGTGGCCGCGCTCACCCCCAAGGCCGAGCTCGAAGGGCAGATGGGCGACCAGACCATGGGCCTGCAGGCACGCATGATGAGCCAGGCGATGCGCAAGTTGGCCGCCAACCTCAACCGTGCGAACACCCTCTGCGTGCTCACCAACCAGATCCGCGAGAAGATTGGCGTGATGTTTGGATCCAACGAGACCCAGCCCGGTGGCCGCGCGCTGAAGTTCTACTCATCGCAGCGCCTGGACATCCGTCGCATCGAGACGCTCAAGGAGGGCACCGAGGCGGTCGGCAACCGCGTGCGGGTGA
>JBBPIK010000090.1:0-7786 GCA_038040415.1 Actinomycetota bacterium
GGCTGGCGCGCCCCGGCACTCGCCAGCCGCACGCGCGAGTTTTCGGACAGTCTCTAAGCTCCCGGCGATGGCCGGCGATCGGGCAACCCTCAAGGTCGAGCACCGCAGCGAGTTCGGCTCGCGGCCGAGCCGTCGCCTGCGCCGGTCCGGCCTGGTGCCAGGCGTCGTCTATGGCGAGGGCAAGGAGGCCCGCGCCTTTCAGGTGCCTGAGCGCGTGGCCCACACGGCGCTGACGCGCGGTGGCGCCCTGATCGACCTCGAGTTCGACGGCTCGGGGTCCACCCCGGTGGTGGTCAAGGAGCAGCAGCGCCATCCGGTGCGCGGCTCGCTGACCCACCTGGACCTGCTCGAGGTCAAGCTCGACGAGGAGATCGAGGCCGAGGTGCCGATTGAGCTCCTCGGGGCCGACGACGCGCCCGGCGTCAAGGAGGGCGGCGTGCTGGAGCACGTCACCCACCAGATCACGATCGAGGCCCTGCCGACCGCGATTCCCGAGAGCATTGCGGCCGACGTCTCCGGGATGTCGATCGGCGACACGCTTCAGCTCAGCGCCCTGGCGGCCCCCGAGGGCGTCGAGTTCGCGGTCGACGACCCCGGCGAGGTGACGATCGCCACCCTGTCGCCTCCTCGCGTGGAGGAGGAGCCCGAGCCGGAGGTCGAGGAGGAGGCCGAGCTGGTCGGCGAGGAGGGCGAGGCCCCCGAGGGCGAGGCCCCCGAGGGCGAGGCCGCGGCGGAGGGCGACGCCGAAGGCTCCGAATCCGGCGGAGGGGACTAGCCGCTGTCGCTTCTTCGCCGGCTGCGTCGCGGTGGGGAGGACGGGGAGTCCACCGTCGCGGCGGGCACCGGGCGTGTGTTGGTCGTGGGCCTCGGCAACCCCGGCTCGCGCTACGCAGCCACCCGCCACAACCTCGGGTTCGAGGTGGCCGCCGAGCTCACCCGGCGCTGGGAGTTGCCGAAGCCCAAGCAGCGCTTTCGCGGCCTGATCACCGAGGGTCGCGCCGGCCCCGGGGGAGCGCGGGTTGCGGTGCTGATCCCCCAGACCTACATGAATGAGTCGGGCAGCTCCGCCGGCCCGGCGCGCGGGGCCCTGAAGCTGCCGCTGGAGCGAACCGTCGTGGTCCACGACGAGATCGACCTTCCGTTCGGCGAGGTGCGCACCCGGCTCGGCGGCGGGCTCGCCGGCCACAACGGGCTGAAGAGCATCGCGCAGGGGCTCGGCGGGCCGGACTTCTGGCGTGTCCGGGCGGGGATCGGGCGACCGGACTCAACCGATCCCGAGGTCGTCTCTGCCCACGTCCTGTCGCGCTTCACCGAGCCCGAGGCAGAGGTGCGCGAGCTGGTGCGCCGCGCGGCGGACGAAACGGAGCGCTTGGTCGACGAAATATCAACCGACGGCTTCGAGAAGGAGTCGCCGGAATGATGTTGACGAGCTACGACGTCGACGAGGCGGGGGTGGCCCGGTTGCGACTCGATCGGCCCGAGACTCGCAACGCGCTCAACACGCAGATGCTCGAGGAGATGCTTGGGCACCTGGCCACTGCTCGCGACGACGATGGCGTACGGGTCCTCGTCATCTCCTCCACCGACCACATGGGGCTATCGGCCGGCGCCGACCTGCGCGAGCAGCTCGACGCCGAGGGCCGGGTGCGCCGCATGGAGCTGTTCGCGCGGCTCTACGACGAGTTGACCGGCTTCCCGAAGCCGACCGTGGCGGCCTGCCACGGCTCCTGCGTGGGCGGCGGTGCCGAGATCGCCGTTGCCTGCGACCTGCGGGTCGGCGGCTCCAACCTGCGGATGCGCTTCCCAGGCGGAGCGCTTGGCGTTCCGGTGGGGCCGGCGCGCTTGGCCACCCTCTGCGGCCTCGCGGTTGCCAAGTACCTGTTGCTGACCGCCAAGGACGTGAGCGCAGAGGAGGCGCTTCGCTGGGGGCTCGTGCACCGGGTCGCTCCCGCCCCCGCCACCGAGGAGCATGCGCTCAGCCTCGCCGCGACGATCGCCGAGCATCCTCCCGCGGCGCTCGCCCGCCTGAAGCGGATGCTCCACGATTGGGACGGCGTCGAGGAGCGCTCGCTGGCCGAGGGCGAGGGCCAGGTCGAGTGGCAGCGCTCCGGCCCGGGGCTTCCGTACGAAAACGCCTAGATCTCGTAGCGCAGCTCGACCATTCCGCTGTCGAACACGCGCGTCCCCCTCAGTTGCATCGGGCCGCCCGGCAGGCCACGGTCGAACAGCGGCTTGCCCTCGCCCAGCACCACGGGGACCACGGTCACCAGCAGCTCGTCCAAAAGGCCGGCGTCGGCGAACTGCGACGCAACGTTGCCGCCGCCGACGACCCAAAGGTTGCGATCGCCGGCCGCGGCGACCATCTCCTCGTAAAGATCCGGGACCTTTGCGCTGACGATCCGGACGTCGACGTCATCGCCCGCCGGCTTGGGCAGGTCTCTCGAGCTCAGGACCCAGGTTGGCTTGCCCGTGTAGGGCCACTCGCGGTCTCCGGCAAACTCCCCGAGGACGAACTCGTAGGTCACCGAGCCCATGATCAGCGCTCCGACACCATCGTAGAAGCGGTCGTAGCTGCCCTTGATCGGCTCGACGCCATCCCCTTCGAAGCTGCCCTCGTACTTCTGCAGCCAGTCGATCCTGTCGTCGGTGTCGGCGATGTAGCCGTCGAGCGTGGACGCGCAGTAGTACTGCGTCTTGCTCATCCGGTCAGCGTAGATGGAAGACAGGCGAGCCGGCGTCCCTAGAATCGGATCCGGCCGGGCCGATGCCCGGTGACGATTGCCGGACCATCGCGTCCGGTTCGTTGTCATGCACGAACGAGGATCCGCTTGCTGAGATGAGCCTACGCCCGCTGCTGGAGATCGCCGCCGACGACGAGCGGTTCCGCACGCTGGCGCGAGCCGTCCGGGAGGGGCGTGCGGCACCCGTGCACATCTCCGCCCCGATCCAGCCCTACCTGCTGGCGGCGCTCACGGAGACAGAGGAAGGGCTCGGCGGGCGGCCGGTGCTGGTGGTGGCGGCCGACGACATCGGCGCGCGCGACCTGGCGCGCGAGCTGCGCGCCTACCTGGCGCCGCGTCCCGTCCGCTACTACCCGTCGCGGGGCACCGGCTACGCCTCCCACGTGGCGCCGCCGCCGCACCTCGTGGGCCTGCGGATCGCGGCTCTGGACGCGCTCACCGACTCCGATTCCGCAGTGGTCGTCGCCAGCGCCGTGGCGCTCGCCGAGGCGGTGCCCGACGCCTCGCTTCGTCCCGCGGGCTTCACGCTCGAGCGCGGCTCCGAGGTGGACCCGGGTGAGATCGCCGACCTCCTGGTCGAGGCCGGGTATGAGCGCATCGACCAGGTGGAGGAGCGGGGGCAGTTCGCGCTTCGGGGCGGGATCCTCGACGTGTTCGGGGCCACCGAGGACCGGGCGGCGCGAGTGGAGCTCTTCGGCGACGAGATCGAGTCCATTCGCTGGTTCTCGACCTTTACCCAGCGGTCCCTCGGCGACACCGAGCGGGTGGAGCTTTCGCCCGCCGCCGAGCTCGCCTCCGAGCACCGGGAGCTGGCGGAGCTGGCATTGGAGGACGACGCCGACCGGCCGGACCTTGGTGAGCTACTGCCCTTGGAGAGCTTCCGCGCGCCGCTCGAGCTGATCCCCCCCGAGGCGGCGGTGATCATCGCCGCGGCTGACCAGATCCCCACGGCGCTCCGCGATCACTGGGAGGACGTCACGACGGCCCTCCACGATGCCGACGCGCGCCGTCTCTACGTTGACGTCGCCGCGCCGCTCGTGGAGCGCGCCTCGCTCCAGATCCATGGGGTGGCCACGGACTCGCTCGCCGCAGCGCCGGACGGCGAGGCCGAGGACGGCCTCTTCTTCCGCGCCCAGTTGCCGACCTCCGCCGCCCGGAGCATGGGTGAGGCGGAGTCCCAGCTCGAGCGCGAGCTTCGCTCGGAAAACCGCGTCGTGGTGGCGTTCGAGAATCGCGGCGAGGCGGAGCGGGCCCGCTACAGCCTCAACCGCCTCGACGCCCGCTTCCTGGAGGACGAGTCGTCCCTAGCCGACCCGCTCGCCGCGGACGCGAAGCGGAGCAGGCGAGCGGAATCTGATTCGAGCACGCGAGCGGAATTTGTGGTGTTCGCGGAGGCGAGGCTCTCCGACGGCTTCGTCTCGGCCGACCTGAGCCTGGTCGTGATCCCCTTCCGCCGGCTGGTGCATCGGCGCCGGGAAGCCGCCCCTGGACCCGCGCGCGGCCGCCTGGCGACCTTCACCGACCTGCGGGTTGGCGACCACGTCGTCCACCAGGATCATGGGATCGCCCGCTTCGCCGGCTTCGAGACGAAGACGGTCGCCGGCGTCACCCGCGACTACCTGGAGCTGAGCTACCGCGGCTCCGATCGCGTCTTCGCGCCCACCGACCAGCTCGCGAAGATCACCCGCTACGTGGGTACCGGGGGCGAGCCGCCACAGCTCTCGGCGCTGGGATCGGCGCGCTGGGAGGGAGTGAAGGCCCGTGCCCGCCGCGCCGCCCACGAGCTGGCCGGGGAGCTGCTCAACCTCTACGCGGAGCGCCGCGCGCGCCACGGCCATGCGTTTCCGCCTGACGGCGAATGGCAGCTGATCCTCGAGCGCTCCTTCCCGTACCGCGAGACGACCGACCAGCTCGAGGCCATCGACGCAGTGAAGGGGGACCTGGAGTCCGAGCGCCCCATGGATCGCCTGATCTGCGGCGACGTGGGCTACGGCAAGACGGAGGTGGCGCTGCGCGCGGCCCAGAAGGCCGTCTCGGACGGCAGGCAGGTGATGATGCTGGTGCCGACCACGATCCTCGCACAGCAGCATCTGGGCACCTTCCGCGAGCGCCTGGCGGAATTCCCAATCGAGGTCGAGGTGGTCTCCCGCCTTCGTAAGCCGGCCGCGGTGCGGGCGACGCTGGCGCTCTTCGAGGAGGGCAAGGTCGACATCCTGATCGGCACCCACCGGCTGCTGTCGCGCGACGTGCGCGCCGCCGACCTGGGGCTGTTGATCCTCGACGAGGAGCAGCGGTTCGGGGTGCGCCAGAAAGAGCTCCTGCGCCAGCTGAAGCTCAAGGTCGACGTGCTCTCGATGTCGGCTACGCCGATCCCTCGCACCCTGCAGATGAGCCTGGCGGGCGTGCGCGACATCTCGGTGATCGAGACGCCCCCCGAGGGGCGCCGGCCGATTCGCACCTATGTCGGGCCATACGACGAGGACCTGGTGCGCAGGGCGATCCAGCGCGAGTCCGACCGCGGCGGCCAGGCCTTCTTCCTCCACAACAGGATCGAGACCCTTCACGACGTCGCTGAGCGCGTGCGCGCGCTATGCCCCGGCGTCCGCGTCGCCGAGGCCCACGGTCAGATGGAGGAGGCCGAGCTGGAGCGAACCATGCTCGAGTTCCTGCGCGGCGAGGCCGACTGCCTGGTTGCGACGACCATCATCGAGTCGGGCCTCGACATTCCGCAGGCGAACACGCTGATCGTGGAGCGCGCCGACGAGCTGGGCCTGGCCCAGGCCTACCAGATCCGTGGGCGCGTGGGGCGGTCGCACGAGCGCGCCTATGCCTATCTGCTCTATCCCTCGGACGAGGGGCTCAGCCCCGAGGCGGCGGCCCGCCTGGCCACGCTGTCCGACCACACCGAGCTTGGCTCCGGATTCGCGATCGCGATGCGCGACCTGGAGCTGCGCGGAGCCGGCGACCTGCTCGGCGAGGAGCAGTCCGGCCACGTGGCGGCGGTTGGCTTCGAGCTCTACGTCTCGCTGCTCGACGACGCCGTCACGGAGCTTCGTTCCGGCGACGGCGCCGGCGCGGCCGAGGCCCAGGTGCGGCTCGACGTCGAAGTCGACGCCTACCTGCCCGCCGACTACGTCCCCTTCGAGGCCGCCAAGATCGACGTTCACCGCCGCCTGGCGGGCGCCCGCGAGCCGGGCGAGCTGCGCGCCCTGCGCGACGAGCTCCGCGACCGCTTCGGGCCGCTGCCAGAGCCCGTCGAGAGCCTGTTCGAGCTCCAGCGCGCGCGGATCGAACTGGGCCGCCTCGGCGCTCGTGCCGTCGAGTTCCGCGGCGAGCGGCTATCCGTGACCCCGCTCGAGCTGGACGCCGCCGCGGTGGGGCGTCTGCGGGAACGGATTCCCGAGGCGATCTACGAATCGCGGCTCAAGACCCTGTCGCTGCGCGTCCCCGACGATCCCGAGGCTCGCCTCACCGCGGTGCTGAAGCTCGCAGAGGCCGCGGCCCGGGCTAGCGACGAAGTCGCGGTAGCTGCGGAGGTGCCTGCCGGGTCAGGTTCGCGCCCTCGCCCGCCGGAAACGTAGCCGCAGGCGAGGCTTCCGGCGGATTGGTGAAGTCCGGCGGAGTGGTGTCGATATGCTGCCGAACTCATGTCCCAGCGCAAGGACAGGCGAGTCGTCGTTGCTTTGGTCTTGGCCGCGCTCTTGGTCGTGCTGCTGGTGGGGGTGGCCATCGCCCAGGGAATCGGCAACCCGAGCGTGCCCTCGGGAGACGTCGCTGTGGTCGAGGAAGCGCCGGACAGCGAGATCACGCAGGAGGAGTTCGACTCTGGGCTGGCGCAGTCGGCGGCCCTCCAGGGAGTGACGAAGGTTCCGCCGCCGTCGGACCCGCAATACGCGACCCTGCGCGATTCGGCGATGTCCGACCTGCTCTTGGGGCGCTGGGTACGCGGCGAGGCCTCCGAGCGCGGGATCAGTTTCTCCGAGAGCGAGGTCTCGACCGGGCTGGACGGGGTCATCAAGCAGGACTTCGGCGGCCAAAAGGAGTTCGAGAAGTTCCTGAAGGAGGCCCATTTCACGCTGGAGCAGGCGCGCGAGCGAGTGGAGCTTCGGCTGCTCAGCGACGAGCTCCAGAAGCGCGTCCTCGATCAGGTCGCGGGCGTTTCGGACTCCGAGATCGAGGACTACTACAACGCCAACGTGGCGAGCTACAAGCAGCCGGAAGCGCGTGACGTGCGCCAGATCGTGAACAAGGATCCGGCGAAGTTGGAGCAGGCCAAGGCCCTGCTGGAGGAGGACGACTCCCCGGCGAGCTGGAAGAAGGTGGCGGCGCGCTTTTCCACCGAGGAGGTGACCAAGGACGTCGGCGGCCTGCGTGAGGGCCTCACTGAGGGGCAGACCGAGCCGGCCATCGAGGAGCAGATCTTCTCCGCCCCCAAGGGCGCGTTCGTCGGTCCGGTCGAGGGGCAGGCGGGCTTCTTTCTGTTCCGCGTCGAGAAGATCACTCCCGCGGAGACGACGCCGGTCGCCGAACTGTCCGAGCAGATCCAGCAGCAGCTCACTCAGGGAAGGCAGCAGCAGATCGCCCAGGACTTCCAGCAGGACTTCCTCGAGAAGTGGAGGTCGCGGACCTTCTGCGCCGACGACTACCTGATCGACAGCTGCGACAACTTCACACCCACCCTTCAGCCGACCCCGGGCGCTCCCCCGGTGCTCCCGGCACCCGCCGTCTCGCCGGGGCAGGCGACGGTGTTCGCCGGGCAGCCGATCCCGGCGCTGCCGCAGGGGCCGTGCGCGTTCGCGGATCCCAGCCTGGATCCGCCGGAAGTGTGTGACTGGCCGACGGCTGCTCCAGCCACGCCGCCCGGCGTCATCGGACCCCCCGGAGCGCCCGTGCCGGAGGGCGGCGCGCCCGCGCCCACTCCCACGCCGTAGCCGGGTGAATAGCGAAGCGCTCGACGCGCTCGGCCGCCTCGACGAGATCACCCGCCGGCTGCGCCGCGAGTGCCCCTGGGACCGCGAGCAGGACGAGCGCTCGATCGTCCCGCA
>JBBPIK010000091.1:0-7748 GCA_038040415.1 Actinomycetota bacterium
ACCTGGAGTTCCGCCACGCAAGCAAGGCGCTCGAGCTCGAGCAGTGCGGCCTTAGCTACCAGCGCATCCCGCCCGACTATCGCTTCCCGTACGGCCACACGCACAAGGAGCAGGAGGAGGTGTACGTGGTCGTGCGCGGGAGCGGGCGGATGAAGCTCGACGACGAGATCGTCGAGGTCAAGGAGTGGGACGTGGTGCGCGTCCCGCCCGGCACGTGGCGAGGCTACGAGGGCGGGCCGGAGGGCCTCGAGATCCTCGTCTTCGGTGCGCCCAATCTCGGCGAGGATCCGCGCGAAGACGTGGAGGGTCAGCGCGACTGGTGGGCTGACTAGCGCCCGGTGGAACAAGGTCAGAGGTTCGAATCCTCTCGGGCGCGCTAGGAAACCCCCGCAGCTCCTGCGTACAGCGATAGCCCAACAACCCGAGAATGCCCAACTCAACCTCCGCATGGGGGAAGCCCTCAGCTATCACGCTGCGGATAACAGCGACGCCCGAAACGAGTCAGCGACCTGGGCCGAGCGAGCCGCGTACCTGGCCCCGGACGAGCCGATGCTGTTGCTGCGCGCTGCTTCGCTGCTGTTTTTTCTCGGGGATATCCAAACGTCGCGACAGGTGCTCCGCCAAGCACATGCCGCCGCCGCAGAAGACTTCCCCACGGGATCGTAATGGTGGCCGGCAAGGGCCTGTGGTGGAGGTGGCAAGATCGTGGCATGGAACGTGTGCTTGGAATCGGTGGATATTTCATGCGGGCCGCTGACCCGGTGGCCCTGGGCGCGTGGTATCGCGATTGCCTAGGCCTGGACGCCGATGAGAACGGCCTGTGGCGTCAGGGAGCCGGGCTGACGGTGTTCGCGACGTTCGAGTCCGAGACCGACTACTTCGGGTCCCGTGCCCAGCAGACCATGCTCAACTTCCGGGTCCGCGACCTGGATGCGATGCTCGCCCAACTGCGCGCCAAGGGAGCGGACGTGGCCAAAGAAACGCAGGACATGGAGCGTGTCGGTCGATTCGGCTGGGTCACCGATCCTGAGGGCAATCGGGTCGAGCTGTGGCAGCCCGCCTGACCGCGTCTTCACGCAGGCGGTGACGTGCTAGTGGCCCATTCGGTTGTCGAGGTGTGAACCTTGGTCAGGCCCGCGCGGTCATGCCGGAGCCCAGGTGCCCCGCCGGCACAAGTGCTACCTCGTCACAGGAGTCGACCAGCTCCTCGAGGCCCTTCAGGGCCTCCTCCCCCGACGGCCAACACATGACGCGGTAGTGGCCGTCGTAGCGGTCGCGCAACTCCCGCTCGACCTCCTCCAGCACGACGGGATCCTCGTCGACGGCGACCAGCGCGGGACCGGACCCGGATTTCATGTGCCCAACGTACCCGCCCGTCGCCAGGCGCGCAGTGATCGATTCGGACGTATCGCTACGACGGCTACCCACTGGTTTCTCGCGTGTCTGACCTTCTTCCGGTCTTGGACTCCCAGAGAGAGCGGTTCCTGGTGCGGCGACGGCGGGTGGAGCGGGAGCTCGTACACGCGCACAGGCGTCGTCGCGGGCGATCTGCAAGCAGTGACTCTGCCCGGTGGGGTCGGCCGGTGGTCCTAAGGTCTCCAGGAAGGTGACGCACAGGGGAACGCATATCGGGCAGGTGGCGACGATCGTGGTCCCGGTCACAGACCAGGACGTCGCCCTCGCCTTCTACGTCGAAATCCTCGGGATGCAGAAGGTCGGCGACTTCACGTACCCGACCGGGGAGCGCTGGCTCGAGGTCTCGCCGGCGAAAGGCAGCTCGAACCTGTGCCTGGTCGTCAGTCGGCCTGAGCGGCCGGCAGGGATCGAGACGGGCGTCGTTCTCTTCAGCTCCGAGGTTCTCGCTGACCTGGCCGCCCTCCGCGCCCAAGGGCTCGATGTGGACGAGCAACCACTGCCTCAGGGCGAAGTAGTGTGGTGGAGCGGCGCCCCGCTGGCGGGCGTCCCGACGCAGTTTCGCGTGAGCGATCCCGACGGCAATTCCTTTCTAATCGTAGCCGCGCCCTGACGCAGCCCCGCGGGGTCAAGAAACAGGGGGGTCATTAAGGCTAGGCCCCCTATCACTACGAGACTGCATTAGCCCACAAGTGCGTACCGGGCTGAGTCCATCTGGCCGCGCTGATCGCGCTCTGACGGAAGAGGGCCGAGATCATGAGCGACGCTCCTCTCAGGCCGACTCCGACGGCGAGGACGCGCCTCTCGCCGCGCTGGTGCGCGCGCCCGGAGCGGGATCCATGGAGCGAACCCGGTACGCACTAGCCCACAAATGGGGGGCCAAGGCAGAGTGGTAGGGGCTGACTGTACGACGCCACGCCTTGTCGCCATGAGTCAGTAAGCCCTACTTGTCCTTGCCCTTCACGAAGTCCCCGCAGGGCCAGCCGGCCCCGTCGCATCGAACGTGGCGGTTCCGACGCCGTATAAATCGCACTCGAAGTTGACCTCAAGCTCGCGGGTCGGCACCTGGTCGGCCAAGTACCGGCACCGTCGCCCTGAGGGGGCGCTAGCGCCGACGGATCGCCTCGCAGCCGCCCAGCCGGTCCCTCCGGTCCGCCTTCACGCGGTCCCGGCCCGGGCCACACCTGACTCTGTCGCGCGTTGAGTCGCGGGAGTTGATGCGGTCACGCCCCCGCCCGCCCGAGAGCAGATCCCTGCCCCGCCCTCCCTTGATCACATCGGGGCCAGCGCCGCCCACGACGCGGTCGTTTCCGGAGCCGCCGTCGAGATTGTCACCCAAGAAGTCGCTGCCGCCGATGAGGCGGTCCTTGCCGGGTCCTCCTTCGCGCGTGCCTCCCCCACTCGGCGGGGCGATCAGGAGATCGTTTCCAGTGCCACCGTCTGAGAAGACGCCGGCTTCGTTGGGGCCCACCCCGCCAGGGGCCGGAATGATCGTGTCGTCGCCTGCGGCCCCCACCGCGACGAGGAACGAGAATCTGCCCCTCACGGTGACATCGACGTCTTGGTCGCCGGAGTTGCGGGGGTTGAGGTTGAGACCAGCCTGGACCCCTCCAGGACCCCAGTGGAACTCATCCGCACGAGATGTGCCGCGAACGCTGGCGAAAGCACCTCGTCCGCTGAACACGATCTCTACCTCGGACGCACCGTCAGCCTCCGGCGTCGCGCCTGGGCCAAACGCACCACCGCCGAGATCCAGCTCGACGAATGAAAACCCCCCGCGAGTCACCACCTTTATCGTGTCGGTGTTGAGTACAGTCGGCTCGCCCCCGCTGCATAGCCTGGGGTGCTCCAAAGACTCGCCCACCATGATCTCTGACCCTCGTCGGTAGATCTCCCCGAACGCGCCCCGGTCGGCAGTGACCGTCAAGCGGTTCGTCGGCGCGCCAGCGTAGGAGCAACCCATTCGTGCCTGAGCGTCGGGGGCGAAGCTAAGGCTGAGGAAAAGCAGGCCAGCGACAGCGGCAGAGGCCTTCAACGCCTGAGCCCAACCACCCCTCAGTAGTCCGCGCCTACCGGTCCCCCAATCGGCCCCCGGAGGTCGCCGGCTTGAGCTCGTCGGCTCCATCTCAGTTCTCCGCGGGGAGAGAGTGTCGCCTCGTGGAGCCACCGGAATCGGGACCGCAGTTAGTCCCGTAAACCCTGGTCCGGAGTCGCCGACCGCTGCTCCCCGCGTAATTCACCCGCAAGTAGCTCCAACAATCGAATCGGAATTCCTCGCCGGTGGAATCCGTGGCCACACCGTAGGCATCGAAGCGACATGCCACACGTCGTCGGGACTTGCGTGAGCACGGACCGATGGACCATTCTTGAACGTCGAACTTTGTGCCGTCACCCGTCGTCGTTCCATCGAAGGAGCCAGCAAAACCGACCGCCATCTGAGTTGTGATTCTTTTTGCGGCCGAGAGCTTGAGCTTCGGCGCGGTTGCCTCCGCCATAGCCGGAAGGGCGATCATGGCGCAGACGAACAGGGCCACCACTGGCAGACCGACGCTTGTCGAGCGACTTCCCTTCGGAACGCCACAGACCGCAGAACGCTGGGACAGCATGGTTGCCTCCCTCATTGGGCGCGGCTCGAGAGTCACTGGTCGAGTGCGAGTTCGCCGCGGTGTGGCGTCAACGTACGCGGCCGGCTCCAAGCTCGCATCGGGGAGATCACTGAGATTTCCCTTTCCCTATTCAAGGCATGGCTCTAGAATGAGGGAATGCTGCTCGGGCGCGACCCCGAGTGCGTCACGATTGACGCGCTGCTCGAGGCCGCACAGCGGGGAAGCAGCGGCGCGCTGGTCCTTCGCGGCGAGCCGGGTATCGGCAAGAGCGCACTGCTCGCCTATGCGGGGGAGCGCGCGGAGGGGATGCTTGTGCTCTCGGCGGTCGGAATCGAGCCGGAGGCCGAGCTCCCATTCGCCGGTCTTTCGCAGCTCGTGTTACCGGCACTCGACCGCCTCGAGGACGTCCCGCCTCCGCAGCGCGCCGCGCTTGAGAGCGCCCTGGGTATCGGACCGCCCGCCGCCGTGGATCGCTTCTCCGCGTACGCCGCTGTTCTCAGCCTGCTCGCCGCCGCAGCCGAGCACACTCCCCTTCTCGCGCTCGTTGATGACTGCCACTGGCTTGACCGGTCATCCGCTGACGCGCTCACCTTCGCCGCGCGCCGCCTCGGTGACGAGGGGGTACTACTGCTCTTCGCGTCATGGGACAGCGAGTCCGGGGGATTCGATTCGCGTGGAACCCCGGAGCTGAACGTCTCAGGGCTGGACCAAGGGACTTGCACTCAGCTCGTCTGCGAGCACCTCGGCGAGTCGGTTTCTCCGCGTGTGGCCGAGCGGATCTACCGGGAGACAGGTGGAAATCCTCTTGCCGTGACCGAGCTCGCGGACCTTCTGAGCAGCGCACAGCTTCGCGGCCACGAGGCCCTGACCCAGCCATTGCCGGCCGGTCCTGAGATACAGCGCGCTATGAGGCGTCGGATCGCGGCGCTGCCCACTCAGACCCAGCAGGCCCTGGTGGTCGCGGCTGCGAGCGACTCGGACACACTCGCCGAGCTCACTGCGGCGCTCCCGGCCCTCGGTCTCGACGTTGACGCACTCGAGCCCGCCGAGCAAGCGGGGTTGGTGACGATAGGGCCGGCGGGGTTGTCGTTTCGCCATCCCTTGCTTCGCTCTGCCGCTTACCACGGTGCGTCCGCTCAGGACCGCCGCGCGGCGCATGCCGCCCTGGCTGGCGGGCTGGGATCGGAGGGGAGTTCCCTGGCGCGACGTGCCTGGCACCTGGCGGCTGCGTCAACCGCTCCTGACGAGGAGGTGGCCGGGGAGCTCGAGCGCGCCGGGATCGAGGCTCGTGGGCGCGCCGCGCCGGCCGCCGCATCAAGTGCTCTCAAAGCTGCGGCAGGCCTTACCCCCAACGCAGAGCAACGCGCGCGGCGCTTGCGCGAGGCGGCCCAAGACGCCCACTTGACGGGGGACCTCGAAGGTGCCAGGGGACTTCTCGACCAGGGACTACACCTCACTGAGGAGCCGGCTCTTCGCGCGGAGATCATGCACGCTCGAGCACGGGTGGAGATGCTTGGTGGTTCGCCGAAAACGAGTCGAGATTCCCTCTTGGCCGGGGCGGAGATCGTTGAGAAATCGAATCCCGCTCAGGCGGCCCTGATGCTCTCCGACGCGTCGTTGACGGCTGCCATGGCGGGCGAGGGGACGGACGCCTCGGCGCTCGCTCAACGGGCCTACGCCCTAGGCGTACAGGTCGGTGGTCCCGTCGAGCTGATCTGCGGCTTCGCGCTCGGCAACACCTTGGTGTTCCAGGGCGAGCGCCGGGCGGGACATGCCCTGATGTTGAAAGCCGAGCCCCTGATGGAGCAGATGCCTCCCGCCGAGAGCCTGCACTTCGGCGCCTGGTTCGGCCACTGCTGCTGTATCGCCGGGGACGAGGAAACGGGCGCCCGGCTACTGCGGCGACTCGTGGTCCAGGCAAGGTCAAGAAGCGCTGTCGGGGCATTGCCGCTCGCTCTGGCCTTCCTCTGCAACGCGGAATTCCGCCTCGGGAACTGGGTCGAAGCGTATGCCGACGGTGTGGAGTCGGTCAGGCTGGCCCAGGACATCAATCAGACCAACGAGCTCACCAACAGCCTCGTTTGGCTTGCACACGTTGAAGCGGCGCGTGGGGAGGAGGACGCGTGTCGCTCCCACATAAGCGGGGCACTCGAACTCGTCGAGACAAACGGCGCCGAGTCCATGCGGCACCTGGGAGCGGCCGCCCTCGGGCTGCTCGAGCTTGGGATCGGACATCCTGGCGAGGCAGTTGCGCAACTCGAGTTCGTCGAGAGCTTTGCAGCCGCCCGCGGCCTCGAGGAACCGGCCGTCGCCGCAGCCGCGCCGAACCTGGTCGAGGCCTATCTGCGCGCCGGGCGACATGAAGAAGCAAGAAGCGCGCTCCTCGTCCTGGAGCGGCAGGCAGCAAAGACGGAAGGTCGCTGGGCGCTTGCCACGGCCGCCCGCTGCGGCGGCCTGCTGGCGAGCAAAGAAGATTACGAGACTCGGTTTCGAGACGCCCTCGATCTACACGCCGACGGGTCCTACCCGTTCGAGCGCGCACGCACCGAACTGGCCTTCGGTGACCGGCTGCGCCGGGAGCGCCGCCGCTCCGAGGCGCGCCCATGGCTTCGCAAGGCCCTCAGCACCTTCGCGGGCCTGGGCGCTTCACCGTGGGAGCAGATGGCGGCCAAGGAACTCGCTGCGACAGGGGAGCGAACCCGACGCCGAACCGAGCCGGCAACGGACCAACTAACAGCCCAAGAGCTGCAGGTCGCTCTGATCGTCGCCGATGGAGCAACCAATCGGGAGGCCGCTGCAGCGTTGTTCGTCAGTCCAAAGACCGTGGAAACCCACCTTGGCCACGCCTATCGCAAGCTCGGGGTTCGCTCGCGGACCGAACTGGCGCGCCATCTCCGAGGCACGCCGTTGAGTGCTGACGGCGCAGACACCGCTTCGGGGCATCTCCTCAACCAATGAATCGACAGCCGGTGCCCAAGTCGACGCCGGCCGTCTCCCATCGGATGGCTGCCTCCGAATCGCACCCAGGAGGAGGTCAAGTCGAGTTCGACTAGCTGCGCGGGTGCTGAAGCTGGAACGCGGGTTGGCGCTCGCAGGCGCTACGGATCGAGACTTGTAGCGATCCAATAGCCGTTTCGTGACCGCCCGGTGTTGTCCGGTAACGCGGCTTGCCGCAGCCTCTTGGCATGGTCTCACCCCGGCATCTCCGGCTGATGGCCGCAGGTCCTCGGCAGCCGAGTAGCGCGCACGGGGGCCGAGCTGGTCGCCCGGTTGAGTGGTGCGCGAGCGTTACGCGGCTCCGGTCCGAGTCGGGCCAGGCGCTGCTGCTGGTCGTCGGCCTCGCCGCCGTGCTGATGCTCGGGACGCTTGTGCTGGCCGGCTTCGGCCAGGCGCTGGGGGGCAAGGCCCGCCATCAGCGCGGTGCCGACCTTGCCGCGGTCTCGGCGGCCCGGTCGATGCAGGCCGACTACCCGCGCCTGTTCGAGGCCGCGATCCTGGAGAACGGCGTGCCGAATCCGCGGCACCTGTCGGGAGACCACTTTCTCGCGCGCGCCCGCGCGGCCGCGGTACGCGCCGGGCCCAGGAACCGCGTGCGCGTCCGGGCTCGCGATGTCTCGTTCCCACCGGGGTTCGCGCCGACGCGGGTGTCTGTGCGCGTGCGGGGCGACGTTCAGGTTCGCGTGGCCGGAAGCCGCCGTGGCGAGGCGCTTCGGCGCGTGGTGGTGCGTG
>JBBPIK010000092.1:0-7741 GCA_038040415.1 Actinomycetota bacterium
CGATGGAGGACAACCTCCACGAGCTCAACCCGATCTTCATGATGGCCAACTCGGGCGCGCGCGGGTCGTTCAAGCAGATTCGCCAGCTGGCGGGGATGCGCGGCTTGATGGCCAACCCGAAGGGCGAGATCATCGAGCGGCCCATCAAGGCCAACTTCATGGAGGGCCTGTCGGTGCTGGAGTACTTCATCTCCACCCACGGCGCCCGCAAGGGCCTCGCCGACACGGCGCTGCGGACCGCGGACTCCGGCTACCTGACCCGTCGCTTGGTCGATGTCGCCCAGGACGTAATCGTTCGGGCCGAGGACTGCAAGGCCAAGGAGTTCATCGAGATGCCGCTCCGCGCCGAGGGCGGCGGCCTGAACCAGAACCTGATCGGGCGCGTCGCGGCGAAGAAGTTCGCCACCAAGCGCGGCCGCGAGCTCTTGAAGCGCGGCCAGGAGATCGACCTGCCCGAGCTCGAGAAGATCGCCGAGTCCTACGAGGACGAGGAGGTGACGGTCCCCGTCCGCTCGGTGCTCAAGTGCGAGCTCGAGTCGGGCGTCTGCCAGGCTTGCTACGGGCGCGGGATGGCGAGCGGCTCGACAATCGAGGTGGGCGACGCCGTCGGGATCATCGCCGCGCAGTCGATCGGCGAGCCCGGTACCCAGCTGACCATGCGCACCTTCCACACGGGCGGCGTGGCCGGCCACGACATCACGCAGGGCCTGCCGCGCGTCGTCGAGCTGTTCGAGGCGCGCAAGCCCAAGGGCTTGGCGCAGATGGCGAAGGTCGCCGGCAAGGTCGCGGTCGAGGAGTCAGACAAGGCCATCAAGGTGATCCTCACCGACTCGAAGGGGGAGGACGAGGCCTACACGTTCCCGGCCCGGACCCGCCTCCACGTCAAGCACGGCGAGCGGATCGAGGCGGGCACCCAGCTCAACGAGGGCTCGCTGTATCCCGCCGAGCTGCTCGAGATCCGCGGCCGCACCGAGACCGAGCTCTATCTGCTGGGCGAGGTCCAGAAGGTCTACAAGGTGCAGGGCGTCGACATCAACGACAAGCACATCGAGCTGATCCTCCGCCAGATGATGAAGAAGGTCCGGATCGAGGCGAAGGGCTCCACCACCCTGCTGCCGGGCGCACTCGAGGATCGCCATCGTCTCAAGCGGCGGAACAAGGAGGTGAAGGACGGCGGCGGCACGCCTGCCAAGGCCGAGGAGGTGATCCTGGGGATCACCAAGGCGTCGCTGGCCACCGAGTCCTTCCTCTCGGCGGCTTCGTTCCAGGAAACGACCAAGGTGCTCACGGACGCGGCGCTCGAGGGCAAGCGCGACCGCCTCGTGGGCCTGAAGGAAAACGTGATCATCGGCAAGCTGATCCCGGCGGCCACCGGGCTCAAGCACTACCAGAGCCTCGAGATCGAGCCGGTGGAGCCGGCTCAGCCGCCCGAGGAGGACATCCTCGACGAGGAGGAGCTCGCTGCCGAGCTCGGCCTGTCGGAGGACGGCGAAGAGGTCGCCGAGCTCGAGGGCTTCGGCCCCTCGTTCGCCGGCGAGCTCGAGGAGCTCGCCCAGGAGATAGAGACCTCCGACGGCGACTCCGAGTAGCCCCCGGCCGTCAGCGCCTCAGCCCGGCTGTGGGATGACCACTTCGCTGGGCCCTGGCCGGATTGCGATGCCATGTGAATCGCAACCCTGCCCGGACGCTGGGCGCCCCGGCCAGGGCAAGTAGGGGAGCAGTCCGGCCGACATCGACCGCGACCGCCCTCAGGGGGTGACGAACATTCGTAGTCGTATTGACCACGAACGTGCGACACCCTCTGCGGCCGCTGCCTTACTTGCCCTCAGACGCTTGCAGTTGCGCGCGTAACCGAGACGCAAACCCTGCGGAGGCGCGGCTAAATGGCCTCGCGCTCCGGCTTCGCGGAGCTGCGAGCGTGGGAGGCCGAGGCTCGGGCGGGCACGGGTGGGGTCAGGACCCGGAAGCGCCCGCCGGGCGGGCACTCGGGCACTGGCTGTGCATCGGGGGCGTGGGGGCCACGGCGCGGATCCCGGGGACGGCGCGGCGCCGGGCGCCAGCGCCGGAACTGATGGTCGTCGGCCCCGGGCGGTGCCTCCTCGATCTCGGGTGTCTGATGGATTGCCCACCAGACCAGGTAGAGCAGGCCGGCGACGGGGATCTTCAGGACCACCGCGAGGAAGAAGATCGGCCAGAACCCCTCCACTGCTTCAGGCAGTGTAACCCGCCCGCACCCAGTCGAGCAGGGTCTCCAGATGCGTGTCCGTCAAGCCCCGGTCCGACTCGGTGGGCACGAGCAGCGTGGGGGCGGAGCGCTCGACTGCCCATGCCTGGCAGGCCTCGTCGATGCAGTCGTCCACCCAGGCCAGTGGGCGATCGCCCGCGTAGCTGTCGATGGCCCCGATCTTCCAATGGGCCGAGCCGAAGCGCGCGCTGCCGTCGAAGGTCAGGAAGGGGAGCTCTCCCGGAAGCCCGAGGATGCCTGGCAACCGGTCGTTGGCCCGATCCTCCCAGCCGGTTGCCCAGACGATCTCGTAGTGGTCCCCGAGCCGGCTGAGCCGCTCGCTGACCCCGTGGGGTATGTAGTGCGCCATACCGTCGATCAGATGGAAGCGGCCCGGCGCCTCCTCCAGGGGGCCCTGGAAGCCGAACAGGCTGATCACGCCGTCGACATCCAGGGCGAGGATCGGCCGCTGATCGTCCATTCCCGCAGCGTAGACCACGGGCGCGCCGCCCAAGGGGCGACGCGCTTCGCACGCGCAGCCGAGGGGCCGTCGCTATATTGCGTCGCCGTGCCGACGACCAGCCAGCTGATCAGAAAGGGTCGCACGCGACCCCAAAAGAAGACCGCGACGCCCGGATTGAAGTCCGGGCAGGGGCGCAAGCGGCGGATCGCGGCGCCCCAGCGGCGCGGCGTCTGCACCCGGGTGTACACGGCGACCCCGAAGAAGCCCAACTCGGCCCTGCGCAAGGTCGCCCGGGTGCGGCTGACCAACGGCATGGAGGTGACGACGTACATCCCCGGCGAGGGACACAACCTCCAGGAGCACTCCGTGGTGCTCGTGCGCGGGGGCCGCGTCAAGGACCTGCCGGGCGTCCGCTACAAGGTCGTTCGGGGCACGCTCGATGCCTCCGGCGTCTCCGATCGCCGGCAGTCCCGCTCCCAGTACGGGGTCAAGCGCTAGTGACGGTCCACTAGACGTGCCACGTCGCGCCCGCGCCCCGATCCGCCCAATCGAGCCCGATGCCATGCATCGGAGCCGGCTTGTGCAGCAGGTGATCAACAAGGTCATGACCGCCGGCAAGAAGTCGGTCGCCGAGCGCGCCGTCTACGACTCCCTGGCAATCGTCGGGGAGCGAACCGGCCGCCCTCCAGTCGAGGTGCTCGACGAGGCGATCAAGGAGCTGACCCCGGTGCTCGAGGTCCGTTCCCGTCGGGTCGGCGGGGCCACCTACCAGGTGCCGGTCGAGGTCCAGGCTCGGCGGGCGCGCACTCTTGCCGTCCGCTGGCTGGTCCAGTTCGCCCGCAGCCGCCGGGAGAAGTCCATGTCCGAGCGCCTCGCCAACGAGGTTCTCGACGCCACCCAGCAGCAGGGCGGCGCCTGGAAGCGCAAGGACGACATCTACCGGATGGCTCAGGCCAACAAGGCCTTCGCGCACTACCGCTGGTAAAGGCCCCGGTTAGCCGGCGTCACTTCGTCCCCCCGAGCCAGCGCGGGCGAAGGGTGGCGAGCTGGGCCGGGCTCAGCGTGGCGAGGATGGCGCCGCTGAACGTCAAGGCCACGGCGCCGGCCAGCTCCAGCCAGAAGCCGGCCTGCGGCACGGCCTCGGCTTCGTCGGGGTTGGGGAGCGACGTGCACTCATCCCCGAGCGTGCCGGTGCTGTAGGCGTCCGGCAGGTCGATGACCAGGAACAACGCCAGGGCGGCCAAGCCTGCGATCGCGACGGAGATCGCGGCGGGCCTCGAGGGTCCCAGGATCGCGACGAGGACCGCGCCGATCGCGAACAAGCCGATCACGCCCAGCGCGAGGTGATGACGGTCGGATGCCTCTTGGGCGCACAGCGCCTCACCCCCGGGAGGAACGAAGTGAAACGTGGTCGTCAACTCCGAAGCGAGCAGCGCAACCGCCGCCGCGATGCACGCGTATGGCAGCAGGCGCTCGGGATGGAAGCGGGTTCGAGGCGGTGGTCGGTCGGCGTTCACGAGGCGACGCCCTCCGCGCCCGAGCCGGCTGCGGGGGCTCCAAGGGTGCCCGCAGGCACCCCCCGCTCGCTGCGCCGCCCCAACGAGCGTGTGCGGCGGCCCCCGCGTTCGGCCCGCAGGTAGACCGCGAGCAGGGGGCCGCTCACCGCGAGCACGACGCCGGAGGACAACTGGGCCCAGAAGCCGCCGAGCAGGGTGGCCGTTGCGCCCTCGTAGGTAGTCGCGGCGAGGCCCTCCCGCAGGCCCTGGCGAGCGTCCACCAGGAGGCTGATCAGGACCACGGCCACTCCGAGCACGATCAGCAGGCGGGCGAGGCGCCACCTGCCGCCGACCGCGAAGGCGGTCACGAAGAAAGCCGCGACCGCTATCGCGAGCACCGTCAGGCCATGGGCGGAGCGGGGCGACCTTTGATCCGTCTGCGGGGCGGGCGCCACGTCCTCCACTCCGGTGTAGGAGGGGGCGCCGATCTCGACGGCGCGATAGTCGCTGAACTGCGACGCGCCCAGGGTGATGGTGGCGGCGAGCGCGACCACCGCGAGGCCGCGCGCCGGGGTGACCACGCGCTCGCCGAAGCGCAGCGCGCGCAGGCCGAGCTCGATCGGCGGCACCCGTGCTCTGCGGCTTTGAAGCCTCATCCGAGCCCGCCTGAGGGGCGTCATACCTCTGCTATATTCAGCCGTCGCTCGTGCGCAAGCAGAGCGCGGCGCGCGGGCTCGAATATCCGTTCCATGGAGAGCTGCACGATATAGGCGTTTCGGGCTGAGCCGGCAATCGCGCCCCAGGCCCGTGTGGGCCTTTTTTGTGCGCGAGTACCGATTCGGACCGGCACGTCTCCACCGACAACGGCGTCCCCGGCGCCGGCCCGCTACCGCCAACTAACAGGACACCCTACGCACGCAAAATGGCACGCACCTTCGCCCTAGAGAAGACGCGGAACATCGGAATCATGGCGCACATCGACGCCGGCAAGACGACGACCACCGAGCGCATCCTCTTCTACACCGGTCGCACGCACAAGATGGGGGAGGTGCACGAGGGCGCCGCCGTCATGGACTGGATGGAGCAGGAGCAGGAGCGCGGCATCACGATCACCTCCGCAGCCACAGCGTGCGAGTGGAAGGATCACCGCGTCAACATCATCGACACCCCGGGCCACGTGGACTTCACGGTCGAGGTCGAGCGCTCGCTCCGCGTGCTGGACGGCGCGATAGCGATCTTCGACGCAGTGGCCGGCGTCGAGCCGCAGTCGGAGACCGTCTGGCGCCAGGCCGACAAGTACCGCGTCCCGCGGATCGCCTACGTCAACAAGATGGACCGCACCGGCGCCGACTTCGACAAGGCGGTCGCGACGATGCGTGAGCGGTTGGGCGCCAAGCCACTTCCGATCCAACTGCCGATCGGCGCCGAGGAGGCGTTCGAGGGCGTGGTCGACCTGATCGAGAACAAGGCTCTGGTGTGGACCGACGAGCTGGGCGTCGAGTTCTCCTATGGGGAGATCCCGGAGCAGCTCGCCGAACAGGCTCATGAGGCGCGCACCCATCTGATCGAAGCCTGCGCGGACTACGACGACGAGCTGATGGAGGCTTACCTGAACGACGAGGAGATTCCGCACGAGCGGATCGCCACCTCGCTGCACCGGGCGACGCTGGACATCAAGGTGACCCCGGTGCTGTGCGGGTCCTCGTTCAAGAACAAGGGCGTGCAGCCACTGCTCGACGCGATCGTCGAGCTCTTGCCCTCGCCGCTCGAGGTGCCGCCCGTGCAGGGGGTCGAGCCACCACGCAGGGGCGAGGACGGCCAGGGCCGCGAGGCGGCGCGCCCAGCCGACGAGGACACCCCGTTCGCCGCGCTGGCGTTCAAGGTGATGGCCGATCCCTACGTCGGCAAGCTGACCTACTTCCGCGTCTACTCGGGCAAGCTCTCGGCGGGGAGCCGCGTCCTCAACGTCTCCAGCGGGCGCACCGAGCGGATCGGCCGGCTGCTGATGATGCACGCCAATCACCGTGAGGAGATCGAGGAGTGCTTCGCGGGCGACATCTGTGCCGGCGTCGGCCTCAAGCAGACCAGCACCGGGGACACGCTCTGCGCGCCCGACGCCCCGATCATGCTGGAGACGATCGAGTTCCCGGAGCCGGTGATCGCCGTCGCGATCGAGCCGAAGACGAAGGCAGACCAAGAGAAGCTCTCGGCCAGCCTCGCGCGCTTGACCGAAGAGGATCCCACCTTCCAGGTCCAATCGGACGAGGAGACCGGCCAGACCCTCATCCACGGCATGGGCGAGCTGCACCTGGAGGTGATCGTCGAGCGCCTGCTGCGCGAATTCAGCGTGGACGCGAACGTCGGCCGTCCCCAGGTCGCCTACCGGGAGACGGTCCGACGTCCCGCCCAGAAGGTGGTGGGCCGCTTCGTCCGCCAGACCGGCGGCCGGGGCCAGTACGGCCACGTGGTCCTGAACCTCGAGCCGGCGCCCGGGGAGGGCTTCGACTTCGTGAACAAGATCAAGGGCGGCGCGATCCCGAGCGAGTTCATTCCCGCGGTCGAGCAGGGAATCGAGGAGGCGCTGGCAAGCGGCGTTCGCGCCGGCTATCCCATGGTTGACGTGCGGGTCGAGCTGATTGACGGCTCCTATCACGACGTCGACTCGTCAGAGATGGCATTCAAGATCGCCGGCTCGATGGCCGTTCAGGAGGCGGCACGCCGCGCCGACCCCGTCCTGCTCGAGCCCGTGATGGCCGTCGAGGTCGTCACACCCGAGGATTTCCTCGGCGACGTGATCGGCGACCTCTCACGACGGCGCGGCAAGGTGCAGGGCCAAGAGCCGCGGGGCAACGCGGTCGCCATCCAGGCGTTCGTCCCCCTGGGCGAGATGTTTGGCTATGCGACCGACCTGCGCTCTTCCACCCAGGGCCGAGCCACCTACACGATGCAGTTCGAGCGTTACGAGGAGGTTCCCACGAGCATCGCCGAGCAGCTCGTCGAGCACCGCAGCCCCGAACCAGTGGCTGCAGCGTAGTTTTCCTATATTTCCGGGGTTCGCCCGAGTGGCGAGCCGAAACCCCGAGCGTTGAACAGACAGACTTCGAGAGAAACCCGCGAGCACCAAAAGGAGCGAGATGGCCAAGGAGAAGTTCGAGCGCGACAAGCCGCACGTCAACGTCGGCACGATCGGTCACATCGACCACGGCAAGACGACGCTGACCGCGGCGATCACCAAGGTGCTCGCCGAGCAGGGCTCCGACACCGAGGTGCGTTCGTTCGAGTCGATCGACAACGCCCCTGAGGAGAAGGAGCGCGGGATCACGATCGCGACCGCCCACGTCGAATACCAGACCGAGAACCGCCACTACGCCCACGTGGATTGCCCCGGGCATGCCGACTACGTGAAGAACATGATCACGGGCGCCGCGCAGATGGACGGCGCGATCCTGGTGGTCTCGGCGGCGGACGGGCCCATGCCGCAGACGCGCGAGCACATCCTGCTTGCGCGGCAGGTGAACGTGCCCTACGTGGTCGTCTTCCTGAACAAGGTCGACATGG
>JBBPIK010000015.1:0-46130 GCA_038040415.1 Actinomycetota bacterium
AGTGGGGCGGGATCATCCGCCACGGGGCGAAGCTGCTCTACGCCTTCACCGAGGCCACCGTGCCGAAGCTGACCGTGGTCACCCGCAAGGCCTACGGAGGGGCCTACGACGTGATGGCCTCCAAGCACATGCTGGCCGACTTCAACTTCGCCTGGCCGACGTCGGAGATCGCGGTGATGGGCCCCGAAGGAGCGGTCAACATCATCTTCCGGCGGGACATCCAAAGCTCCCCGACGCCCGACGAGCGCCGCGAGAAGCTGATCGCCGACTACAAGTCGCGGTTCGCGAACCCCTACTCGGCGGCCGAGCGCGGCTACATCGACGACGTGATCGTCCCTCACGAGACGCGTCCGAAGCTGATCCGTGCCCTCCGCACGCTGCAGACCAAGAGGGTCGAGCAGCCGAAGCGGAAGCACGGCAACATCCCGCTGTAGGGCGTAGGTGCGAACCGGCTTCCCGAGCATTGGCCCCCGAACCGCGGCCTTGCTCGCGGTCGGGGTGGCAATGGTGGTTGCGGCGGTCGTGCTCGCCTACGAGAGCCGCGGCCAGACGCTGAAGGGGGACGAGTGGGACTACGCGATTCGCCTCAGCGCTCAGTCACTCGGTCACGCGCTCTTCGATCCCCCGCCCGACAAGTACCTGATGCCGGTGCCGCTGCTCCTCTACAAGGGGCTGTTCGAGGTCTTCGGGATCGGCTCCTACGCGCCGTACCGAGCGGTCGGGATCGCGCTGGTGATCCTCTGCGCGGGCCTCTTCTTCGCTCTCGCCCGTCGCCGAGTGGGAGATCTTTTGGCCATCCCTCCGACGATCCTGCTGCTGTTCTTCGGCTCGGCGTCGGAGGTCGTCGTCACGTCGCTCAGGATCCCGAGCCAGATCGCGATCGCGGCCGGGCTGGGGATGCTCGTGGCGCTCGACCGCCGAACCCTGCGAGGCGATGTCGTTGCCTGCGTGCTGCTCGCCATCTCGCTCCTCTCACACCCCGAGGCCGCCGCGTTCGCCGCCGCCGCGGCCGTGTTCGTGCTGTTCCGGCCATCGCCGGAGCGCTGGCGCAGGTCATGGGTGTTCGGCGCCCCGCTCGCCCTGTTCGGCACCTTGTATCTGACGCAGGGCGAGTCCGGGACCACCAACCCGGCCCTCGACGGGCTGAACGGCGTGGTTTCGTTCATCGGCGAGTCACTCGTCTCGCTCACCGCAGCCCTCTCCGGGGTCTCGGGGCTGATCACCGGCCCGGCGTACGACAGCCCGCTCGGCTGGATCGCCCTCGGCCTGCTGCTCGGCGCAGTCGCCGTGGCGCTGGCCCGGCGATCGAAGCCGCCGACGCCAGGGTTCTGGGCGATGCTGGCCGCCCTCGCCGTGCTGCTCGCCAGCACGGCGATCGCTCCGGTAACCCTTTTTCGCACCCCCGAGACGCAGCGCTACATATACCCGGAGGCGATCCTGCTGCTCCTGCTGCTGGTCGAGGTTGCGAGAGCGGCGCGGCTCCACCGGGGAGTGGCATTTGCCGTCACCGGCGTGCTGGCAGCAGGCCTCGTCTCCAACCTGGCGGACCTGCGAACCAACGCAGACCAGCAGCGAGCCGTGTCGGACCTGGTCAAGGCCGAGCTCGGCGCCCTCGAGCTGGCGCGCGGGCACGCGGACCCGGACTTCCTTCCCTTCGGCCCCCGGTTCGCGGCGTTAGGAACCAAGCTGCTGTTGGTCACACCGCCCGGTGCCGGCGGGCAGGGCTGGGCGATGCGGGCCAGCGAGTATTTCGTGATCGCCCGCGACTTCGGGTCTCCTGCCGACTCGCCCCATGAGCTCGACGATCTCGCCGGCGCGCCGGCGGGCCAAGCTGCGGACCTGGTCCTGGCGGGCGGGCTCGGACTGCGGCTTCGGCCAGCTTCGCCGGAACCGCCACCGGCCTCCCGGCCCAGGCCCACCGTCAAGAGCCTCAGCGAGGGGACAGCGAGGACAAGCGGCTCGTGCCTCCGCCTCTCTCCTCGGAACGGGCAGCTCAGGGCCGCGATCACCCTGCCTCCAGGAGGGGTTTGGCTTACCGGCTCGAGGCAGGAGCTCGGGGTCAGCCGATTCTTCTCGCTGCCGGCGGTTCGCCTCCAGCCGCTCCGGGATTCACATGCCGCCCACCTCAGGATCCCCCGGGACAGTTCCTCCCTCCCATGGACCCTGTGGGTGGACTCCCAGCGTGGGCTTCGCCTATGCGGCCCATGACGGCGGCCCGCTTCACCCCGCGACTGATCGCGTTCGCGTTGGTGGGGGTGGCCATGGCCTTGTCGGCCCTGGCGCTGCTCTACTGGGGCAGGGACCAGGCCATCCAGGGCGAGGCGCTCGGCTACGCCGCGCGGCTGGCGAGCCAGCCCTTCGACCACGCGGTGCTGCACTCGCCGCCCAACAAGTACTTCATCGCCCTGCCGCTGCTCCTGTACCACGCCTTGTTCCATACCTTCGGCCTGGCGGCCGACCTCCCGTACAGGCTCGTGGCGACGGCGCTCGTGCTGCTCTGCGCGGGCCTCTTCTTCGTGCTGGCCCGACGCCGCGTCGGCGACCTGCTCGCGGTTCCCCCCACCGTTCTCCTGCTCTTCTTCGGCTCCGGCTGGGAGACGGTGATCACCCCGCTTCGCCTGCCGTCGCTGATTGCTGTCGCGGCCGGCCTGGGGGCCCTGATCGCGCTGGAGAAGCGCAACCGTCGCGGGGACATCGTCGCCGCGACCCTGCTGGCGGCCTCCGTCGCCTCGCATCCGGTAGGGCTTTCGTTCCTCGCCGCGGCAGGCGTCCTGGTCGCCTTCCGGCCCTGGCCACAGCCGTGGCGGAGCGCCTGGCTGCTCGCCGTCCCGGCTGCCGTGTTCGGCGCCTGGTGGCTGTTCCTGCGCGCCCCCACCACGGCCGTGGTCTTCCCGACCCGCCCGATCGACATCGTCCACTTCGCCGTGGACTCCTGGACCGCCCTCACCGCGGCCGTCTCCGGGCTAGCCGGCGTCCTCGACGAACCCGCCTTCGACCAAACCATCGCGCAGATCACCGCCACGGCGCTGTTCGCCTCGCTGGTCGTCCTCCTGGTGATGCGGCGAGGGCGCGTCCCGGCGAGCTTCTGGGCCGCCCTGGCGGCGCTGGTCGTCGTGCTCGTAGCCACCCGTCTTTCCCCCGGCGGGTGGCTGCGCTCGCCCGAAGAGATCAGGTACCTCTATCCGGAGGGCGTTCTGTTCCTGCTGCTGCTCACCGAGGCGGCCGGTGCCGCCCGGGTGCGCGGCTGGGCGGCACTGGCGCTCACGGGCGTGCTCGCGCTCGGGCTCGCGTACAACGTCGACCGGCTGAGGGATGGCGGCGCCACGGCGCGCCTCGACTCCCAGAGGGCACTAGCGCAATACACCGTGTACGAGATTGCCGGGTCCAGCTTGCGGGAGGACTTCAAGCCTGGCCCCTTCAGCCCAACCGCCGGCGAGTACGCGGATGCCGCCGCGCGGTACGGATCCGTGACCCAGCCGGTCGCGGAGCTCGCGGTCGCTCCTCTGCTGATTCGCCAGGCGGCTGATGCCGCGCTGGCAGGATCCCTCGGTCTGGCGCTCCGCCCCGCCCGGGGACGGGGAGCGGCCGGGCCGCCGCCGCGCGTGGTTCAAGAGCTCGGGGCACGAGTGGCCCGCCGGCACGGGTGCCTGCGCTTGCAGGCGAGCCGCCCGGCCAACGGGACCGCGCCTGCCACCGTGCCGTTGGACCCGAGCCCGTCCAACAAGGTCGCGCTGAGGTGGGCCCTGCGCGGGGAGACGCCCCCGACGGTCCCGGAGCTCGCCGAGCTGGCACCACCCGGCGAGGGCTTGGTGCTGGCCACCCCCGATATCAGCAAGACGGCGATCCTGGTTGGTCGGTTCGCGCCCCCCGCGGCTCCGCTCGACCGTCCCGAGCGGGCGCGCTTCGGGACGCTTCGCCTCCCCGCGGCCGGGCTGGCGCAACCGTGGCGGGTGATCGTGGCCTCGAGCGAGCCGGTCACGGTCTGCGGCCTCAGCGCTCGATAGTCCATAGCCTGTGGTCGTAACCGTGGGCGATCCCGGCTAGGAGGTGAGCGATGCCCGAGAGGATTCTTGACAGCCCGCACGCCGGCGCCAGCGTCCCCGGGCTCAGCGTGGTTCTGCCCGCCTGCAACGAGGAGGCAAACATCGGGCCGATGATCGAGTCCGCGCTCGAGCTGCTCCCGAGCCTGGCCGACCAGTACGAGGTGATCGTGGTGGACGACGGCAGCAGCGATGCTACTTCGACGATCGGGGAGGACTGCGTGGAGCGACACTACCCGGCCGTTCGGTTGCTGGTCCACGACCGCAACCGTGGCTACGGCGCCGCAATCCGCACGGGGCTCCAGCACGCGGAACTGGATCTGGTCTTCTATACAGACGCGGACCGTCAATATGACATCGCCGAGCTCGCCTATTTCTTGCCGTATCTCGAGCACAACGATCTGGTTATCGGCTTTCGGGTCTACCGCTATGACTCGGTGCTTCGCTCAGTGGTCTCCTGGGTCTACAACCGCATAGTGGGCGTGTTGTTCCGGGTTCGGGTACGCGACGTGGACTGCTCGTTCAAGCTGATGCGTCGTGAGGTCACGAACAAGCTGGCGCTCGAGACAGACGACTTCTTCATTGACACCGAGATCGTCGCGCGCGCCCGCAAGTGGAACTTCCGTATTGCCCAGAAAGGCGTACGTCACTATCCACGCGTCGCTGGAGAGACGAACGTCCGAGCGAGCGACGTGTGGCGGACGCTGAGCACGATCGCGCACATGTGGCGACGAATCTATTTGCCGACGCGGGCTCAGCGCAAGGAAGGGGAGGCAATCGCGGGAAGGGTGATCGCCACCGAGTACCGGCCGGCTGCGGCCAAGCGGTAGATGAGGGAGGACTTCTACGCGGAGTACTTCCGCATCGAGGATCGGCACTGGTGGTTCGTCGGCAGGCGTCAGATCATCCTGGCGGTGCTCGGCGCTCATCTGACGCCGCCCCCAAACGGCCACACCGCCCGCATCCTCGACCTGGGCTGCGGGACCGGCACGATGCTGAGCTACCTGCGGCGGTTCGGGGAGGTCGAAGGCGTCGACGCCGACGAGCAGGCCGTCCGCTACTGCCAAGCGCGCGGGCACGCGCGGGTCAGGTTGCTCGAATCCGAGGCCCTTCCCTATCCCGATGACTCGTTCGACCTGCTCACCGCGCTGGACGTGCTCGAGCACATCGAGGACGACGGCCGGGCCCTCGAGGAGGTCGCTCGCGTCCTGCGGCCGGGCGGAGCGTTTCTTGCCACCGTCCCGGCGTACCCCTGGATGTGGGGCGCGCAGGACGAGATCAGCCACCATTTCCGGCGCTACAAGCTCCGCCAGCTCGAGCAGAGGATCCTCGCCGCTGGCCTCGAGCTGGAGCGACTGACGCATTTCAACACGATCCTCTTTGCGCCGATCGCCGCGGTTCGCCTCGCGCGGCGGCTGACGCCGCCGAAGGGGGAGCCGCGTTCAGACTTCCAACTGACCAGGGAGGGCGCGGCAAACCGCGTCTTGGCCGGCGTGTTCTCCGCCGAGCGGCGCTGGTTGCGGACCCGGGACCTTCCATTCGGCATCTCGCTGCTCGCCCTGGCCAGCGCCCCGGCCCGCTGACTATCTGATGATTGCCCGGTCCAGACGGCGATCCGCTTACCTGGCCCTGATCGTCGCCGCGGGCGTGCTGGCCCTCGAGGCGGCGTATGGCGTGGCCCTCGGCGAGGCATTGCTCTATGCGACGTACGAACTTGGATTCGTAGCCCTCCCGGGCTGGCTCGCGTATCGGGCTTTGAGCCATCGACCCGGTGGGCCGCTTCGCCAGCTCGCCATGGGCTGGGCACTCGGCTACGTGCTCGAGATCCTCGCCCTCATGCTGACGGCCTCAACCGGCACGCGTGCAGATGCCGCTTGCATTCGAGTACGCTGCTTTTGCGGAGCGACGAGTATTTCTTGAGGGATGGGCATACTCGCAGCGATCACGCGACTGCGGCTACGGAGGGCTCGCAGGAGGGCTGATTTATCCGGCCCCCGCGCGAAATCCGTTCACCGGTCGCCTCAGACTGAATGATGCAGCGTCCATGCGCGGCGACCGTCAGGCCGTGCAAACAATGGGCCGGCGATATGCCGTTCAGTATCTGGTCGTAGACGGGATCAACGGATCCCGCGCCGCGGTGGGCGCTTTGGGCCGGATTGGCAACATCGTCTACGGACTCCCCGGTGTAATGGTCATTGAATTTGTACAGAGAGGAGTAAGCCCCTGAGGTCATGGTTGTGCCGAGCCGGGGGGCACCGGGGGGATAGCGAATACCTCAACGGTCATCGGAAGGATGCCCTGATAGCTGCGTTGCGCCACGGGCGTCACATCCCTCAGCCCCAGCGTGTCCCGGACGGGGAGTACGAACACGGGGTTGCCGGCAAGAACCAGGCGCCGACCAGCGGCAGCTCTGAGCGCGCGCCGCCCGTCGGCTCGGTTGAGGTAGTCGATGGCGTTGTGCGCTTCCTCGAAGTTGATGTCGAGTGTCAGCGCCGGGGGTTGCGGCGGGCCCTTGTGCGTGCGGCGAAGAAAGAGGGGGTTGATGTCGAGGACGAGGTCAGGGGCCCGAGCCTTCTCGTCGATAAAGGCTGCCGCCTCCCTGAAACCTGGGCGCTGCAAGTTGGGCCCAGTCGTCCTGATGGCGCCGTATGCGAAGGCTCCAACAACGAGAACGATCGCGACGGTCCGAGGAATGAGAGGACCGGCCGTCAGCAACGCCGCCATTCCGACCGCCAGCCCCGGCCAGGACGTGACCAGATTACGCGGGAGGTACAAGTCATTGCCGATCAAGCTCCACGCCGCGACCCCGACCGGCGCCGCAAGCGCAAGCATCACCACAAGCGAGAGAGACTCGACTCGCCTCCGTGAGCGCGGATCACGTTGCGCGGCCGCGCGCCAGGAGAGGAACGCCCCCGCGATCGCGACGGCGAAACCGCACACGAGCGCGACCTTGGGCCATGTCGAGGAAAACTTGGGGCCCAAGGGTTGGGAGAAGGCAAAACGGACCGTGGAGTTGGTGAAGCTGTCGAGATTGAACTGAGCGAGCGTGCCGTAAATGTGCTGGCTTGGTGACTCGAGATCGTCGACCAGACCTGACAGCCAGGGGAGGAAGGCGCTCGCGGCAGCGAGGTTCGCGGCGATCGCCTGCCGCCGGACCTCCGGATGGAACCAAAGCGCCCAGGCGAGCTGCGCCAACAGGACGAAGACCGCGGTGTAGTGCGCGTACATCGCGGCACAGGAAAGGCCTGCATAAGCCGCCCACCATCGCCAGCGTCCCCGGTCTATTGCGATGAGGAGAGACAGAGTCGAGGCGACCACCAGCGCGATGGTCAGCCCGTACGCACGCGCCTCGACGGAATACCAGAGGAGGAAGGGACTCAGGGCCACAAGCGCCGCGCCCAAGCAGGCGGCTCCCCGGCTCCCTAGCGTCCGCAGGCCAAGCGCGTAGGTCAGCGGGATCGTCACGATCCCTCCCAGCAACGAGGGGAGCCGGATCATCACAGTCGGATCCCCGGCCTTCGCCGAGAGCCAGGCCAGGACCGTGTACAGGGGTGGCGTGATCTCCTGATCGGTGCGGACGTAGTCGATCACCTGATCGAAACTTGAGCGGGTCGCGCCGACGTAGCTCCAGAGCTCGTCGGCAAAGAGGCTCTGGTGGAGCTGCGAAATCCGGAGTGCGGCGCCCAGGATGACGATCGCGGCGAGCGGCGCGAGCGCGATCGTTGTGCTGGTCGCGCGTGCTCTCTGCGCGCCGGCAGGATGGTGCGCAGTAATTGCAGTGTGGTTGGAAGCGGTCATCGAGCGCCGCGGCGGAACCCTAGCGTTCGCCGGCTCGGTGGTCGCGACGCTACAGGTCCACCGAGGCCGCCCCGATCCTCCCCTGGCGCCAGGCCTCATAGGCGGCGGTGGCGATGCCCAGGTCCTGGATCGCGAGGCCCGTCGAGTCGAAGAGGGTGATCTCCTCCGCCGAGCGCCGGCCATCGGAGCGGCCCGCGATCACGTCCCCGATCTGGGTGACGTCGCCCCGGCTCACGACGCCCGCCGCGACTGCGCCGGCCAGCTCGCCGCCTGACGCGGCCTGCTCCCACTCGTCGCAGAAGAGACGGCAGCGCTCCAGCGCGGCCAGCTCCACCTCGGCCTTGCCGATCGCGTCCGCGCCCAGCACGGCGAGGTGCTGGCCGGGCCGCAGATCGGAAGCCAAGATCACCGGTTCGGCGCCCGGGGTGACCGTGACCACCACGTCTTGGGCGGCGGCCTCGGCGCGATCGCCCACGCCCCAGCCGAGCTCGGCGGCGAGCGCCTCGGCGAGCTCCATGCGGGTGTCCGCACAGACTCCGGTCCCGTAGCCGGCGGCGGCGAGGCAGCGAGCCGCCCAGGCGCCATTCACGCCGCAACCGATCAGGCCGATCGATTTCGCGCCGTCGGCAGCCAGCACCTGCGCCGACACGGCAGCCGCGGCACCCGTGCGAAGCGAGGTGATCGAGGCGCAATCCATGATCGCCCGCAACTCGCCGGTGCCGGCGTCGGAGAGCAGCAGGGCTCCGGTGACGACCGGCAAGCCCCGCTCGGAGTTCCGCGGGAACGAGGTCACCCACTTGAGCAAGGCGAAGCCGTCGCCGAGCGCAGGCATGGCCCGAAAGTCGCCGTTCGGCGGCGAGTCGAGATAGACCTTTGGCGGCATCGCCCACTCGCCCCCAGCGTGCCGCTCAAAGGCGAGCCGCGTCCGCTCGATCGCCTCCGCGGGGCTGACCGCCGCCAGCACAGCGTCCGCGTCGAGTACCGGGATCTCGGCCACCCCGGGTGAGGTTAGTGGCCGCGTCCGCGACCACTAGAGTCCAGAGCCGAGATGGCAAGGAACGGCGAGCGTCATCCGCCCCGGCCTCGGATCGAGCTGCTGACCAAGCCTGCCTCCGACGGCGAGGCGGCCGCGATCGTGGCGGCGATGGAGCAGTTCCTCGCCGAGACCGCGCCGTCGCCGTCCGCCGGCGGCCTGCCTGGCAGCCGCTGGCAACGCGCCGCGCTCACCGAAGGCGTCTCGGCCCGCGACCTGGGCGGCCGCGCGTAGGGGTCAGCCCCAGCCCGGCCGCAAACCTTCGCCTGAAGAGCGACGCGGATCGGCCACGCCGCTTGCCCCGCGGCCCCGTTCCGGATAGAACACGGACCACAACCCGACGAACAGGAGGACAGAGTGGCCGTAGTCAAGATCATCGAGCTGGTGGGAAGCTCGAAGACGTCGACCGACGACGCCGCGGCGCAGGCGCTGAAGCACGCGCAGTCGTCGCTGCGGAACATCCGGGCGGTCGACATCGTCAGCACCGGCATCCGGGGCGACAACCTCGACGAGTATCGCGCCCACGTGCGCGTCGCCTTCCTGATCGAGGGAACGGACGTCGACTAGCCCCGGCTGACAATCGACGGCATTGGCGGTTTTGTTGCGCACGGGTGCAACAAAGCCGCCAAGGGCGGCGATTCGCCCCGAGGTCGGGGGCGATTCGCCCTACCCAGCCAATCGACGCATGGGGCACGAGCCGGCCCGGCCCCAGCGCCGCGCCTCTCAAAATGCCCTAAACCCGGTCAGGATTTGTGTAATACTGCCCCGATGGAGCCCACAGCCGTGGAGCAGGCGTCAGCAGCCGAATCCGTCGCCGAGCGCGTCACCGCCCAGCACGACCTGAAGGTCAGCCAAAAGGACCAGGGCGGCAAGGGACGCGTCGGCTCGCTCGAGAACCCGGAGGTCTACGAGGACGTCCCCGGCCACGTGATCCCGATCATCGAGCGGGAGTTCGACGACTTCGACACGGAGGCCGGCAGGTTCATGCGGGGCGACGTGCCGGAGGACAAGTTCATCGGCTTTCGCCTCAAGCAGGGCGTCTACGGCCAGCGCCAGCCCGACGTGCAGATGATCCGCGTCAAGCTGCCGCTGGGCGGCGTCAACCCCGAGCAGATGGAGGCCTTCGCGGACGCGATCGAGCGCTACGCCCCGCTGCGCAAGGGCCACATCACGACGCGCGAGAACATCCAGATCCACCACATTCCCCTCCCCGACGCGGCGAAGTTCATCCGCGAGATCTCCGACGCCGGACTCTCCTCCCGCGAGGGCTGCGGCAACACGATCCGCAACGTCACCGGCGACCCCTGGGCGGGGATCACGGAGGGCGAGCACTTCGACATCACCCCCTACGCGATGGCCTACGTCCGCTACTTCGTCCGCCACCCGGTCACCCAGCTGATGCCGCGCAAGGTGAAGACGGCGTTCACGGCCACGGACGAGGACGTCGCGATAACCGGGATCCACGACATCGGCTTCATCCCCCGCCTGCGCGACGGCGTCCGCGGGGTCGAGATCCGGGTCGGCGGCGGCACCTCGATCATGCCCCGGATCGCCCCCACCCTGTATGAGTTCGTCGAGCTCGAAAACGGCGACTACCTGAAGGTCGCCGAAGCCTGCTGGCGCATCTTCGACCGCCAGGAGTGGCTGCGAGAGAACCGCGCCCGCGCGCGCATCAAGGTGCTGATCGACAAGATCGGCATCGACGCCTTCCGCGAGATGGTCGAGGAGGAGCTCCGGGGCGACTGGGTCGACGAGCGCGACTTCGACGTCGAGCGCCTCAAGCTGATCGACGACGAGGAGGCGAAGGCGCCCCCGCCGCCCGGCACCTACCGCAGCCCGAACGGCGACCGCTCGGCCTTCGACCGTTTCCTCGAGGCGAACACCAAGCCCCAGCGCCAGGAGGGTTTCCGCGCGGTCGAGGTCAAGGTGACCCGTGGCGACTTGACCCCCGAGCAGCTGCGCGGCCTGGCCGCGATCATGCGCGAGCTCAGCGGCGGCTACGCCCGCACCACCGTGCAGCAGAACCTCGTCCTGCGCTGGGTGCGTGACGAGTCGGTCTACGACGTCTGGGAGCGGCTCGGCCCGCTGGGCCTCGGTGGCACCGGCCCCCGCGAGATCACCGACGTGGTCAGCTGCCCCGGCACCGACAGCTGCAAGCTCGGGATCACCAGCTCGATGGGCCTGAACCAGGTGGTCCAGGAGCGGCTCGAGGCGATGCAGATCGACGATCCGCTGACCAAGCGCGTCCACGTCAAGATGTCGGGCTGCCCGAACGGCTGCGCCCAGCACCACATCGCCAACATCGGCTTCACCGGCGCCTCGCTGAAGATCGGAGAGCGCCAGATCCCCGCCTACATCGCCCACCTCGCGGGCAACTACGAGGGCGGCGAGGTCGTCTACGGCCACCGCCTCAAGGCGCGGCTGCCGGCGAAGCGCGTCCCGGACGCGGTGGAGCGCTGGGTGCGCTTCTACGAGTCCGAGCGCCACGACGGCGAGGAGTTCAACGACTTCGTCGAGAGGATCGGGACGGACCAGTTCGAGGCTCAGGTCAAGGACCTGTCGATGCCGGTGGAGTTCGGGCTGGAGACGCTCGACCAGTTCATCGACTGGAGCCGCTCCGAGCCCTACAAGGTCGAGCGGGGCGAGGGAGAGTGCGCCGTCTGATGGCCGCCCCCAGGCAGCTCCAGGCGGTGGCGACGCGGCCCCGACCGCTGCACGAGGACTTCGAGGTCTCCTCGCGGAACGGCGCGAACGGCAATGGCCGCGGCGAGCGCCTCCCGCTCATCAACGGCGCGCCCGTGGATCCGCGGCGCATCTCCGCGGAGCTCGAGGAGCTGAGCGCCAGGGAGTCGATCGCCTGGGCCGTCGAGACGTTTGGCCCCAGGCTCGGCTTCGCGGTCTCGTTCCAGAAGACGAGCTCGGTGATCATCGACATCGCGCACGAGATCGATCCGCAGGCTCGGTTCTTCTACCTCGACACCGAGCTGCTGTTCGCCGAGACGTATGCCACGCGCGACGCGCTTACGGAGCGCTATGGGATCGAGTTCGAGCGGTTCGTTCAGGCCAACCCGCCCGGGCTTCGCGAGCGGTGGGAGGCTAATCTGTGGCGCGAGTCAGACGAGTGCTGCGCGACCCGAAAGGTCGAGACTATGCACCGGGCACTCGAGGGCATCGACTGCTGGGTCTCGGGGGTTCGCAGGCTTGACTCGAAGACCCGTGCCGGGGCGACCCGCTTCGGCTGGGACGAGCGGTTCGACCGCTGGAAGCTGAACCCGGTGGTGGACTGGACTGACCAGCAGGTCTGGACCCACATCAATGACAACCACGTGCCATACAACCCGCTTCACGACGAGGGTTATCCCTCCATCGGCTGCATGCCGTGCACGTCGGTGCCGGACGCGAACGGCGACCCTCGCTCGGGCCGCTGGGCCGGCACGGAGCGCTCGGAGTGCGGTCTGAATGGGTAGCGAGCAGACCGGCCTGGCGCTGCAGCTGAGCTCCCGCCAGGCCTCCGACTTCGAGCTGCTCGCAAACGGGGGCTTCGCGCCGCTTCGCGGCTTCATGGGCTCCGAGGACTGGGCTTCAGTGTGCGAGAAGATGCGGCTCGGGAGCGGCGAGATTTGGTCGATCCCGATCACCCTCGCCACCGACCTCGAGGCGTCGGTCGGCGACTCGGTCGCGCTCAGCGCCCCGAACGGCAAGGCGCTCGGACGCCTGATCGTGGAGGAGGTATTCGAGCGCGAGGTCGACAAGGAGGCAGAGCTCGTCTACCTGACGACCGACGACGAGCATCCCGGCGTGGCCGCGATTCGCCGCGAGGGCTCGCGCTGCCTCGCCGGCCCGATCGAGGTAGAGGCGCTTCCCGACCACGAGGAAGCCTTCATGCGCCGCTACCTGACGCCCGCCGAATCGAAGCAGGCGTTCGCCGACCGTGGCTGGAAGCGAATCGTCGCCTTCCAGACCCGGAACCCGATCCACCGGGCTCACGAGTACCTGACCAAGGCGGCGCTGGAGGTCTCCGACGGGCTTTTCCTGCATCCCCTGATCGGCGAGACGAAGGCGGGCGACATTCCCGCCGATGTGCGGATGCGCTGCTACGAGGTCCTTATGGAGCGCTACTACCATCCGGAGCGGGTGATCCTCGGAGTCAACCCGGCGAAGATGCACTACGCGGGCCCGCGGGAGGCCGTGCTGCACTCGATCATCCGCCGCAACTACGGCTGCACCCACTTCATCGTCGGTCGTGACCACGCCGGGGTGGGTGACTACTACGGCACCTACGACGCGCAGCGGATCTTCGACGACATCGACATCGGTGAGCTGGGGATCCAGCCCCTGTTCTTCGAGCACACGTTCTGGTGCCACCAGTGCGAAGGCATGGCCTCGGACAAGACCTGCCCCCACCCGCAGGAGTCGCGCCTGTTCCTATCCGGTACAAAGGTGCGAGAGATGCTGTCGCGCGGCGAGACCCCACCACACGAGTTCACAAGGGAAGAGGTCGCCGAGATCCTGATCGACGCCTACAAGAAGGAGGAAGCGGCCGATGGCGGGTGAGAAGGGCTTCTGCCTCTGGTTCACCGGGCTCTCCGGGTCCGGCAAGACGACGATCACCAACGTCCTGGTCAAGGAGATGCGCAAGCGCGGCTCGAAGCTCGAGGTGCTCGACGGCGACATCGTCCGCCAGAACCTGTCCAAGGGGCTGGGATTCTCGAAGGAGGACAGGGACACCAACATCCGCCGGGTGGCTTTCGTCGCCTCGCTCCTGTCCCGCAACGACGTGCCCGTGATCACGGCGGCGATCTCGCCCTACCGCGAGATTCGCGACGAGGCGCGGGCGAAGATGGACGGCCACTTCATCGAGGCCTACGTGAAGGCATCGGTGGAGGAATGCGAGCGGCGCGACGTCAAGGGGCTGTACGCGAAGGCCCGGGCGGGCGAGATCCAGGAGTTCACCGGAGTCTCCGACCCCTACGAGGCCCCCGAGAACCCGGAGCTGGTGATCGAAACGGAGAGCCAGTCTCCCGAGGAATCGGCCCAGCAGATCCTCGACTACCTCGAGGGGCAGGGGCTGATCCCGCCTGCGAAGTAGCGCCTACGGGCGCTGCGGGACCACCGGCTCGCCCAGGCCGTAGGTGTTGTAGGCGCCGAACCGCGAAAAGGTCTTGTGGGTGGGGCCGTGGAAGTCCGAGGAGCCGGTGGGAACGAGGTCGAGCTCCTGGCAGAGCTCCAGGCAGTGCGCCGTCTGCGCCTTCGTGTGGGGTGGGTAGAAGGTCTCGATCCCGTCCAGCCCGACATCGCCCTTGAGGCTTTCCACCAGGTCCCGCACCTGGCTCGGCTCGGAAACGTCCCAGTAGGGATGGGCGACCACGGCCACGCCGCCGGCTGTGTGGATCAGCTCGACTGCCTCCTCGGCGCTCGGCCAGCGCCGCGCCACGAAGGCCTTGGCGCCGGGCACCAGATACTCCTCGAAGAAGGGGCCAAGGTCCGGGCCTGCGCCGGCGGCCCGGGCGATATGCGGACGGCCGATCGAATCCGCGGCGCCCGCCTCGGCGACGGCTGCCTCGAAGCTGACCGCGACCCCGTGGGCGTTGAGCCGCTCGATGATCTCTCGCGCACGCGCCGCGCGCTCCGTCTGGGCGCGATCGCAGGCGGGCGCGATCGCTTCGGTGTCCACCCAGTAGCCGAGCATGTGCAGATCGTCGGAGTAAGTGTGGACACACGACATCTCGACCGCCGGCACGCATTCGATTCCCGCTTGCTGCGCCGTCGCGATCGCCTCCGCAACGCCGGCCACCGCGTCGTGATCGGTGAGCGACATCACCGTGACGCCCGCGGCGGCTGCCGCGGTCGCAACCGCCGACGGCTCGAGCTGCCCGTCCGATACGGTCGAGTGCGCCTGAAGGTCGATCATCGAGAACGCGCCATTGTGACGAAGTGAGGATTTCCGCCAAAGCCGACTACGCCCTGCGGGCCGCGCTCGAGCTGGCGGCCGCGCCCGACGAGCAGCCCGTCAAGGGCGAGCAGCTCTCCGAGGCACAGGACATCCCGCTCCAATTTCTCGAGCACATACTGCTGGAGCTCAAGCATGCGCGCCTCGTGCGCGCCCGCCGCGGAGCCCGGGGGGGCTACTGGCTCGCCCGCAAGCCGGAGACCATCACGCTCGCCGACGTGATCCGGGCCGTTGAGGGCCCGCTCGCAAACATCCAGGACTCGGCCCCGGAAGCTACCCACTATCCGGGCGCGGCCGAACACCTGCGCGACGTCTGGGTCGCCGTGCGGGCCAACCTGCGGGCGGTGCTGGAGACAGTCACGCTCGCCGACCTGATCACGGGGGACCTGCCCGACCCGATCGCCGAGCTGGTCGCCGACCCGGACGCCTGGCACGTCCGCTAGTCAACCTCGCAGAGACCAGGACAGCGGGAAAGCGGGCACCGGCTGGGTGTCTCGCTACCCTATTCGCGCGGGTCCCTCCTGACTAAGCCGGTCAAGAACGATCGAAAGGCAGGGGCCTCATAGCCATGGATCCAGTCATCGTCGTCTTCGGGTTCGGGGTGGGCCTGCTCATCGGAATGACCGGGATGGGCGGCGGCTCGCTGATGACGCCGCTCCTGATCCTGGTCTTCGGCGTGCAGCCGGTGACCGCCGTGGGCACCGACATCTTTTACGGCGCGGTCACCAAGACGGCCGGCGGCTGGCGCCATCTCAAGCAGGGGACTGTTCACCGCGGGATCGCTCTCTGGCTGGCGGTCGGCAGCGTCCCCTCGGCGATCGGGGGCGTGTGGTTGATCGAGGTGCTCCAGGACGCCTACGGCCAGGATGAGGTGAACCGCCTGGTGCTGGGGATGCTGGGAGCCGCGCTGCTGGTAGTGGGGATCGCGACGCTGATTCGGGGCACGCTGCTCCGGGACGTGATACCCGAGCGCTCCTCGATGCATCTGTACCGCCGCCACATCGTCGGGGCAATCGTCACCGGGGCGCTGACCGGCTTCGTCATCGGCCTCACATCGGCCGGCAGCGGCACGGTGATCGCCATCGTCCTGATCGTTGGCTTTCGCCTAACGCCCCAGAGGGTCGTCGGCACCGACGTCTACCACGCGGCGGTGCTGCTCTGGGCGGCTGGTCTCGCACACTGGGTCGGCGGCAACGTCGACTTCGGGCTCGCCGGGAACATCCTGCTCGGCTCCCTCCCCGGCGTGCTCCTCGGCACCCACCTGGCGGTGAGGGTGCCGCAGGGCCTGTTGCGGGGCGCGCTGGGCACGGTGATGATCGCGGCCGCGATCACCCTGATCGCCAAGGAGCAGCCGCCGCTCTCCGTGCTGATCCCGTCGCTCAGCGTCGCCACCGTCACGCTGGGAGCCATGTTCGCGATGCAGATCGGAGTTCATCGTCGGGCCAAAAGACGTATACCGGCGACATCCTCAGGAACCTAGCCCGGCGGAAGCCTCGGGAACCACTCCGCCGAAAGCCTCGGGAACCAATCCGGCGGAAGCCTCGGCTTCGCCTACGTTTCCGCCGGGCTTGGGCACGAGCCTGACCCGGCAGGTCCACACGCGACTACCGGGACTGCGTCCCTAGCCCGAGTGAAGCTGCAATAGGCTCCGGGGCCATGGACTTCGAGATCACGCCCCGGGTGGAGGAGCTTCGCGACCGGGTGCGCGCGTTCATGGACGAACACGTCTATCCAGTCGAGGTCGAGGCGATGCGAGCCCTGGACGAAGAGGTCGGCGCGGGCCGGCCGTACCCGGAGATCCTGGTCGAGATTCGCGCCGAGGCGCGCCGGGAGGGCCTGTGGAATCTGTTCATGCCGGACGAGCGCTACGGCGCCGGCCTGGCCAACTGGGAGTACGGGCTGCTCTGCGAGGAGATGGGCCGCAGTCCGGCGCTGGCCCCGATGGCGTTCAACTGCTCCGCGCCCGACACGGGCAACATGGAGATCCTCGCCGAGCACGGCACCGAGGCGCAGCGGCAGGAATGGCTGGGGCCGCTCCTGGATGGCGAGATCCGAAGCTGCTTCTCGATGACGGAGCCCGAGGTCTCGGGCTCCGACCCGACGACGCTTCAGACGCGCGCCGAGCTCGACGGCGACGAGTGGGTGATCGACGGCCACAAGTGGTTCACCTCGGGCGCCGTGGGCGCCTCGGTGGCGATCGTCATGTGCGTCACCGACCCCGACGCCCATCCCTACGCGCGGGCGAGCATGATCCTCGTCCCCACCGACAACCCCGGCTTCGACCTGGTCCGGCCGGTTTCGGTGATGGGCCACTCCGGCGGCCCGGGCCACTGCGAGATTCGGTATGAGGGCTGCCGCGTGCCCGCCTCGAGCCTGCTCGGCGAGCGCGGCGCCGGCTTCGTGATCGCCCAGGACCGGCTCGGCCCGGGACGCATCCACCATTGCATGCGCGCGATCGGGACCGCGGAGCGTGCGATCGAGCTGATGTGCCGCCGCGCCAACGAGCGCGAGACGTTCGGCGGCAAGCTCGCCGAGAAGCAGTTCATCCAGGACTTCGTGGCTCGATCGCGCATGGAGGTGGACCAGGCGCGACTCTTGACCCTCAACGCCGCCTGGCAGATGGACACGGAGGGCAAGCGGGCGGCCCGCCAGGCGATCTCGATGATCAAGGTCGTGGCCGCGAACGTGGTCATGGACGTGCTCGACCGCGCGATCCAGGTGCACGGCGCGCTCGGGATGTCTGACGACACACCCCTGGCCTGGATGTGGCGCTTCAGCCGCATGCTGCGGGTCGCCGACGGACCCGACGAGGTCCACAAGATGGTGATCGCCCGCCGCGAGCTGCATCGGTGGACGAAGGAGACCGAGGGGGAAGCGGCGACGGCCCAGCCCGCGAAGGTCGCTGGCTAGAGGCGGCGCTCGGCCTCGTCGGCTGCCTGAGCGAGTGTCTCGACGATGCTGGCGAACCGCTCGATGCCCTCGATGCCCTCCTCGGGCTTCCCGTACTGGCCGGCCGCGTAGCGGGAGTAGACGCCCTCGAGGATGATCGCGAGCTTCCACCAGCCGAGCGCGACGTAGAAGTCGATCTCGGAGAGGTCGCGCCCGGAGCGCTCCGCGTAGAGCTCGCGGACCTGCTCGCGGGATGGAAAACCGGTGGCGGTGGTCGGCGCCTCGAGCAGCGGCATCAGCTCGTCGCCGTCATCGGACCAGTAGACGATCAGCATGCCGACGTCCGCGAGCGGGTCGCCGAGCGTGCAGAGCTCCCAGTCGACCACGGCCGCAACCTCGCCGCCGTCGGTGAGAATCATGTTGTCGAGTCGGTAGTCGCCGTGCACGATCGTCGCCGGCCCCTGTTCGGGAATGCGCTCGGAAAGGCGCCGGTGGACGTCGTCGATCAGCTGGAGCTCCCGGGTCTTCGACTTGTCCCACTGCCCCTGCCAGCGGTGGAGCTGCCGGGCCACGTAGTCCTGCTTCTTACCCAGCTCGCCAAGCCCCACGCGATTGGGGTCGAGCGCGTGGATCGAGACCAGCGTGTCCACGACCCGCTCGCCGATCGGGCCTCGCTGGGACTCGTCGAAGCTCTGCTCGGCTTCCTTGCGCGAGCGCAGGATCGGGCCCTCGACGAAGTCCATGACGTAGAACGGCGCGCCGTTCACGGATTCGTCCTCGCAGAGGCCGGCGATCGGCGGCACCGGCACCTGCGTCTCCTGAAGCGCAGAGATGATCCTGTGCTCGCGCGCCATGTCGTGCGCCGAGGCGAGGCGCCTGCCCAGCGGCGGGCGTCGCAACGCCCAGCGCCCGCCGGCTGCGTCGCCAACCGCGTAGGTGAGGTTCGAATGGCCGCCTGAGATGCGCTCGAAGGCCAGCGGCGGCGTGGCGCCGCGGACGTTTTCCTCGAACCAGGCTTCGAGGTTCGGCTGGTCGATAGCCTCGTCGGCCATGAGCGCCAATCCTATGCGGGCCGACCGCGACCACAGCGGCCTCCTGGTCGACTTCGGCGGCGTGCTCACCACGTCGGTCTGGGACAGCTTCGCGGACTTCTGCCGTGAGAAGGGCCTGGCGGAGGACTCGATGAGGCGCCTGTTCCGCGACGATCCCGCGGCCCTCGCCGAGCTGCGGGAGCTCGAGACCGGGCGAATCGAGGAGAAGGAGTTCGAGCGCCGGTTCGCGGAGCGTCTTGGCCTGGATGACGCCGCAGGCCTGATCGACAGCATGTTCTGCGGCATGAAGCCGTGCGAGCCGATGGTCGCCGCGGTGCGCGCCACGCGGGCCGGCGGCATTCGCACCGGCCTGGTCTCGAACTCGTGGAGCACCTCGCACTACGATCGCGCCCTGCTGGCGGAGCTGTTCGACGCGGTGGTGATCTCGGCCGAGGTCGGCCTGCACAAACCGCAGCCCGAGATCTACCTGCTGGCGTCGAAGCGCCTTGCGGTCGAGCCCGAGCGATGCGTGTTCGTGGACGACCTGCGCGAGAACTGCGCCGGGGCCGAGGGCGTCGGCATGACCGCGATCCTCCACCGCGACGTGGCGGCGACCGTCGCGCGGTTGGAGGAGCTCTTCGGCTTCCCGGAGCCCGCCGAGGTCCCGCCGGCGATCCAGCCGGGCCTCTGAAGGCCCACTAGCTTCCACCGGCGATCAAGGCGACGCCGATCAACGCCACCACCACCCCGGCGCGCTGGACGGCTGCCAGCCGCTCGCCGAGCACGAAGCGGGCCAGGAGAACGGTGACCGCCGAATAGAGCGAGCCCGCGACCGCGACCAGCGCCAGCAGGCCGTGATTGGTGGCGACCGCGAAGAGGGAGTTCGCCAGCACGTCCAGGCAGCCGATCGCGAGCAGGGCGGGGAGCAGCGCGCGATCGATCCGCATCGAGGGTCGCATGAACGCGGCGGCGATCAGCAACGTCCCGACGCCGCCGCCGCGAAGCGCGACGATGGTCCAGGTCGGCTCCCGGCCAGAGACCTCGTCGACGGCGAGGAAGAAAGTCCCGAAACCGAGCGCCGCCAGCGCCGCCAGCCCGACCGCGGCACGTCCGGCGGCGCGCCACTCGGGATCGGGCTCGCGCGCCACCAGCACCACCCCAACGATCCCGGCGATCACGCCGATCGCCTGGATCGCGGCCGGCTCCTCCCCCGCGGCCAGGCCCCCGGCGATCGGCACCACGACCCCGAGCGCACCGATCGTCGCCACCACGCTGACCGAGCCGAGCGCCATCGCTCGGTAGAAGGCGCCGAGGGCGAGCACCACGGCGGCGCCCGCTCCGATGGCGATCGCGGTGTCCCGCGTGCTCAGCGGATCGCCGCCGACCGCCAGGGCGACCGCCAGCGCCAGGACGAGGCCCACCGGCTGGCTGACGAGCAGCACGGTGAGCGCGGAGATTCGCCGGCTCTGCATGCCGCCGAGGAAGTCGGAGACCCCCCAGGCGACGCTCGACGCGAGCGCGAGCCCTATGCCGAGCATTCCCTGCCGCTGTCGCGGCCGAGCAGGCGGTCGAGCCCGAACCTGGCAGCGACGCTGATCGTCCCGGCGCGCGGAACGTCGACCTCGGTCCAGTCGCCGTGGCGTTCGACGCACGCCTCGCCGGCGGTCACCGTCCAGTAGCGCGTGTAGCGCATGCGGACCAGCAGGGCGCCCGGCCCCCGAGCGGAGATCGTGAAGCTCGCCGGCCCGAGCGCAGTGAGGCGGTCGTCCGGCGCGGCGCGGTCCGGATCGTCCAGCCGAGAGACGAGGCCGGTGGCGCCCTTCACGCGGTACAGGCGCCAGTCCTCGTCGCTCCAGATCGCCCGCAGGTACGGCAATCCGCCGCGTATCAGGGCCTCTTCGTCCTCGGCCAGGTAGTCGAGCTCGGCGCCGGCGACGGCCACGTAAGAGACCCCATGCTCGTCGAGCCAGGACCGATAGGCCGCGGCGGTCAGGTTCCCGTCGGTGAACAGGTCGCGATCGCCCGACTCGAGCTGGCGCAGCCAGCCGCGAGCCAGCGGGAACCGCGGCGCAACGTAGTTGGCTTCCCAGCGGTTGCCGGTCGGCGGGATCTCCACACGCACCGGCATTCCTCGGGTGTGTCGCTCGAGCTCGGCGAGCAGCGGCTCGTAGTAGGAGGAGTGCACGGACGGGTCTCCGGCGGCTTCGGATACGTCGCGGACCGGCGCCACCCATTGCCAGTAGAGCAGCGGCAGCGCGATGGCCGCGAGCGCCACTGGCCGCCGCCCCGCCAGCCCCAGGGCCAGCACCGGCCCTCCGGCGAGCGCCCCCAGGCGGGCCATGTTCCCGCCCACCGGGTTGGCCACTGCGAACGCGGCGAGGGCGGCGATCGCGTAGACCGCCACCCCCCAGCGCAACGCGCGCTCGGAGGCCGGCAGCAGCCACAGGGCGGCGGCGGCGAACAGAGGCACCCCGATGAAGGCCGAGAGGACGAATGGCTCCTCGCCGCCGGTCGGAAAGGCGAGCGACAGGGCGCCGAGCGCGCCGAGCGCCGCAAGCGCGAGCAGCCCGCCCCCGCGCCGATCGCCGGCCAGCGCCACAGCGACGCCCGCGAGCGCCAGGAAGAGGCCGGCAACCGGGCTGCCGCAAACGGTGAGCGCGGCGAGCCCGGCCGCAAGCAGGAGATGGCGTCTTTGGAGGGCGAGCAATGCCCCAAGGCCGATCGCGATCCCCAGCGCGAAGGTGAGGCGGCCGGAGAACAGCATCGTCGCGGTGCCCGCCCCGAACCAAAGGGTCGCAAGGCGCGCGCGATCGCCGTGTCCATAACGGGCGAGGGCGCCGAACAACCCCGCGGCAGCCACCGCGGCCAGGGCGCCAACCAGCCGCGGCCCGAGGGCGGCTCCGAGCGGCGGGAAGAGGACGCTGTAGCCGGGCAGGTAGTGCCCCCCGTACCAGTCGTTGTTCCAGAGCAGGAAGCCGTGCGAGGCGAACAGGTCGGAGCGAAACGTCTGCGCCGCATGATCGGCACTGGAGGGCTCCAGGATCAGGTACGCGATCGCGAGGACGGCGGCCACGAGCATGCGGGGGGCTAGCTTATGGCGGTGGCCGCAGTGATCGACACTCCGGACCTGGGCGAGAGCGTCGACCGCTTCTGGAACGCGGCGCAGGTTTTCTTCGAGAGCTTTGCCGAGATCGCCTGGGGGTACCTGGCGACGGCCCTGCTCCTGTCCCTGGCGCTACAGCTCGCCCGGGCACACGGCTGGGCGAACGCGCTCCGCGCCGCCTATCCCGATTCTCGAGTCTCGGAGAGCGGCATCGCGGCCTCGTTCCTGGTCGGCGCCGGCATGAACGGCATCCTCCCCGCCCGCGGCGGCGACGCGTTGAAGATCGTCTTGGCCAAGCGCAGCGTGGAGCGCTCCTCCTACCCCACGATCATCTCGTCGTTCGCCGTGCTGAGCCCGTTCGACATCGCGATCGGGCTGCTGGTGCTGCTCTACGCGATCACCCAGGGGCTCCTGCCCCGTCCGCCGCGCCTTCCGCACCTGCCAGCCTTCGAGATCACCTTCTGGGCCGCCCATCCGGAGGTGCTCATGCTGACCCTGACTGTGATCGGGATTGGCCTGGTGGTGCTCGTCGCGATCCTCTCCCGCCACGTCGAGTCCTTCTGGCAGCGGGTCAAGCAGGGGCTGGCGATCTTCCGGGAGCCGGCTCGATACGCGCGCGAGGTCGCCGCCTGGCAGCTGGTCGCCTGGCTGTGCCGGTTCGCCTCCTTCTGGCTCTTCCTGGAGGCCTTCCACGTCGGCGGCTCGGTCCAAAACGTGCTCCTGGTGATGAGCGTCCAGTCGATCACGGGCGCGCTGCCGTTCACCCCGGGCGGGGCGGGCGCGCAGCAGGCGCTCCTGGTGGCAACGCTCGAAGGGTCCTCACGCACGATCGTCCTCGCCTACTCGGTCGGCCAGCAGCTTGCCGTCACCGCCTGGTCGGTGCTGCTTGCCTTCGCGGCGCTCCTCTACTTCTTCCGGGTCAGAGACTGGCGCACCCTGATCCGCGAGGGCGAAACCGCCCGAGCCCGAGCCGAGACCTGATTCGGGCCCGAATTGGCGCTTTATGAACCGTATACGGGCATAAACGCGCCAACGGAGCCTGGAATGGTCAGGGCGTGGGTATCGGCTGCCAGCTGGGCTGACGCGCGGTGCCGCCTTGGACGGCGTCGCAGTTGTGGGTGACCAGGCGAGGGTCAGAGCCCCAGACGTTGATCGTGTAGAGGTCGATGCACTGTTCCCCGGCAATCGACAGCGCGATCCTGTCGCCGGCCGGTGAGTAGGTCGGGGAAAGACCAAAGACCGGCCCGATCGGGTGCTTGTGGGAGCCGTTTGCCCGCATCACATAGAGGTCGCCATCGCAGCCATGGGGCCCGCTATTGACGTTGCAGCGCAGGAAGACGATGCGGCGGCCGTCGGGGCTCCAGGACGGGCTTTCGTCGGTGTAGCCGTTCGAGTACGGAGCGGTGAGCCGGCGCAGGTGCGAGCCGTCGGGGCGGATCGTCCAGATGCCGCCGTGTGTGTAGGGCTTGCCCTCGGGAATGCCCTCGAAGACGATCCGCTTGCCGCCCGGTGAGTACTCGGGGCCTTTCACAAAGCCGGTGACGAGGCGTCGCTTGCGCTCGCCGTCGGGTCGGATCTTGAAGATCGAGACCCTCCGCGGCGTGTCCTCGTCGGCCGACTCGAGGTTGTCCTTCGCGTAGACGATCCGATCTCCGTTCGGCGAAAAGCCCGGCGAGCTGTCGATTCCGTTGTCGTGGACAACGCGCCTTTGGTTTTCACCATCGGCGCTCATCGTGAACACCTGCCAGCCGCCGAGACTATCCCGCACGCCGCGGATGTAGGTGAGGCGCCGCCCGGTCGAAGACCAAGCGGGTTCGTACTCGCTGAACCCATTGTCCGTGAGCTGCTGGAGCTCCGAGCCATTCGGGAGGACCGTGAAGATGTCGGTGTTGGTCGCTGCATAGGAATCGACACCGATGTATGCGATCCGTCCGTTGCTCCCCGGAAAGGCCGCCCACGAGTTCGCCGACGAGAGCGCGAGCAAGACCAGCAAGGCAGCAACTCCCACGCTTGAGAGCAAACCCCTCTGGACTGCCTTCACCCGGCCAGTGTAGGGGTGCTCGAGCTACCCCTTCGCGTACTCGACCCGGATCTGCTTCCCCTTCAGCTTGGTGCCTTCCAGGCGCTCCAGCGCCTGCTCGGCGTGCTTGGCGTCGAGCTCGACGAACGAGAAGCGATCGAGCACCCTGATCGAGCCGATTGCATCCTCGGGGATCACCGCTCCCTCGGTCAGCGCCCAGCGAACGTCCTCGTCGTCGATGCCGCTGCGCTTGCCGCGGTTGACGAACAGCTTCACGGAGGCGTCGCCCGGCGCTTCCTTTCCGGTCCGCCCGGCGCCTTCGGCGGGGCGGTGCTCGCGCCGCCGCGGGCGCGGGGCGTGCTCGAGCCGCTCCTCCGGCGGCTCCCACTCGCCGATGCGGGTCCGGGCCTCGCGCTCGATGCGAGGGATCTCCTCGCGCTGCGTGGGCGTCACGAAGGTGATCGCGCGCCCGGTGCGGCCGACTCGGCCCGTGCGGCCCACCCGGTGAACGTACCCATCGGATGTGTCGGGGACGTCGTAGTTGATCACGTGGGTGACGTGCTCGATGTCGAGCCCGCGCGCAGCGACGTCGGTGGCGACCAGCAACCGGAGCCGGTGATCCTTGAACGCGAGCATGACTCCGTCGCGCTGGCCCTGGCTCAGGTCTCCGTGGAGCGCCTTGACCTGAAGGCCGCGGTCGCGGAGCGTCCTGTCGAGCCGCGCGGTGCCGATCTTCGTGCGGCAGAAGATGATCGCCTGCTCCGGGTCCTCGGCCCGGAGCACCTCCACCAAACGATTGACCTTGCTTCGCGCCTCGACCTCGACGTAGGCCTGCTCGATCGCGTCCACGGTGATCTGCTTCGGCGTCACCCTGATCGTGACCGGGTCGTACATGTAGCGGTCGGCGAGCCGCTCGATCGGCGGCGGGATGGTGGCCGAGAACAGCGAAGTCTGCCTGCCCGAGGGGCTGAGCCGCAGGATGCGCTCCACCTCGTCGATGAAGCCGAGGTCGAGCATCTCGTCGGCCTCGTCGAGCACGATGTAGCGCGTCGCGGCGAGGTCGAGGGAGCCGCGCGAGATCAAATCCAGTGTGCGCCCCACCGTCGCCACCACCACGTGGGCACCTCCGCGCAGCCTCGACTGCTGGGTCCGGACGGCCTGGCCGCCGAACACGGCGATCACCTCGACGGGCAGGTGCTCGGCGTAGGCCCGAAGCGCCTGCGTCACCTGGATGCAGAGCTCCCGGGTCGGCGTGAGCACCAGCGCCTGGGTGTCGCCGGAGCCCGGATCGAGGTGCTGGAGCATCGGCAGCCCGAAGGCGGCGGTCTTGCCGGTGCCGGTCTGCGCCTGGCCGATCACGTCGTGACCGGCGAGCAGCTTCGGGATCGCCTGCTCTTGGATTGCCGTCGGGTCCGTGTAGCCGAGCTCGTCCAGGGCCTCGGCGATCTCGTCCGAGAGCCCGAGCTTGCGAAAGGCGGTCACTGACTCTGCGCCGTCATCTGCTTGGATCGAGGAGCAGCTTGCCGTGCGTTCGCCGCGCGGCGATGTCCTCGTGGGCACGGCGCACCTCCGACAGCGGGTAGACCTCACCGATCACGACCTCGAGCTCCCTCGCGGCCACGGCCCCGAGCAGCTCGGCGATCCCCTGGCGAAGCTCCTGCGGCCGCCGGAAGAGGTGCATGAGCCAGAAGCCGATCACGGAACGGCTGGTTCGCATCAGGTCGACGTTGCGGACCGCCACCGGCTCCCGCGAGGCGAGCCCGTAGGTGACCAGGCGGCCGAACGGGGCGAGTGCCCCCAGGCATGCTTCGAAGGACTGGCCGCCGCTCATCTCCAGCACCACGTCGACCGGCTCGCCCTCGTTGGCCTCCAGGATCGCTGCCTCCAGGTCGTCGGCTTGCGAATCGATCGCCGCGTCGGCGCCGAGCCGCCGCGCCAGGTCGCGCTTGTCCTCGGACGAGGCGAGGCCGATCACCCGCCCGGCGCCCATCCGCTTCGCGAGCTGGACTGCGAGCGAGCCGGTGCCCCCGGCGGCGGCCTGGACCACCACGGACTCGCCTTCCTGAAGACGGGCAGAGATCCCCAGCAGGCAGCGCGCGGTGAGGCCCTGTAGGAGCAGCGCGGCCGCCTCCTCGTCCGAGACCTGGTCCGGGACCGGCACCAGGACCGCCTCGTGCACCGCCACCTTCTGCGTGTATCCCCCGCTGACCAGCAGCGCCGCGACTCGTTTGCCGTCCGGGGTCCGTCCGGCGATCTCCCCGCCCGGGATCAGCGGCAGCTCCTGGTTGGCGAGGTAGTCGTTGCGGGTCACGTGAGTGTCGGCGAAGTTGATGCCGGCCCGGGCCACCTCCACCACGACCTCGCCCTCCGCGGGCTCGGGGTCCGGCACCTCCGTCAGCCGCATCACCTCCGGCCCACCGAATTCCTCGATCTGAATCGCTTTCACGAGCGAGCAGTGTAGGGAGGGGTCAGCCGGCTGCCCCCGCCGCCCGCAGCTCCGTGAACACGGCGCTCGGCTCGTCGCGCTCGCCCAGCTGCTCGTCGGCGATCACGTGCGAGACGGCGTTGATCAGCGCCAGGTGCGTGAAGGCCTGCGGGAAGTTGCCGAGCTGCGCGCCGCTGAGCGCCTCGATCTCCTCGGCATAGAGGCCGAGCGTAGTCATGTGCGCCAGCACGCGCTGGCAAAGCTCGCGCGCCAGCTTTCGCTCGCCGATCTCCGACAGCGCGGATACGAGCCAAAAGGAGCAGATCGTGAACGTGCCCTCCTTGCCGCTGAGGCCGTCCTCGGTCTCGTCGACGCGGTAGCGGAGCACCAGCCCATGCTCGGTCAGCTCGTCCGCGATCGCCAGCACCGTGGCCCGCACCCGTTCGTCGCCGGGCGGCAGGAAGCGAACCAGCGGGATCAGCAGCAGCGACGCGTCGAGTGCATCGGTGTCGTAGTGCTGGCGGAAGACGCCCCGCTCGCTCACTCCCCGCTCCAGGATCTCGGCCTGCACCGCGTCGGCCTCCTGCTGCCAGCTTTCCGCCAGCTCGTTCCGGTCGCGGTCCTTGGCCAGCCGCGTGGCGCGGTCGAGCGCCACCCAGCACATCAGCTTCGACGAAACGTAGTGCTTGGGCTCGCCGCGCGCCTCCCAGATCCCCTGGTCGGGGAGGTGCCAAGCGGAGGCGGCCGCCTCCGCCTGCTCGAAGACGATCGGCGCCATTTCCTCAGGCACGCCCTCGCGGGTCTTGGAGTGGATGTAGATCGAGTCGAGCAGGGCCCCGTAGACATCGTTTTGGCGCTGGCTGTAGGCGGCATTGCCGATCCGCACGGGGCGCGAGCCGACGTAGCCCGAGAGGTGGTCGAGAGTCCTCTCCGTGAGCTCGGTCTCGCCACCGATCCCGAACATGATCTGCGCCTCGGGGCCGCGGCCGTGGAAGAGGTGGGCGACGAACTCCATGAACTCGCGGGCCTCCTGGTCGAAGCCGATCACGTGCAGGCTCCAGAGGGTGAAGGTCGCGTCCCGGATCCAGGTGTAGCGGTAGTCCCAGTTCCGCTCCCCTCCCGGCGTCTCGGGGAGCGAGGTCGTCAGCGCCGCGATCATGGCCCCGGTCGGCTCGTAGGTCAGCCCCTTGAGCACCAGCGCCGAGCGCTGGAGGGTCCAGCGCCAGGGGTGATCCGGAAACGTTCCCGCCTCGAGCCAGCGGCGCCAGAGCTGGACGGTGCAGTCCACCCGGGCGGCGGCGTCGGCGGCGTCCTTCGGGCCACTCAGCTCCTCGCGCCACGAGAGACAGGAGAAGCAGCGATCCCCCGCCTCCAGCGTGCGAGCGCCGTGGGCGACCGATCCATCGATTTCGAGCGGGATGTCGCCAAGGAGGCGCAACGTCTCGCCGCCGCCGGTGGCATCGGCCGTCAGCCCGTCGCGGTCGACGAGCTTCCAGCGGGCCTCCTCCGTGGCGTAGTCGAAGGCCGGCTCGCAGACGGCCTCGATCTCGACCCTGCCGTGCACGCATTCCACCGTGCGAATGAGCAGATGCTCCGCGTCGTGCGGGCCGAGCTCCCGCGCGTGCGTGTCCGTGCCGTCCTCCTCGCCGGCGGGGGCGAGCGCCAGCGCGTCGCGGACCACGAACCAGCCGCTGTCGGTCATCCAGCTCGTCTCGAGCACGTTCGTGCCGGGGACATAGCGGCGCGCCACCGGGGCTCGAAGGCCCCGCGGGCCGACCCGAAAGGCGCCCGCCCCACGGTCGAGCAGGGCGGCGAAGACGCTCGGCGAGTCGAACCGGGGCAAGCACATCCACTCCACCGTCCCGTCCGAGGCGACCAGCGCGCCGGTGTGGCAATCGGAGAGGAAGCCGTAGTCACCGATCGCGTGGAAGTCGGGGGCCGCGGCCCGCGCTTCGAGTCGTTTCGCCCGGGCGGTCACCTCCATCTTTGGGAAACGCTATCGACGCGCGCTTAGGATGCACGTCTTCATGTCGCTCACAGTGGTCGGCTCGATCGCGTTCGACTCCGTCAGCACCCCGTTCGGGGAGCGCGAGCGCATGCTGGGGGGCTCGGCGGTGCACTTCGCGCTCTCGGCAAGCTTCTTCACGGATGTCCACGTGGTGGGCCTGGTGGGGGACGACTTCGGCGAGGAGCACCTGGAGCTGCTCCGCGGGCGCGGAGTGGACGTCACCGACATCGAGCGGGTCGCCGGCGGCCAGACGTTCTCCTGGCGCGGCCACTACGAGGCGGACCTCAACGTGGCCCACACCGACGACACGCAGCTCGGGGTGTTCGCCGACTTCGAGCCGAAGCTGTCCGAGGCGTCGAAGCGCGCGGACGTCCTCTTCCTGGGCAACATCCAGCCGGACCTCCAGCGGCGAGTCCGGGCCCAGTGCGCCACGACCCGGCTTGCGGCGCTCGACTCGATGAACCTCTGGATCGAGACAACCCGCGACTCGTTGATCGCAGCCATCCGAGAAGTCGATTGCTTGATGCTCAACGATGCCGAGGTCCGAATGCTCACCGAGGAGCCGAACCTGGCGCGCGCCGCCCGCGCGGTGATGGAGATGGGCCCGCGAATCGTGGTCGCCAAGCGGGGCGAGTACGGCGCGGTGCTGTTCACCTCCGACGGCTTCTTTGCCCTCCCCGGCCTCCTGCTCGAGGACGTTCGCGACCCCACCGGCGCCGGGGACAGCTTTGCGGGTGGTTTCCTCGGCTATCTCGACATGCAGGGGACTGAGCGTCCCAGCGACGCAGCCCTGCGCCGGGCCATCGCGCACGGCACCGTGCTCGCCTCATTCAATGTCGAGGACTTCGGCACCGAGCGGGTTGCTCGCCTTGCGGAGTCCGAGATCGGAGAGCGCTACGAGCAGCTGCGCGCGATGACCCACTTCGAGCTTCCTGCCTGAGGGGTCCCCCCAACGGGCCGACTGAGGGATTCACCGGACATATTCCGGTGAATCCCGCGCTCGACGTTGGCGCCCCCAGGAAGGGTCGGCTACAGCCGGATCGCGACCAGGGCCGCGGCCAGCAACGGGAGGGCGATCGAAAGCGCCTTCAGGGCGCCGTCCAGCGGCGCCGCGAGGCTGGCGGCAGTGAGCTCGCGGGTGGTGCCGTCCGCCAGTCGCTGCTCGCCGCTGACCGCGACCGTCCTGCGGCGCAGCTCGCGCGCCGGGGTCGAGAGGCGGCGCTGGGCGGCGCTGAGGCCGAAGCAGGCGGCGGTGACCAGGACGCCCGCCGCCGCTTCGCTGAGGGAGTGAATGCCGAGCGCGTTGACCCAGAAGCCGGTCAGCGCCGGGAAGGCGCCCCAGGCGGCCGCGAACCAAAAATCGGTGTGGAAGCGCCCGCCGGCCAGCTCGAGGTTGTAGGCGAGGACCATCAAGGCCCCGGCGGCGACGAAGGGGGCGAGGCTGGCGGAGACGACGAAGAGGCCGGCGATCCCGATGGCGACGGCGCCGCCCAGCCCCACCGCGGCCAGCGCCCAGAGGGTGCGGTCCGAGAGCCGAGTCCCCAGCGGATGGCCCTTGAGCTCGTCGAGCGCGTGGGCCGCAACCCCGACCGCCAAGAGGAAGGCGCCGAGCGCCGCCCAGAGGCGCACCGGATGAAGCTCGGGCGCCGCCGCGGCGCCGAGCGCCACGTAGCTCAGATGCCAGGCCGTGTACGGCGGATGGAGGAGCGTGACTAGGTCGCGCCATCCCCCCGCGCGGAGAGCGTAGAAGGCGGGGCGGTCGGCGGCCTCACTCATCGCGGACGCCCCAAGTGACCACCCCGCCACCGAGGCTCATGCGGCGCTGGCGCACTCGCGAGATCCCGGCGCCCTGCCAGAGCGCGAGCTGGCGCTCCAGCGGCCACCGCTCGTACAGGGCCTCGATGCTTGGCCCCAGGAAGCGGCCCACCTCGTACCAGTCGCGGCCAAACAGGCGGCCGATGCCCGGCAGGCCAACCCGCGTGTAGGCCCACCACAGCGGCCGCCACAACGGGGGCGCCGGGAGGCCGAACTCGAGCGAGGCGATTCGCCCGCCCGGCCTGACCACGCGGGCCAGCTCCGCGAGCGTCGCCCCGGGATCGTCCACGTAGCGCAACAGGTAGGTGAAGGTGAGGTGGTCGAACTCGGCGTCCGCGAAGCCGAGCTGCTCGGCCTCGCCCTGGACCAGCTCGACCCGTCCGGCAAGCGCGGGCTCCCCTGCCAGCCTCCGCCTGGCCCCGGCGAGCATCTCGGCGCTCTGATCGAGCCCCACCACCGAGCACCGATAGCGGCGCACCAGCTCCCGGGCAACCAGGCCGGTGCCCGTGGCCACGTCGAGCACGCGCTCGGCGGGGCCGGCGTCCACCGTGGCGACCATCGCCCGCCTCCACCGTGGGTCCTGCCCGAAGCTGAGCAGCGCAGAGAGCAGGTCGTAGCGGTCTTGGAGCCTCGCAAACAGCGCCAGCGCGCTGCGCTTGCGCTCCGAGCCGGCGGTCTCCTCGGTGGCCAAGTTGCGGGAAGCCTTCCAGAAGTGCCGCCGGCTGGTTCGCAACTGACAAAATGAGGATGAGAGCAGGAGAGACACGACTCCCCAACGAGGAGATTCGATGGCCACCGAGCAGCGGAGCGAGCAAGCAGCCGACGGCGACGTTGCCACCGCCGGCCAGGACACGCTGACGATCACCGACAGCCGCACCGGCCAGACCTACGAGGTCGAGGTCACCGACGGAACCGTGAAGGCGATGGACCTCCGCCAGATAAAGGTCTCCGACGACGACTTTGGCCTGATGGCCTACGACCCGGCCTTCACCAACACGGCTTCATGTCGCTCGGCGATCACCTTCATCGACGGCGAGGCCGGGATCCTCCAGCATCGCGGCTACCCGATCGAGCAGCTCTGTGAGCACTCGAGCTACCTCGAGGTCGCCTACCTGCTCGTCTTCGGAGAACTGCCGACCGAGGCCCAGCTCGAGCGCTGGGTCTTCGACATCACCCATCACACCTTCGTCCACGAGGACATCAAGCAGTTCCTCCAAGGGTTCCGCTACGACGCCCACCCGATGGGCATGCTGCTGGCGAGCGTCGGGGCGCTGTCCACCTTCTATCCCGACGCCAAGCAGATCGACGACCCCGAGGAGCGCTACATGGCGGCGGTCCGGACAATCGCCAAGATGCCCACGCTGGCCGCCTTCGCCTACCGGCACAACATGGGCCTCCCCTACGTGTACCCGGACAACGACCTCGCCTACCCGGGGAACTTCCTCTCGATGATGTTCAGGAAGACCGAGGCCAGGTACGAGCCCGATTCGCGGCTGGCGCGCGCCCTCGACGTGCTGTTCATCCTCCACGCCGACCACGAGCAGAACTGCTCGACCAACGCGGTGCGCGGCGTCGGCTCGTCGCAGGTGGACCCGTACTCGGCGCTGGCCGCCGGCGTCGCGGCGCTCTACGGCCCGCTGCACGGCGGCGCCAACGAGGCGGTGCTGCGCATGCTGCGCCGGATCGAGACGGTCGAGAACGTCCCCGGTTTCCTGGAGGGGGTGAAGAGCCGCGAGGAGCGCCTGATGGGCTTCGGGCACCGTGTCTACAAGAACTACGACCCGCGCGCCCGGATCATCGAGCAGCACATGGACGAGGTGTTCGAGGCCACCGAGTACAACCCGCTGGTCGAGATCGCCCGCGAGCTCGCCAAGCGCGCCCTCGACGACGAGTTCTTCACCTCGCGCAAGCTCTACCCCAACGTCGACTACTACTCGGGGATCATCTACGAGGCGCTCCAGATCCCGACCGAGATGTTCACGGTGATCTTCGCGATCCCGCGCACCTCGGGCTGGATCTCGCAGTGGATGGAGCTGAACGACGACCCCGAGCAGAAGATCGCCCGCCCGCGGCAGGTCTACGTCGGCGAGCGGGATCGCGACTACGTCCCGATCGACCAGCGCGAGGGCCCCGAGAAGATCGTCGGCCCACCGGCGCGCCGGCCCAAGCGCCAACGCCGGGGGGCGTGAATTACCGGCTGACGGTTCGACACGGGCCCAAGGTCGAGCGGGAGTCGTTTCACAGCCTGGACGACGCGATCGTGGCGATGGAGCAGCGGAGCAGGGAGATCAGTGCTGAGGGACCGCTGGCGGAGGTGAAGACGCTACGCGACTACGAGCCAGGCCAGCGGGTGCACGCTCGCCTCGAGCTGTCCACGGGCGGGGTACTGCGCGGCCGTGAGGCGGGTCTCGACGTGATGGGCGACGGCGCACTCGTGCCCTATACGGGCGCGGTCCGCAAGCGCAGGCTCGAGCCGGGCCGGAGCCAGTCGGCGTTCGAGGCCGTTCGCGAGGCGTTGACACGATGAGCCCGGACGAAGGCCAGGTGAAGCTGAACCGGGTTGGGGAAGGCGTCGAGGTCGGGCGCCGGGTGCGCCTGCCGCGGGGCGCCGAACCGCCGATCCGCGTCTACGTGAACGGGGTCGAGCAGAGCGAGGGATCGGACTTCCGGATTCGCGGCGGCGAGATCGTCTTCGAGCGGCCCATCGTCAAGGAGGGAAAGGTGGGCGGCCTTCGCTGGCTGGCGATGCTGCTCGGCCTCTTCGGCACCTACCGCAAGCACGAGACGGTGGACGTGGAGTACCGCCTGGGCGGCCAAGTCAAGCTGGCCTCCGACGTCGAGATCCTGGCGGACTGAGGACGTGGTGCAATCCGTGTGATGTGGCCGGCGTGGCGGCACCTCAGTGCCGCGTCACCGTCTCGCAGCCGTCGAGCGAGGAGTCCTTGGGGAGCAGGTCGAGGTCGGCGTGGTCGGCGGCCCCGGGAGCGCTCCCGCCGTCGCAGTCGATCAGCATGTCGGAGACCAGGTCGCGAGCCAAGAGCTCGTCGCTCCCGTTCCTCCCCCTCATCGTGTCGGCCCCGGTGCCGCCGCTGAGGATGTCGTCGCTCGAGCCGCCCGTCAGCACGTCGTTCGCGGATCCACCGTTCAGCAAGCTCTGAATCCCGGTCGAGTTGGTCACCTGGTCGACTTGGCCCGCGGAGGAGACCTGCACCTGCGTGATCCCGGCGGCCGCGCAATTCGCCGTGTGGTCGCCGCTTCGGGTGCACCCAGCCCAGGCGTGAATGCCAGAGCCGGTGTACGCGCCGTCGGGTAGGTCGGTAACCCGCAGGGCCGAGGCGGAGGGCCGCGAAATCGCGAAGTTGTCCCTGGCTCCCACGGCCGCCGTGACCACCAGGATCGAGCCCGAGACGTGGACCGCCGCTGTCCGCACCTTGAACGAGCGCGATGCCGGCGCCGGTTCGACGTTCCCCGCCCGGTCGGTGGCGCGAACGTACACGGCGAGGCCATCCTCACCTCACGCAGGCGTCGCTACGGCGCCCATGCCGGCGAGCACGGCGACTCGCTCGCGGTGCCTGCGGGGATCGCCGAGCAGCTCGCCGTCGACCTTGGCCCGCTTGAGCAGGAAGTGGAGGTCGTGCTCCCAGGTGAAGCCGATGCCGCCAAGCACCTGGAGCGCGTCGTTGGTCACCCGCCAGGCGGCGTCGGACGCCCGGGCCTTGGCCATCGAGCTCGCCAGTGGCAGGGAATCCGGCTCGTCGTCCGCGCACCATGCCGCGTAGTAGGTGAGCGAGCGCGCCTCCTCGACGTCGTAGAGCATCTGGGCGCAGCGGTGCGAGACGGCCTGGTAGGCGCCGATCGGGCGGTCGAACTGCTGGCGCTCCTTGGCGTAGTCGATGGCCATCTCCATCGCCCGCTGGGCGATCCCGGTCAGCTCGGCGGCGATTGCCACCAGAGAGCGGTCCGCGGCGGCTTCGACGTCGCCGGGCAGCGGATCGCCGCCCGAGTCCAGCACCCGCGCGTAGTGGCGTGTCGCGTCGACCAGGTCCACCGGCTCGATCTCCGCGTCGCCGGCCTCCACCAGGACCGCCCGATCTCCGTCGTTGAGGACCAGCACCGCGGCGCCCGCGGCGTCCGGGACCAGCTCGTTGCTGCGGGGCTCGAATGTGGCCGCCCCGCGCTCCTCGCCTGAAGCGATCCCGGGGAGCCAGCGTTGCCGCTGCTCGTCACTGCCCGCGTGATCGAGGAACAGTCCCGCCGAGGCGTTGGACAGGAACGGCGCCGGCGCGCACGCGTAGCCGAGCTCCTCGCAGAGGATTGCCAACTCCACCGTCCCAAGCCCCTGGCCGCCGTGCTCCTCGGGGATCGCGATGCCCGGCCAGCCGAGGCCCCTGATCTCGGCCCAGAGTGCGTCGTCATAGGCGCGAGCCTCGGCCGCCTCGCGCACCTTCTCGAGCGGCGAGCGCTTGGCCAGCATCTCGCGGGCCGTCGCCTTGATTGCCTGCTGCTCGTCGTTGAAGCCGAAGTCCACGGCCGTTACCTGAGTCTCGGCAGGCCGAGGACGCGCTCCGCGATGATGTTCTTCATCACGTCGGTGGTCCCGCCCTCGATCGAGTTGGCCCGCGAGCGCAGGAGGCGATAGGCCCACTCGGAGTCGGGCTCGAGCGCCTCCGGCCCCAGCACGTCGGAGGCCAACTCGGTGAGGCTCTGGTTCATGTTCGCCCACTGCCACTTCGCGAGCGATCCCTCCGGCCCCGGGATCCCCACCTTCATCTGCTGCGTCAGCGCGCGCAGGGCTCCGAACCGAAGCGCCTCAATGCCGATCTTGAGCTCCGCGATCCGCTGCCGGATAACCGGGTCCTCGCCGAGATCGCGCTCGTTGATCAGCGCGATCAGCTCGTCGAGGTCCCGCCGCACCTGGATCGCGGAGGCCGCCCCGATGCCCGCCCGCTCGTGCATCAGGGTGGTGATGGCGACGTTCCAGCCGTTCCCCTCGCCACCGACCAGGTTTTCGTCCGGGACGTAGGCGCCCTCGAAAAAGATCTCGTTGAACTCCGCCTCACCGGTGATCTGGCGCAGCGGCCGAACCTCCACCTGGTCCTGCTCCATGTCGCAGATCAAGTAGGTGAGGCCCTTGTGCTTGGGCGCCTCGGCGTCGGAGCGGGCGAGCAGCATGCACCACTTCGCCTCGTGGGCGAAGGTGGTCCAAACCTTCTGCCCGGTCACCCGCCAGCCACCGTTCTCGTGCACCGCCTTCGTCTTCAGCGAGGCGAGGTCGGAGCCCGACTCCGGCTCGGAGAACCCCTGGCACCAGATCTCCTCGGCGGAGAGGATAGGCTCCAGGAAGCGCTCCTTCTGCTCTTCGGTGCCGTGGGCGATCACGACCGGGCCGCCCATCACCAGACCGAGCACGTTCGCCGGCGGCGGGACCTTGGCCCGCGCCATCTCCTCCGAGAAGATCGCCTGCTCGATCAGGGTCGCTCCGCGACCCCCGTACTCCTTCGGCCACGAGATCCCCGCCCAGCCGGCCTCGTGGAGCTTGCCCTGCCAGTCGCGGCGAAACTCGAACTTGGCGTCCTCGCCGTCGGGCTCCGCCCCGGGATGGTTGTCCTCGAGCCAGGCGCGAACCTGGTCGCGAAACGCCTCCTCCTCAGTGGTCAGAGTGAGGTCCATCCAGACGCCCACTTTATCGGTCAGGCCAGGGACGGAGCCGCGGATCAAGGTGGAGCCGCCCGGGCTAGCGAGAATAACTCCGCCGGAAGCCTCGGCTTCGCCTACGTTTCCGGCGGGCGAGGGCTCCGGCCTTACCCGGCAGGCACCTCCGTATCTACCGCGACTTCGTCGCTAGCCCGGGAGATCCCGCATCAGTCGAAGACGTAAAGCATCGCCAGGGCGGTGCCGATCCAGCTGACGGCCGCGAAGATCATGCCGGGGTCGTGGGTCAGGGTCGCGGACGTGGAGCGCGTGTCTCCGCGGTCGTAGATCAGGTACAGGTAGCGAAAGATCCCGTACAGGACCGAGGGCGCGGTGGCGAGCATGCGGCTACCAATCAGGGGGCTGTTGACCGCGTAGATCGCGTAGCTCATGATCGCCGCCGCGGTCACCATCGCGACCATCTGGTCCAGGAAGGCGAGCGAGTAGTGCTCGAGCACCGGCCGGGTCACCCGCGACCCCGCCGCCCCGGAATCCGGCCCTTCGGCCGGGACCACCATCGCCTCCTGACGCCGCTTCGTGAAGCCGAGGAACAGGGCGAGCATCGCCGTGCAGAGGAGCAGCCACTCCGAGGCGTTGGCCTCGACCGCGACCGCCCCCGCGACCACGCGTAGGAGGAACAGGGAGGCGATCGTCATCACGTCCAGGATCACGAGCTGCTTGAGGACCAGCGAGTAGGCGGCGGTGATCGCCCCGTAAAGCGCCACGAAACCGGCGACCTCGGCCGAGACGCCGATCAGCGCCACGGCGACGCCGATCGCCGCCAGCCCGGCCGCGGAGGCCGATGCGGTTGTCGCGGGGAGTGCCCCGCTGGCGATCGGACGCAGGCGCTTCTCCGGATGCTGCCGGTCGTGGACCACGTCTCGGAGGTCGTTGAACAGGTAGCCGGCGCTCGAGATCGCGCAGAAGGCGGTGAAGGCCAAGATCGCGTCGAGCACCTGGGCCCCCTCGTCGAGCTTGCCGGAGAACAACAGACCGGCGAACACGAGCAGGTTCTTGATCCACTCCTGCGGCCGCATCGCGACGAGCAGCGCCAGTGGCTTCGACACGGCGGCCGGCGCGGCGGGCGACGCGGGAAGCCCGGGAGCGGGCGGCCGCTCCTCGGTCAGCGTCTCCATGCGCAGAAGGTTAGGGGTCGAGGAGGACCCCGGGGTTGAGAATGCCCGCGGGGTCCACCGCCCGCTTCGCGGCGCGCAGACCCTCGGCGAACGGGTCGGGGCGCTGGCGGTCGTACCAGGGGCGATGGTCGCGGCCGACTGCGTGATGGTGGGTGATCGTGCCGCCGGCCCCGAGCACGGCCTCCGAGACCGCTGCCTTCACCTCGTCCCACTGCTCCACCTCCCCGCCACGGACGGCGGGGCAGAGGACGGTGTAGTAGGGGGCGGGCCCGTCCGGGTAGACATGCGTGAACCGGCAGGTCAGCCGCGGGGACCCGGGGCCGTTGGGCGCCGAGCCGCAGGCCTCGGCGATCGCGCGGCGGGCCGTCTCCATGACGCCGGCGTGGAACTCACCGAAGCGCTCCCAGGTGATCGCCGTCTCGAAGGTGTCCGAGAGAACGCCACAGGCGACGAGGGTGTCGCGCAGGTATGGCGCGGCGAGGAAGGCGTGGCGCCAGGCTCCAACCGGGTCCTCGCCTTCGCTCGCCGGCGGCGGCTCGGAGCGCAGCGCCCCGGGTCCCGGCTGCGGCGTAGAGCTGCCGCGTGGCTCGCCGGGCTCGCCGCCGCGGTCCCTGGCCGCCTCCAGCGCGATTTCCATGAGGCCGTCGACCGGGTGGTGCGCCGACTCGAACCCGAGCACGAGCAGGGCCTTCCCCGGCGGCCCGGCGTGAGTCAGGGCGGACTCCGCCGGGTCGAGCAAGCGGCAGTTGGAGGGGTTGAGGCCGGACTGCGCCAGCTCTCGGACCGCCTCCGCGCCGCTCGCAAAGGAGTCGAAGGCCACCCCGACCGACAGCTTCCAGCGGGGACGCTCCCGGACCCGCACCCAGGCCTCTGTGATCACACCGAGGATTCCCTCGGAGCCGAGCAGGAGGCGATCGGGACTGGGGCCGGCCCCGGAGCCCGGCAGCCTGCGGCTCTCCCAGAGGCCGCCGGGGGTGATCGCCCGCACGGACTCGACCAGGTCGTCGATGTGGGTGTAGAGGGTCGCGAAGTGCCCGCCGGCGCGGGTCGCGATCCAGCCGCCGAGGGTTGAGAGCTCGAACGACTGCGGGAAATGGCGAAGCGTCAGCCCCCGCCGGCGGAGCTGGTCCTCGAGCACAGGCCCGGTGGCGCCGGCCTGGATCCGCGCCGCCCGCGAGACCTCATCCACCTCGAGCACCCGATCGAGGCGGCGCAGGTCGATCGTCACCGCCCCGGCGTAGGCGTCGCCGATTCGGGGCTCGACGCCCCCAACGACGCTGGTCCCGCCTCCATAGGGAATTGCCGCGAGGCCTTCCTCTGTGCACCAGGCGAGCACCGCGTCGATCTCGCCCTCGTCGCCGGGATGGGCGACCAGGTCCGGTGGCTCGGAGATCTGGCCCCGGAAGCCCCGCACTACGTCCCGGTAGCCCCTCCCGAGCGCGTGGGAGACCCGCTCGTAGGGATCGGAGCGAAACAGGTGAGAGAGCGACGGCGGCGGCTCGACCCGTGGCGGCGGCAGCTCGATCGCCTCGAGCGGCACCGGCTCCTCGACCTCCGTGGCGCCGAAGCCGAGTTGCTCACGGACGCCGGGGGCGGCAGCCTCGAGCTGCTCACGGGTCAGCGCCTGGTCCTCGAAGCCCCAGCCCCAGTGCTTTCGCCGGCGCGTCGCCGTCTCTACCAGTGAACGCCCCTCATCAGATAGGCGAAGGCGACCTGCTCCCTCGACGCTTCCTCGTTGGCCGTCGGCCTCCCGGTTGCCTCCGCCTTCTCGCCGCGTGCCGCGCGCGAATCGGGGAACAGCTTGTAGGCGCTGTTGAGGATGTAGTCCATCGACTTCGGGTTGATCGCGTAGAGGATCTGCCCGAGGGTCCCGAGCGGGGTAGCGATCCGCTTCGGCCTGTGGATGATCGCCTCGCAGATCATGTCGGCCGCCCTGTCGGGCGTGATCGTCGGAAAGCGGTCGTACATCTTCGTGGGGGCGATCATCGGCGTCCGGACGAGCGGCATGTGGATCGTGGTGATCGCAACTCCCTCGTCAACGATCTCCGACGCGACACAGCGCGAGAACGCATCGAGCGCCGCCTTCGACGAAACGTAGGCCGAGAAGCGCGGCGTATTGGTCTGGACGCCGATCGAGCTGATGTTCACGATCTGGCCCGAGCGCCGCTCGCGCATCACCGGCAGCAGCTTCAGGATCAGCTTCACACCCCCGAAGTAGTTGAGCTGCATGGTGCGCTCGAAGTCGTGGAAGCGGTCGTAGGAGAGCGCGATCGAGCGGCGGATCGAGCGCCCCGCGTTGTTGACCAGGATGTCCACATGGCCGTGCTGGGCGAGGGCTTCGTCGGCCATCCGGTCGATGTCGTCCATGTCAGACAGGTCGCAGCGATGTATGTGCGCGGTGCCGCCGCCGCTTTGGATCTGCAGCCTGGTCTCTTCCAGCTTCTCGGGAGTGCGGGCGACGAGCAGGACGATGCCGCCGGCGTCGGCGATCTTCAACGCCGCCGAGCGTCCGATTCCAGACGACGCCCCGGTGACCATGACCACCCGCCCGCGCACGGCCTGCTCTAGAGAGACCGTGCCCAGGACCCGCCGCCCGAGCCGCAGGAGCTCGTCCGGGATCTGCTGCTCGATCACCTGGGTCACCCCGCCCACGGCCCCGGCTCTTCCACGGACCGCCCCCACCAGCGTCCGGTCGCGGAAGAGGTCGGGGTCGAGGTGGCGCTCCCAGTAGTCCCAGAGCTTGTCGGCGTAGGCCTGAATCGGCGGCACCCTGATATCGGTGCCGCTGAGCGCCGCCTGGGCCTGCCGGCTGTCGAAGCTGGTCGGGTAGTTGACGTAGGTGAGGACCGACCGTGGAATGCCGAAGTCGGACAGAACGCTGTCGGCGACAAGCCCTGCCGCCGGCAGCATCACGAGGGCCTTGAGCAGAGGCGCGAGGGCTTCGACCGCAACTGGTGGAACGCGAACGGAGGACTGCGGGGCGTGCGCCGCGCTGGCGAAGATGTCGATCACCTCGCCGGCCGTCTTGGGGCTGGGATCGGTGAGGTGGAAGGCCTGGCCGTCTCCCTCGTCCCGATGGGCGATGTGGTCCATCGCCCGGGCAACGAAGTCCACCGGAGCCAGGTTGATCTCCCTGCCTTCGACGCCGAGCATCGGCATCCACTGCGGGACTGCGTTGCGGAGGCGACGGATCAGCTTGAAGAAGTAGTACGGGCCGTCGATCTTGTCCATCTCGCCCGTCTCCGAGTGACCCACGACGATCCCCGGCCGGTAAACCCGCCATGGCCGGGAGCAGTCCCTGCGGACGACGGCCTCGGAGTCGTGCTTGGTCCTGAAGTAGGGGTGGGTGTCGAGGTTCTCGGCCTCCTCGAACATGTCCTCGCGCCAGGTCCCCTTGTAGAGGCCGGCGGCGGCGATCGAGCTGACCATGTGGACCCGGCCGGCCTCGACCGCCTCGGCGAACTCGACCATGTGGCGGGTCCCCTCCACATTGGCGAGCCGCTGGCTGTCCGCGTCGGCGGTCATGTCGTAGATCGCCGCGAGGTGGAAGAGATGGTCGACGTTGCCCGTAAGGCGCGAGAGGTCACCATCGGAGACGCCAAGTTGAGGCTGCGAGAGGTCGCCAACGACCCCGACCACGCGGTCGGCGTCCGTTCCCCAACGGCTCCGCAGCTCCTGGAGACGGCCCTTCGAGCCCTCGCGCACCAGCACGTAGATGGTTCCCTCGCGCTCCAGCAGCACCTCCACCAGATTGCGACCGATGAAGCCGGTGGCTCCGGTGACGAAGTAGGTCATCATCACGACCCTACACTTTCAGAGGATCAACAATGCCCATCAGCCCACTGCCAATAGATCCAGGCGATCCGGGCCAGCCAAACACCAAGCTGGGCCGGGTCGACGGCTCCGAGCCGGGCGCCGAGCGGCGGCTGCTGAGGGACGGCATGCAGGTCCTGGCCCATGGCGCGCTGGTCTGTCCGCAATGCTCGCTGCCGCTGGCGATCGGGGGGCAGCTCCCCGCAGGGCGGCCGCTGCGGTGCGGCTTCTGCGACCACGCTGCCGCGGCGCAGCAGTTCGTGGCGGAGGACGTCTACGACACGCTGGCCAACGAGGTCTACCTGGTCGCCCGCGTGTGACTCACCACTAGACTGAGCAAGAGATGGCGAGCGCCGGGATCGTCGAGATCCAGATGCCCCAGATGGGCGAGTCGGTGACCGAGGGCACCGTGCTCGAATGGCACAAGCAGGAGGGGGAGTTCGTCGAGGAGGGCGACACGGTGGTCGAGGTGTCGACCGACAAGGTCGACGCCGAGGTGCCCGCCCCGGCCAGCGGCACGATCACCAAGATCCTCAAGGGCGAGGACGAGACGATCGCGGTCGGGGCCGTGCTCGCCGAGCTCGATCCCACAGCCGAGCCCTCCGGCGACGGCGCCGGTGCGGAAACCGCCACCAAGGCGGCCGAAGGTGAATCCGCCGGGGCTAGCGACGAAGTCGCGGTGCAAGCGAGTGAACCTGCCGCCCCGTCAGCGCCCGAACCCGCCGGAAACGTAGCCGAAGGCGAGGCTTCCGGCGGAGTGGTTCACGAGGCTTCCGGCGGAGTGGTTCTTCCCGAGGCTTCCGGCGGACTTATTCACGTCACCATGCCCGAGATGGGCGAGTCGGTGACCGAGGGCACCGTGCTCGAATGGCACAAGCAGGAGGGGGAGTTCGTCGAGGAGGGCGACACGGTGGTCGAGGTGTCGACCGACAAGGTCGACGCCGAGGTGCCCGCCCCCTCGAGCGGCACGATCACCAAGATCCTCGCCCAGCCCGACGACACAGTGCAGATCGGCCAGGTGCTGGCGGAGATGGTCAGTTCGGGCGCGCCTGCCGCGGCCTCGGCAGCCGCGACCCCAGCCGCCAAGGCCCCGTCAGCGCCCGCGCAGACCCAAGCGGAAGGGGACGGCAAGCGCTACTCGCCCGTGGCCCGCCGAATCGCGGAGGCGAAGGGGATCGACCTGAGCGCCGTAAAGGGCTCCGGACCGGGCGGCAAGGTCACGAAGGCGGACGTGCTGGCCGCCACCGACGGCGCTAGCAGCGCTCCGGCGGCGCCAACCGCGGCGCCGGCCGGCGAGGTCAAGCCCCTGCGCGGTCCCGCGGCGATGCTGGCGCAGGCGATGAACGAGAGCCGCTCGATGCCGACGGCGACCTCGTTCCGGACGCTTCCGGTGGACGTCCTCGACGCAAAGCGGAAGGCGCTCAACGGCGTCTTGAAGGATCGCGGCATGAAGGTCTCGTTCACTCACCTGGTTGCCTGGGCGATCGTCCACGCCGCCAAGGAGTGGCCGGCGATGGCGCGGGTCTACGAGGAGCAGGACGGCAAGCCGCAGGTGGTCGAGCCGGGCGGTGTCAACCTGGGAATCGCCGTCGACGTCGAGCGCAAGGGAACGCGAAGCCTGATGGTTCCCTGCATCAAGGGGGCGCTGGCGCTGGACTTCGCCTCCTTTCACACCTATTACGAGGAGCTGATCACCAAGACGCGCGAGAACAAGCTCACGGCCGACGACTTCCAGGGGACAAACGTGACTCTCACCAACCCAGGCGGGCTGGGCACAGTCGCGTCGGTTCCGCGCCTCTTGAAGGGCCAGGGGACGATCGTCGCCACCGGCTCGATCGCCTACCCGGTCGAGTGGGCGCACATTCCGGCGGAGAAGGTCAAGGCGCTCGGGATCTCGAAGGTGATGACGATGACGTCGACGTACGATCACCGCATCATCCAGGGGGCGGAGTCGGGCTCGTTCCTGCGTCGCATCGACGAGCTGCTTCAAGGCGAGGACGCCTTCTACGAGACCGTCGCCGAGTCGCTCGGCCTCTCCCCCGCCGTCACCGCCAACGCATACCCCGCCTCGGCCTCGGCGCCGCCGCTGGCCACGGGCGAAGTGCCCACCCCGCCTGCGGCCCCGGCGGCTGCCCCGCCCGACAGCGAGCTGCTCCAGGCGGTGCAGGCCGCGACCTCGCTGCTCAAGGCCTACCGCACCCACGGGCATCTGGCCGCCCGCCTTGACCCGCTGGGCAAGGAGCCGAAGGGCGATCCCGCCATCGAGCCGGAGAACCTCAATCTGACCCCCGAGCTGATGGCGAGAGTTCCCGCGCCGATCCTGCGCATCGGCGTGGAGGGCGAGACGTTGCTCGAGGCTCTGCCACGGCTGCGCGAGGCCTACTGCGGCACGATCGCCTACCAGATCGAGCACCTCGCCTCGCACCAGCAGCGCATGTGGCTGCGAGAGATGATCGAAACGGGTGCCCATCGCAGTCCGCTCAGCTCCGAGGAGAAGCGTGCCCTGCTCTCCCGCCTGGTCCAGGTGTTCGAGTTCGAGCGCTTCATCCAGAGGGCCTACCTGGGCCAGAAGGTGTTCTCGATCGAGGGCCTCGACGCCGTGGTGCCGATGATCGACGAGCTGGTGACGCTGGGGAGGCGCGGCGGGGCCGAGGAGGTCGTGATCGGGATGGCGCACCGCGGCCGGCTCAGCGTTCTTGCCCACAACCTGGGGCGCTCCGAGGCGTCGATCCTGGCCGAGTTCGAGGCGGCGAAGGCCCTCGAGCAGGTGAAAGCGATCGCAGCGATTCCCCACGCCGGCACGGGCGACGTCAAGTACCACTACGGCGCCGAGGGAATGTTCACCACCCGCGACGGCGACCAGACCAAGGTCCGCCTGTATCCGAACCCGAGCCATCTCGAGTTCGTGAACCCGGTCGTGACCGGCGCCGCCCGGCTCGCGCAGACCTCTCAGACAGGCCCCCGGCTGGAGCACAACCCCGCTCTGGCGGTGCCCCTGCTGCTCCACGGCGACGCGGCCTTTCCGGGCCAGGGAGTGGTCGCCGAGACGCTCAACCTCCAGTCGCTCGCCGGCTACTCGACCGGCGGCACCGTCCACATCATCACCGACAACCAAGTGGGCTTTACGACCGACCCCGAGGACTCACGCTCCACCCCCTACGCCAGCGACCTCGCCAAGGGCTTCAACGTGCCGATCGTCCACGTGAACGCCGACGACGTCGAGGCCTGCATCGCGGCGATCCGCCTCTCGATGGCCTACCGCGAGCGCTGGAGCCGCGACGTGGTCATCGACCTGATCGGCTATCGCCGCTACGGCCACAGCGAGACCGACGAGCCCGCCTACACGCAGCCGACCATGGCGGCCCAGATCAAGAGCCACCAGCCGGTCTCCGAGATCTACGCGGGGCAACTGGTGAAGGAAGGGACCGTCACCCCGGAAGAGGTCGAGACGGAGGGCAAGGAGCGCCGCGACGAGCTGCAGCGACTCCACAAGGAGCTGAAGCAAAAGATGGAGGCCGGTGCGTACGAGGACCCGACCTCCAGCCAGATTGGCACGGGCGAGCTCGACCGCACCAAGAGCCCTGAGGTCGAAACCGCCGTCTCCGAGAACCGGCTGCGCTCGCTCAACGAGGAGCTGCTCCAAGTTCCGGAGAGCTTCACCATCCACCGCAAGCTTCGCAAGCCGCTGTTGCGGCGGCTCGAGCTGCTCGACGAGGGGCCGATCGAGTACGGCCACGCTGAGGCGCTCGCCTTCGCCTCTCTGCTGACCGAGGGCACCCACATCCGGCTCACCGGCCAGGACACGGAGCGCGGCACCTTCTCGCACCGTCATCTCGCCCTCTACGACGAGAAGACCGGGCTCGAGTACGTGCCGATCCAGAATCTCTCCGGCGCGCTGGCGCCGTTCGAGCTCCACAACAGCGCGCTGTCGGAAGCGGGATGCCTGGGCTTCGAGTACGGCTACTCGGCGGCCTCGCCCTCGAGCCTGGTGCTCTGGGAAGCGCAGTTCGGCGACTTCGCCAATGCCGCGCAGGTGATCATCGACAGCTTCATCGCCTCCGGCGAGGCAAAGTGGGGCCAGACGACGCGGCTGACCCTGCTGCTGCCGCATGGCTACGAGGGATCGGGGCCCGAGCACTCGAGCGCCCGGATCGAGCGCTTCATCGCTCTCGCGGCCGAGGGGAACATGCGGCTGGCCAACCCGACCACGGCCGCGCAGTACTTCCACCTCCTGCGCCGCCAGGCGCGGATCCGCAAGGCACGGCCCCTGGTGGTGTTCACGCCCAAGGGTCTGCTACGCCACCAGGGGGCGGCGTCTCGTCTCGCCGACCTGACCTCTGGGGCCTTCCAGTTCGTGCTCGGCGACCCGCGCGCTGCCGACCGAAAGGATCAGATCGAGCGGCTGGTGCTGTGCAGCGGGAAGCTGTACTACGACATGGACGGCCACGAGCGGCGCGAGGACGCAGCCTCGGTGGCGATCGCCCGCGTCGAGCTGCTCTACCCCTTCGCCAAGGCCCAGATTCGCGAGCTGATCGCCAGCTATCCGAACCTGAAGGAGATCGTCTGGGCGCAGGAAGAGCCACAGAACATGGGCGCCTGGAAGGTGATGACCCAGCGCATGCCGGAGCTGGTGCCGGAACAGGTGGAGTTCCGCTACGTCGGCCGGCCCCAGCGCGCCAGCCCCAGCGAGGGCTACCCCGCCGCCCACCGCTCCGAGCAGGAGCGGATCGTGCTGACCGCGCTTACGTAGCGGAGCCGCTCGGGCTAGCGACGAAGTCGCGGTAGCTGCGGAGGTGCCTGCCGGGTCAGGCCTGAGCCCTCACCCGCCGGAAACGAAGCCGTAGGCGAGGCTTCCGGCGGAGTTATTCTCAGCAGGCCAGGGCCGCGCGATGGATGACCGCGACGGTGAGCCGCTCGCCGCACCCCGGACAGGCATGAAGTTGTGCCCAGGAGCGAGACTCGTGACCCGCAGAGCATCGGTAGTGGCGCTCGAACCCGACCAGCCGGCGCGCCTCGCGCTCGTAGGACTCGAACGGCAACTGCCGCGTGGATGTCGTTGTTGTGGCTCTCATGCGACCAGTTTCGCGCTCGCCGTCGCCTTCGCCTATGGACCCGGGTCCATAGGCGAAGGCGCCTATGGACCCGGGTCCAATCTTGGCCGGGCTCGCTTGTACGCGCGGTCGATGTTCCCCTGGCTTGGCGCAGCTAACCTCGCCGGGTGAGCCCCTCAGGCGCCGAGGAGGCGACCGCCGCCCAGGCCGACCGGGTTGAGGCGCTGCGACGGCCGGCTCCCGGCTCGCTGTGGCCGTGGGTGAAGCGAGTCAGCTGGCTGGAGCTGGCGATCTTCGCGGCGCTGATCGTCGTGTGGCTCCTCCCCG
>JBBPIK010000093.1:0-7561 GCA_038040415.1 Actinomycetota bacterium
GCGCGGATCATCAACCCCGACCGGATGTGGCACTACACCGAGGGGATCCAGAATTGGAACCCGATCTGGAGCAACCACGGGATCCGGATCATCCCCGGGCCCTCGTCGCTGTGGCTGGACGCCACCGGCAAGCGCCTCCCAGTGCCGCTGTTCCCGGGCTTCGACACGTTGGGGACGCTCGAGCACATCATGAAGACCAGCCACGACCACACCTGGTTCGTGCTGACCCAGAAGATCATCGAGCGCGAGTTCGCGCTGAGCGGGTCGGAGCAGAACCCGGATGTGACGGGGAAGGATTTGCGGCTGCTGATCCGGTCGCGGCTGCTGGGCGGCGCGACGCCGCCGGTGGAGGCGTTTAAGAAGCACGGGGTGGACTTCGTGGTGGAGCGTGATCTGGCGGCGCTGGTGCGGGGGATGAACCGGGTGACGGACGCCGAGCCTGAGCTGTCACTCGAGGCGGTCGAGCGCGAGATCGTGGCGCGCGACCGCGAGCTGGACCACCCCTACTCCAAGGACTCGCAGGTGACGGCGATCCACGGCGCCCGCAGGTACCTGTCGGACCGCCTGACCCGCATCGCGGCGCCGCACAAGCTGCTGGACCCCGATGCCGGCCCGCTGATCGCGGTGCGGCTGTCGATCATCACGCGCAAGACGCTGGGTGGGCTGGAGACCGATCTGGACGGGCGGGTTCTGCAAGCCGGCGGCGAGCCGCTACCGGGCGTTTACGCAGCAGGCGAGGTGGCCGGCTTCGGTGGCGGCGGGATGCATGGGTACCGGGCGCTCGAGGGCACGTTCCTGGGCGGCTGCATCTTCTCTGGACGGACGGCGGGACGGGCTGCGGCGAAGGCGGTCTAGGACGCCATCAGCCTAAGCATCTAACGGCGCTGCGAGCGATCGAGCGCGAGGACGAGGCACCGCAGGCAGCGGAGCTTGCTGAGCCGGGTCGGCAGACGGCTCCGAGGGACTGACCCCAACGATCGGTATGGCCATGGGCGCGGCTCTCGCTCCCGGTTCGGGGACCAACAAGGCTGCCGCCTCCGGCGACTTTCCTGAACCGTCGCCCAGTCGGGCGTGGCCTTCCTACTTGGCGAACACTCGATTCGGCACGGTCTCGTCGGCGAGCGTGTCGAACGCGACGAGCTTGCCGTCGCCGTTGTAGGTAAGGACGTCGGCGCTCTCGACCGTCTCGCCTTCGAGCTGGACTGTGGTGAGGACGACTACCTTGTCGCCCTCAGCGACGAAGTCGTGCGGCTCGGTGCGGAAGTTCTTGCTCATGAACTTCCCCCACAGCTCGCCGACCTCCTGCTTGCCGTTGTAGGTCCCGCTCAGGGCGTTGTCGCCCCGCACCGTCCACTCGATCGAGTCATCGATGTTGCGCATCGCGCCCTCGGCATCGCCGCTGCTGAACGCCGCGTAGGCGTCTTGCGCCGACTGCTTGTTCTCCTGCGCACCCATAACTGGTCCCTTCTGTGGTGTAGGCAACTGACGGGCCAACCATACGGGAGCCCCGCTAGGCGTGCGACCTATGGGCGGTCGCGGCACATTCCCGGACGCTCGCCCACGCCAGGGTTATCTCGTCGGGAGCGACAACGAGTGCGACGAGTTTCGTTGCGTTGCTTCGAGTAAGAGGCGGGTGCGCTGCGCGCCCCGCCGCGTGAGTCCACAACCGGCGAGTCAGCCGCAGCCGGTGTTATTCCCGCAGCTCGAGCACGTGTAGCAAGAGCCCGTCCGCTGCATCATCCCGCCGCACTGCCCACACGCCGGCCCCAGATCGAGGCCCTGCAACTGCGCCGGCACTGACGGCGGCTCGTCGGTCATCGCCTCGGCCGCCGGGCGGGTGGTTCCGGGCTGGATCGGCGTCTCGGGCTTCACCGTGCCGCCGTTGCCCCCATTGCCCCCGCCGTTCGCCGGCCCCGCCGTATCCCCGCGCATCAGCGCCTCCTGCGACGCCTTCCGCGCCCGCACCTCGGGCGTGAGGATCCCGAGCTCCTCCTGCAGGTCGGCGTCGCAGAAGCGCGAGCACAGCCAGCGCATGATGTAGTCGGGCATCGACTTGGCGAAGGGGATCTCCGGGTTGCCGGTGATGCCCTCCGGGTCGAAGCGCATGTAGGAGAACTTGCGCACAAGCGTCTCGAGCGGCACGCCGTACTGGAGCGCGATCGACACCGAGGTGGCGAAGGCGTTCATCATGCCGCGCAGGGTCGAGCCCTCCTTGCCGACGTCGGTCAGGAAGATCTCCCCGACCGTGCCGTCCTCGTAGGTGCCCGCCGTGATGTAGCCCTCGTGCCCGGCGATCGAGAACTTGTGCGTGATCGACTGGCGCTCCTTAGGCATGCGCTTACGCCGTGGTGGGGCTTCCGCCAAGGCCGCCTTCACCGCGGCATCGATCTGGTCAGCCAGTGCTTCCGGCTCGACCTTCTCGTCTTGAGCCTCGGTCCGAAGTGCTTGAGCGGTCTTGGAGCCGTCGCGATAGATCGCGAGCGCCTTTACGCCGCACTTCCACGCCTCGGTGTAGGCGTCCGCGATGTCTTCCACGGTCGCCTTGGCAGGCATGTTCACCGTCTTCGAGATCGCTCCACTGATCGCAGGCTGCACCGCGCCCATCATCTTGATGTGGCCCATGTGCGAGATCGCGCGGTCTCCGACCGCCACGTCGAAGACTGGGAGATGCTCCTCTTTGAGGCCCGGCGCCCCGACGATGCTTCCGCCCTCGTCGATGTAGGCGATGATCTGGTCGATCTGCTCCTGGGCGTACCCGAGAGTCTTGAGCGCCTCGGGCACGGTGCGATTGACGATCGTCATATGGCCGCCGCCGACAAGCTCCTTGAACTTCACCAGTGAGAAGTCGGGCTCGACGCCGGTCGTGTCGCAATCCATCAGGAACGAAATGGTGTTGTGACTCACGAAGCCGTTGGCGACGTAAGTGACGTTGTCCGGCACCGAGAGGTCGAAGGTCGGCTGATCCTCAAGCAGCTCAGTTGAAGCGACCTCGTCGTAGAAGTAGCCCAGCAGATGCTCCAGGTCCGGGCTGGGCGCTCGCTTGAGCAGCTGGGTAGCGGATCGGCGCGGGATGTCGCCGCTGCGGGCGAGGTTCATCAGGGCGACCTTGCGCAGCCGATCATTGTCAGGTGCGAGCTCGTCGACCAGCGCGCGACCGACTGGGATACGGTCGTAACGCGCGGCCTGGGGATGGTCAGCGTCGAGCAGCCCGTCGTTCTTGCGCTCTGACATGAAGCCGACCTCCTCCACGAAGCGAGCACCCGAGGCGGCGTTCAGCAGACGCAGCCGGTGGCAAGGAGCCCCCCACTTGACTCGCGAGTCCTGCATATCGCGGGTAGTGACGAAGCCGAGCGTGAGCAGGAGGGTCTGAACGTCGCGGGAGAACGTCTCCGAGGTCGTGTTCCAGTAGGCGTAGCCGTTGTTGGCGTTTCCATCGGCCTCGAATAGTCCACGCGCAAAGGCGGCGTAGACCGTGCGGTCGTTGGAGTGCAGTACCGAGTCGGGGATGCGAGGAGTCCAGCCCTTGCCGGTATGGCCCTCGAACGGGGCCAGTTTCGCGAAACCGCACGCCTCCCACCAGATCGTGAGCGGCACTGAGTGGAGGCTGACCTCCGTGTAGCCCTCGCGAGGCAACAGGTGCGCTTCGAGCCCGAAGAGATCGCGTCCCAAATCGACCAGCCGCTCGACGACGTCGTCGTCACCGTCGGCGACGCAGAGGCGAATCCCCTTGGCGTGCAGTGAGCCATCGCCCATGAAATAGCCCACCAGCTCGGCGAGCTCGGGCGTCATCCGGCGGGGCACGGTGGTTTTCTCGCCGGCGTTCCAGTGCAGGTCACCAAGCGGCGGCAGGGCGACCTCCTGCGGCTCGCCGACCATGCCGCCAAGCGTCATCGGCACTCGGTCGCCAGCCTTCAGATCGCCCATTCGCCGCCATACCCGCTCACCACGCCAGTCGAGCACCTTGATGCGATGGGCCGGTGTGCCCTGGATTCGGTAGCCACGGCTCGTCTCGACCGAGACCACCTGCTCGCTGCCGTTGACATAGAAATTAGTGGCTTTGCGCGGACCCTCGTCGGTAGCCACCTCGATGTCGAGTGGCTGCCACTCGGGGCCTTCGGTGTCACCGAGGCTTCGCAGGCGGACGAGTCCGCGGCTCGTGCTCACCAGTGAGTCAGCCACGAGGCACCCGGTGGGCGCCAGCACCGTGGCCTGCGAATTACGGTAGCCGTGGTCCTCGCCAAGCTCGACGGCCTCGTCCCACGACCGGCGCGCCGCCGTCAAGAGTTGGTCATCAACGAACTCCGGAGCGATGTCCCACGAGGCATCGCGGTGCTTGCGTATCACGGCGTTGTGCGGCTCACGGTTGAGTTCGTACCCCGCGTAGGGCCCCACGGCAGCGGCGATCGTCGCCGACTGCCGGTACGCGCGCCCGGTCATGAGCGAGGTGATGGCGGCGGCGCAGGTGCGACCCTCATCGGAGTCGTAGGGGAGGCCATTCACCATCAGCAGTGCGCCGAGGTTCGCGTAGCCAAGCCCGAGCTGGCGGTAGTCGCGCGCGTTCTGGGCGATCTCCGGCGTGGGATAGGAGGAGCACGGGTTCTCGTGGGTTCCCACCACGATCTCCTGGGCGAGGATCATCACGTCGACCGCGTGGCTGAAGTCGTCGACATCGAACGAGCCGTCCGCGCGCCGGAACTTCATGAGGTTCAGCGACGCGAGGTTGCACGCAGAGTCGTCAATTGACACATATTCGCTGCAGGGATTAGTTGCAGTGATGGGACCGGTGTTTGGCAGCGTGTGCCAGTCCTGCATCGTCGTGTCGAACTGAACGCCGGGGTCGGCGCAGCGCCAGGCTGCCTCGGCAATCTCGCGGTAGAGGTCGCGGGCATTGACGGTTTCCATGACCTTCTTTTCGCCCGTCTCCGGATTGATCTCGTTACGGGCGATCAGGTGCCACTCGGCGTCGTCCTCGACTGCCTGCATGAACTCGTCTGTGACCCGCACGGAGTTGTTTGCGTTCTGGTACTGGATCGAGAAGAAGCCGTCACCGTCGATCGACATGTCAAAGCCGGCCTCGCGCAAGGCCTCGGCCTTGTCCTCTTCCTTGGCCTTGCACCAGATGAACTCGCGGATGTCCGGGTGGTCGGCGTTGAGTACGACCATCTTCGCGGCGCGGCGCGTCTTGCCGCCCGACTTGATCGTGCCGGCCCAAGCATCCGCACCGCGCATGAATGAAACGGGGCCGGAGGCGTAGCCGCCCTTAGCCATCGACTCCTTGGAGCCGCGGATCCGCGAGAGATTGATGCCCGACCCGGAGCCGCCGCGGAAGATGTTTCCCTCCTTGGTGTTCCAGTCGAGGATCGACTCCATTTCGTCCTCGACCGAAAGGATGAAACAGGCCGACACTTGAGCCTGCTCCTCGAACCCAACGTTGAACCAGACCGGCGAGTTGAACGCCGCCATCTGGTTCAGAAGGATGTGGGTGAGCTCGGCCTCGAAGATGTCGGCGTCCTCGTCACTCGCGAAGTAACCGCCCTCGCGACCCCAAGAAGCGATCGTGCTCGCCACGCGGCCCACCATCTGCTTGACGCTCGACTCGCGCTCGTCTGAGCCCATGCGCCCGCGGAAGTACTTCTGGGCGACGATGTTGGTGGCGTTCTGGGTCCAGGTGACCGGGAACTCCACGCCGCGCTGCTCGAAAACGGGGCTTTCGGGGTCGCCGATCACGGCGTCGCGGATCTCCCACTGCACGGCGTCGAACGGATGTGTGCCGGGTTCGGTGAAGCGCCGCTCGACGGTGACCCCGGCGGTGTTCGGGGTGGTGTCGCTGACGGTGCTTCGGCTACTCGGCATGACCTCTCCTCGTGACATTTGGGCGTCCCGCCAAGGCATCAGCGGGGGGAGGCGATGCTGCCTGGGACATCGGACGGAACGATGCCCTCGAAGGGCATCTGCTCCGAGCCCGGATCCGGTTCATCCCGCAGCTTGCGGACAACGGCTTCCAGCTCGTCGAGGTTGGACAGCCGGCGGTACACCGAGGCGAACTGGATCGCCGTGACGGGGTCGAGCCGGGCGAGGCCGCGCTCGGCCAGGTCGCCGATGCGCTCGGCCTTCACCGCGCCGCCCTCGCGACGGATGTCCATCGCGATCGAGTCCGCAAGCTCTTCGAGCTGCTCGCCTCCCACCGGACGGCCACCGGCCGCCCGCACGAGCCCTCGAAGCAGCTTGCGGCGATCGAAGCGCTGCGTGGTGCCGTCGCGCTTGATCACGTCGACCGGCACCTCCTCCGCCCGCTCGTGGGTGGTGAAGCGGCTTCCGCAACCGGCGCACTCGCGGCGGCGGCGGATCGAGTCGCCCGGGTCGGTCAGACGCGAGTCGACGACACGGGTGGAATCGAACGAGCAGAACGGACAACGCATTGGTCCATATTACTGGATCTAGTGTGCGAGTCCTCCCCGAAACCACAACATATTGCGGTTTCGGGCGCTCAGCGGCCCAGGCGCACGCTCTCCCACGCCTCGGTGAGGGCGTCGGAGATGCGGCCGCTGGCCCCCGCGGCCAGGGGGCGCCCGCCGAGACTGCCGGCCAGGGCGCGCGTGGCGAGGAACCCGAGCAGCCCGAGCAGCGCCAGCCCGCCGATCAGCGGGAGCATCCAGCCGGGCATGTCCTCCGACCCCGGCTTGACCGACGGCGCCGGGGTGGCCAGGTTGGCCAGGCGCACCTGGTCGGCGGCCTTGGGCGTGGGCGGGTCGAGGATGCGGGCGCGGCGTGTGTCACCGGGCGCGCCGCTCTGGGCCGAGCCGCCCCCGCCCGCGCTCGGCAGTGAGGGCACCACTTCGGAGTCGCGCGTCTCGGGGGCGGCGCCGGGCGCCTGCCCGCCGCAGCCCTCCTGGCCGACAGCCAGCTGGTCGGCCAGGCCGGGCGAGTACTGGATCACGTCGGGGGGCAGGGCGTCGCGGCTGCGCTGCAGCTGCTCGGGGCTGTAGCTGCAGGGATTGATCGATCCGTCGCGGCGGTAGTCGTCGTACGGGTCGGCGGAGGCGGGCGCCGCGGCCGCGAGGGCGAGCACGGGCAGCAGCGCGGTGAGGGCGAGCGATCGGCGCACGCGCCCCACCGTAGCGCCGGGCGGGGCGGGGGGCAGGCAGTCGGGGGGAAGCTCGGACCTCCAAGCGATGCCCGGATCATCCAGCAGTACCGTCTAGTGGCCTGAGGGCACTCTGCGCCGCGCCTTCTCGTAAAGGCTGGTGACGCATCCGCATCGCGCAGCGGGGCTCAGCTCGCCGCGGACAATTGCGTGCGAAGCGCCATCAAGCAGCCGCTCGACCGACGCGAGTTGTGTCGCCACAAGACCCGGTGATCGTGCTCGACGAGTACCACGACACATCGCCGCTTCAATCGGCGATCGTCCACCGCCTTAGGCCCTGCATAGGATCAACGCGTGGCGACGCGATCAGACGGCCTGACGCTCGAGATGAATCGGGCCCTTCCCGCCGCTCCTTCGCTCGTGTTCGAGGTCTTCACCGATCCGAACGAGCTCGCGAGGTGGTGGGGGCCGGAGGGC
>JBBPIK010000155.1:0-2308 GCA_038040415.1 Actinomycetota bacterium
AAGTCCCCCACGCGATCCACGCCGAGCAGGCGCGCATGGAGCTCGACCTCTATCTCAATGTGTGGAAGAAGCTGCGGGGTGCGAACCTCTTCGAGATCGATAGGCGAGACGGCCACAGCGAAACGCTGCCGCGAGGTTAGAGCCGGGTTGCCCCGCGACTCCGTCGTCGTCGACGGCCGCCTTGCCGAGCGGGAATCGCTTGTGCTCGAGGCGGGCTCGCACGACGAGTCGGTCCGGATCGCGACGGCCGATCTGCTGCGCATCGCGGAGGCGCAGCTCGCTGATATCTGCGAGGAATAGCGGGTGCGAAACCGCGGCTCGGCCGGGTCGAGGAGGTGATTGAAAGCAGATCCTGACCTCATACCTCGACGCGCGGGCGAGGGCGGCAGCGTCTCTGCGATGTTCCAGTTGCGCGTAACGGCACGCTGAGAGGGTCTTTCCGACCCCCGCGGGGCCGAAGCAGAGCCCGATGTAGCCCTCACGGCGCACGGCGTCGACGAATCGCCGGTGCTCTTTGGTCGCGATGAACGCGCCGCCGCGCCGGTCCCGCTGGCTGATGGCGGTCACGTCTTGTCCTCCAGGTAGGTGTGCAGCCGCGGTCGGGAGCGGGGTTTGGGCGACTTCTCCGCCTCGGCCGCTGGCCGCTGCCGGGGTAACGGCGGCGGCTGCGCGGGGTGGGTGGGCAGGTACTCGGCGACCGCGGCGCGGCGCTGGTGGAGCTGGTCTCGCGGCCTCGTGCTCTTCACGTCGAAGACCCGAGGCCAGCGCAGCCGCCGGCCGTCGCACGATCAGGCTTCAGCCACGCACCCCCACCAACCCCGTTCATCAGCCACGCTAGACGTAAGAGCGTGACCTCGCCCACTTGATCGTTGAGCGCGCCTACGGTGAGCGAGCACGAGTCACACCGCCAGAGTTCGGCCGCACGACCTTGTTCGGTCAGACTTTGCGGTAGCGCGCCTCGAACAGGCAGAAGACGGCATAGGCGAGGAGGCCCGCCGCGACAATCCCGAGCAGCCACGAGCCGTAACTATGGTTCGCCAGCTTCTGCAGCGCGCCGTCGAGACCGATCGCTTCGCGTGGGTCATAGTCGTGGGCGGCCTTGACGACGAAAATCCCGATCAGGGCGAAGACGACCATTCGCGCGAGGAGCCCGACGACGCCCGCGCGCGAGCCCCAGCTTTGCGCGGCCGCGCTCATCTTTTCCGTCATCCAGTCCTCCAGGAACTTCTTCTCGATGCCGAGGTAGCCGTTCCAGAGGCCGACGCCGATCAGCACGAGGCCGGCGGCGCCGACGATCCACTTCCCCGCGGGCCAGTCGAGCACGGTCGCGGTCGTCTTGTGCGCCTTTTGGTTCTGCGACTGCTGGGCCGCGCCGGAGATGATCTTGACTGTCGCGTAGGTGAGGCTCGCATAGATCGCCCCGCTGCCGAAGTAGCCCGTGCGCTTGGCAAGGCCCTTCGCGCCGTCGCCGACATCGTTCTTGTCGAAGAAGGTTTGGGCGAAGCGCCAGAGTGCATAGGCGGCGAAGCCGAGCGCAAGGAGGATCAGCAGAAACTTCCCGAACGAGTGCTGCGCGAGCGACTGGAGCGCGCCCTGGCGGCTTGTCGCCTTTCCGCCGCTCTCTACCGCGAGCTTGATCGCGAGGATCCCGACCAGGGCAAACGAGGCGCCTTTGGCGACGAGGCCGACCCGCGCGAGCGCGTTTAGCCAGTCGGCGTTCTCCACCTGGTGTCGGGCTCGATCGAGGTCTGGGGCGGCAGTCACGTTCCGTTCATTTCCACCGAGCCTGGTTTCCAACCCGTGGCGTACGAAAAGTCTGTCATTCGCATCGACCGGCCTCTTGCCGCGCTCTAAGTAGCTTGGGCTCTCCGCGACTTCGGGAGATCATGCGTGCTTTGGTCGTTTGCGTATCTCGGGCTCTGTCGTCCCCGGGAGTTCCTCCCGCGGCTGACGTGGTTGCGGCGGGCGTGTCCGCTTGGGCGTCTAGTCGCAGCCGACCTCGCCTGCTTCACTGACGCGGTGGTCGTCTACGGCGTCGCCAGTAGCCTGCCGCATGACATCGACGACTTCTACGCGATGGCCGCGGAGGCCTGCATTGGCGCAACCAGCCCGCGTTAGCAGTTTCGTTTGCAGAAGTGACCCGACCAGCAGCATTCTGCCCGACTGTGGCGAAAGGGCGCCTTCGGGTCCCGCGCGAGGTACGTGTCGAGCAGTCGTGTCGCCTGCTCCTCGTTACCTGACGACTCCGTTTCGCTCGAGGACGTCGCCACGCCTAGGTCACTCCTCGACGTCCGGGTCGATCTCCTGT